>NZ_CP050296.1:327916-655833 GCF_014189455.1 Mesorhizobium huakuii
TTTTCATGGCAAGGGAATCCACATGTTTAGGGTGCCCATGTCAATACAACCATAGCGATACAAATGCAACCCAAGCGAGAACAATATCAAAGAGCATACCGGTGAACATTTCCAATCACCGATTGTTGATGGCACGCCATGGGAAGTGAATGGTCCATCGCCGGGCAACAATCTATGGCCGGATCGGGAGGGTGAAAATGGAGTTTTAGATGAAGCTTTTCGAAGGGCTCTCCCGATACCGACCGCAGGCGCTCGGCGTGCTGCGCATCATGACCGCGCTGCAGTTTATCGAGCACGGCAGCCAGAAACTGTTCAACTTCCCCATCAGCGCCGAGCCTCACGCCCTCACTGGGCTGACGACAACCGCTGCTATCCTCGAATTCGCCGGCGGCATTCTCTTGGCTCTTGGCCTGTTCACGCGCCCGGTCGCGTTCCTCCTGGCCGGTGAAATGGCCATCGCCTATTTCATGGCGCACTACCCGCGCGACTTCTTCCCGGCCAACAATGGCGGCGACGCGGCAATCTCCTTCTGCTTCATCTTCCTCTATCTGGTCTTCGCCGGCGCCGGCGCCTTCGCGCTGGACAACCGCAGCAAGGCCTGATGCTCCATGCGGGGGTGAGCCCTCATCCCCGCATCCGTTCGAAATTCGCATCGAACAGCGGCGCCGCTTGAATGCGCGCCGCATGGCGCTTGCCCAGCAGCTCGATTTCGAAGCCGTCGCTCTCATCGGCGATCTCCTTCGGCACATAGCCGACGGCGACCGACTTTTTCGAATGGTGGGCATGGCCGCCCGACGTCACCCAGCCGCGCACCGCGCCACCGAACCAGATCGGTTCGTCGCCGATGACATCGGCATCATCGGTGTCGACAATGAAGCTGCGCAGCCGCAATTTGCCGCCTTGCTTGCGCTCGGCCAGTGCCGCCGCCTTGCCGATGAAATCCGCCTCCTTGCCATAGGCGACGAAGCGGTCGAGCCCGGCTTCCAGCGGCCCGTAGATCGGCCGGTATTCGCGCCCCCATGAGCCGTAGTTCTTCTCCAGCCTGAGCGCATTCAGAGCCCGCGAGCCGAACAGGCCGATGCCGAATTCTTCGCCCGCCGCCATCAGTGCATGATAAGCCGCGCGCTGATATTCCGGCGCCACCCAGATCTCGTAGCCGAGATCGCCGGTATAGCTGACGCGGCCGACCAGGCACGGCGCCATGCCGATATCCATCCTGGCCATCGCCATGAACGGAAATGCCGCGTTCGAAACATCCGCGCGGCTGACCTTGGCCAGCACTTCCCGCGCCTTCGGCCCGGCAATCGCAAGGCCCGTGAGTTTCGCGCCCAGCGCCTCGACATGGACCGAGCCGTCTCCAGGCAGATGCGCCTCGAACCAGCGCATGTGATATTGCTCGGCAATGCCGGAGCCGGCGAGGAACCAGCCATCGCTGCCCAGATTGGCCAGCGTGAAATCGCCGATCAGTCTGCCATCGTCCTTCAGCATCGGCGCCAGCGTCATGCGGCCGGGCTTCGGCAGTTTGCAAGCAAGCATGCGGTCGAGCCAGGCAGCAGCCCCCTCGCCCGTCACCTTGTATTTGGCGAAGCTCGAAATCTCCGCCAGGCCGACGCCGTCGCGAACCGTCGCGACCTCCCTGGCGACATGCGTGAAATCGCTGGAACGCCGCCAGGAGAACTCGTCCGTGATGCCTTCCGGTGCATACCAGAGCGGCACTTCCAGCCCATAGGCGACGCCCCATTGCGCGCCCTTGGCCGACAGAAGATCGTAGACCGGCGTCGTCTTCAACGGCCGGCCGGCGGGCAGTTCCTCATTGGGGAAGCGGATGGAAAAGCGCCTGGAATAGTTCTCGCGCACCTTGGCGTTGGTGTAAGCCATCGTCGCCCAGTCACCGTAGCGCGCCACATCCATCGCCCAGATGTCAGCGCCGGGGTCGCCCTCGATCATCCAGTTCGACAGTGCCAGGCCGACGCCGCCGCCCTGCGAAAAGCCGGCCATGACGCCGCAAGCGACCCAGAAGCCGGGAAGGCCGCGCACCGGCCCCACCAGCGGGTTGCCATCGGGCGCGAAGGTGAACGGCCCGTTTATGATCTGCTTGATGCCGGTGTGCTGGAAGGCCGGGAAATGCCGGAATCCGACTTCGAGCGACGGCGCGATACGGTCGATGTCAGGCTCGAGCAATTCATGGCCGAAATTCCATGGCGTCTGGTTTTCCGACCATGGCTTGTTGGCCTTCTCATAGGTGCCCATCAGCATGCCGCCGCGTTCCTGGCGCAGGTAAAGTTCGCCGTCGAAATCGACAGCGTGGATGATCTCCGTACCCGTCTTGGCGTTCCAGGCGGCGACTTCCGGCATGTCCTCGGTGATCAGGTACATGTGCTCCATGGCCAGCACCGGCAGTTCGAGCCCGACCATGCGGCCGACCTCGCGCGCCCACAGGCCGCCGGCATTGACGACATGTTCGGCCACCACCTCACCCTTGTTGGTGATGACGCGCCACATCCCGTCGGGCCGCCGCACAATGTCCTCGACCTTGGTGAAGCGCTCGACCTCGGCACCCAGTTTCCGCGCGGCCTTGGCATAGGCATGGGTGACGCCCGACGGATCGAGATGGCCGTCCTCCTTGTTCCTGACGGCGCCGACGAACTGCTTGGGATCGAGCAGCGGCATCAGCTCGGCCGCCTCTCTCGGTGAGATCACTTCCAGGTCGATGCCGAGATAGCGGCCCTTGGCGACGACACCGCGCAGCCAGTCCAGCCGCGCCTCGGTCGCGGCAAGCAGCACACCGCCGGTCAGGTGCACGCCGGTCGCCTGTCCCGACAGCTCCTCGATCTCCTTGTAGAGGCTGATCGTGTATTTCTGGAGCTTGGCGACGTTGGGGTCGCCATTGATCGTGTGCATGCCGCCAGCCGCGTGCCAGGTCGAGCCGGAGGTCAGCTCGTCGCGCTCCAGAAGCACCACGTCGGTCCAGCCATGGCGGGCGAGATGGAACAGCACGGAACACCCGACGACCCCGCCGCCAATGACCACGACCTTTGCATGCGATTTCATGGATTTTTCTCTGATATCAACGGATTGGGTGGGTGAGATGAATCGGGATGGGAGGTTTCACGGCTCCCCCTGCCCGATCGCTTCCTTGCGCCTGGCCATGTATGCCTCCAGCGCCTCGCGCACGGCGATATCCATCGCCGGCTCGACATAGTCTTCCAGCGCCTTCTTCCACAGCCGTGTCGCGCGCGCGGTCGCGTCGAGCCCCCCGGCCTCCTGCCAGGCCTCAAAATTCTGCCAGTTGGACAGCATCGGCTGGTAGAAGGCGGTGGCGTAACGTTCCAGCGTGTGCGGCTCGCCGAAGAAATGGCCGCCGGTCGGCACCGCGCCCAGCGCCTCGACGGCAAGCTCGGCCTCGTCGACCACGATCGGCCGCAGGAACTCCATCATGTGCTGGATCATCTCGACATCGATGATGAATTTTTCGAAGGACGCCGTTAGCCCGCCCTCCTGCCAGCCGGCGGCGTGGTAGACGAGGTTGCCATGGCCGAGCACGGCGCCCCACAGCGCCATCAGCGTCTCATAGGCGCCTTGCGCGTCCGCCGCGTTGGAAGCCGAGCCCGGCGTCGTCCGGTAGGGCAGCCCGTAGCGCCGCGCCAATTGCCCCGAGGCGATGTTGGCCTTGGTGTTTTCAGGCGTGCCGAAGGCCGGCGCGCCCGACTTCATGTCGACATTGGAGGTGAAGGCGCCATACATCACCGGCGCCCCCGGCCGCACCAGCTGCGTCAGCACGACGCCGAACAGCGCCTCGGCATTCTGCTGCGCCAGAGCACCCGCCAGCGTCACCGGGCTCATCGCCCCCATCAGCGTGAACGGCGTCACCGCCACCGACTGGCCGAACTCGGCCATGGTCATCAGCCCCTCGGCCATCATCTCGTCGAAGCGGCGCGGCGAGTTGACCGAGATGATGGTGGCGATGCCGGGATCGTCGCGCAGCTGGTCCAGCGTCAGCCCGCGCGCGATCGCCATCATCTCGATGCCGTCCAGCGCCCTGCCCCGGCCGATCGCCGAGACATGGAAGCTCTTATCGGTCAGCGTCAGATTGGTGAAGTAGGTGTCGAGATGGCGCGAATTGGCCGGCAGTTCAACCGGTGCGCAGACCTGGTTGCCGAGCATATGGACGCAGTTGAAATGCTGCGCCAGCCGGGTGAGATCGGCATAGTCGCGCAAGTTTCCGGCGCGGCGGCCGCGTTCCATGTCATGCACATTGGGCGGGCCGGCGACCAGCGTGAAATTGATGGTGTTGCCGCCAAGATGGATCGTGTTGGCCGGGTTGCGGGGTGTCAGCGTATAGTTGGACCGCGTCGTCTTCAGCGCCTCGGCGACCATGCCGCGATCGATGCGGACATTCGCCGAGGCGTGATCAACCACAGCACCCGCCTTCTCGAACAGCGACAGCGCGCGCGGGCTCATCACCTCGATGCCGAAATTCTCCAAAATATGCATCGACGCCTGGTGGATCGCCTCGATCTGATCTGGCGACAGCAACGCCATCGGCGGATAGGGATTGGTCACGCGCCTGTGCGGCAGTTGCGGGATGGGCGCTGGCCCCCGGTTGCTGGTGCGCTCGGCGCCGCGCTTGCGTCTTGGTTCGTTCATGCCAGGCATCAAAGCCTCGGCAAGCCGGATGAGCTGTCAGAAATGCGTCGTCTACAGGCGCGATTTTAGCCACGGCGGCATTTGTGCAATATCATTTTATAAAAATCGACACCAAGCGTCGCAATATCGATATGGCATTTCCCCAAGCGCCGACTCCGGCGAAGCGTTAACGGCGGCAGCAAGATTCCTTTTATGATTTCGGCCTATTGCTCATCCCATGCGTAGGTCGAGTTTTAGTAAAATTGTAGCGGTTGGCGTGTTGCTGGCATTGTCGGCCTGCGCGACCGCGCCCAGCCACATCAACAATGTCTGCGCCGTCTTCGACCAGAATGATGGCTGGTTCGACAATTGGCAGTCGGCGGCCGAACGCACAGAGCAGAAATATGGCGTGCCGGTGCCGGTGCTGATGGCGACGGTGCGCAAGGAATCCGGTTTCAAGAGCAATGCCCGGCCGCCACGCACCAAGCTGCTTGGCTTCATTCCGTGGAAGCACGTCTCGTCGGCCACCGGTTTCTCGCAGGCACTGGACGGCACCTGGTCGCAATATCAGCGCGAAACCGGCAATTGGGCGGCGCGGCGCACCAAGTTCGCCGACGCCGTCGATTTCGTCGGCTGGTATCATTCCAAGACAGCAGATACCTACGGCGTCGCCCGCAACGACACCTACAATCTCTACCTCGCCTACTATCTCGGCTGGACCGCCTATGGCCGGGGCAACCGGGGCGATGCCGGCGTACAGGGCTATGCAAGGGCGACGGAGAAGATGGCGCGGGACTATGCCGTTCAGTTGCAACAATGCAGCAACTGAACGCGCCTCGGCCTTAGCCTCTCAACTCGGCTTCTTGCCGCGCGGACGCTTGGGCGCGGCGGCCGTCGAGCCTGCATCCGTGACATGCGGCGCGTCTTCCGGCACGCCTTCGTGGGCTGCATGCTCCTTGTCGAACTTGATCACCGGTTCCATCTTCGCCAGCACGTCGTCGGCCAGCCAGCACAGGCTCATATGGCCGTCGCCGAGATGCTTGACCGGCGGCACCTTGGTTTCGCACAGATTGTCGGGCACCAGCTTCTTGTAGCCGCAGCGCGTCTGGAACGGACAGCCGGTCGGCGGGTTCATCGCCGAGGGGATATCGCCCTCCAGCACGATGTGCCGTTTGACCACGCTGGTGTCGGCGATCGGGATCGCCGACAACAGCGCCTCGGTATAGGGGTGATAGGGCGGCGCGAAGATCTGGTCGGTCGTGCCTTGCTCGACGATGTAGCCGAGATACATGACGACGACGCGGTCGGCGATGTAGCGCACGACCGACAAATCGTGGCTGATGAACAGCATCGTCGTCTTGTTCTTGCGCTGGATGTCCATCAACAGTTCGGTCACCGCCGCCTGCACCGACACGTCGAGTGCCGAGACCGGCTCGTCGGCCACCACCACCTTGGCATCGCCGGCAAAGGCACGCGCCACGCCGATGCGCTGCTTCTGGCCGCCGGACAGCTGGCGTGGCTTGCGCGTCTCGAAGGCGCGCGGCAGCTTCACCAGGTCGAGCAGTTCGAGCATGCGCTTGCGCCGGTCGGCGACCGTCTTGCCGACATTGAATTTCTCCAGCGTGCGGATGATCTGCGAGCCGACCGAATGGCTGGGGTTGAGCGTGTCGAACGGGTTCTGGAACACCATCTGGATCGACGACACAGTTTCGACGCTGCGGCTCTCGATGCCGGTCGATTGGATTTCCTTGTTGCCCAAAGTCACCGTGCCGGCACTTGCCGTCTCCAGTCCAAGCAGCACCTTGGCCAGCGTCGACTTTCCGCAGCCGGACTCGCCGACGATGGCGACGGTCTCGGATTCGCGCGCCATGAACGAAATGGTCTCGTTGGCCTTGACGACACGACCTTCGCTCGAGCCGAACACCTCGCTGCCGCCGACCTTGTAGTATTTCCGCAGATCCTCGATCTTGAGCACCGGCGCGCCGGGCACGACGCGCTCATTGACCTTCTTGGCGCCGGGCGGCAGCGCCTCCCAGTCGATCTCGTTGAAGCGCACGCAGCGCGAGAAATGGCCCTCGTGGCCGGCGACCTCGATCATCGGGATTTCGGCGGCGTTGCAGACGCCCTCGACGAAATGGTGGCAGCGCGGGCCGAAATTGCAGCCCTTCGGCCGCTCATGCGGCAGCGGCAATTGCCCGGGTATGGCAATCAGCGGCCGCGAGTTCTTGTCGGCGCCCGGCAGCGGGATCGAACGGAACAGCCCCTGCGTATAGGGATGGCGCATCCGGTCGAACACGTCCTTGATCTTGCCGGTCTCCACCGCCTCGCCCGAATACATCACCGTGATGCGGTCGCAGGTTTCCAGGATGAGGCCGAGATTGTGCGACACGAAGATCATCGACGTGCCGAACTTCTCGCCCAGCCCCTTGACCAGTTCGACGATACCCGCCTCCACCGTCACGTCGAGCGCCGTCGTCGGCTCGTCGAGCAGCAGCAGCGCCGGCTTCGACAGCAGCGCCATGGCGATGACGATGCGCTGCTGCTGGCCGCCCGAGAGCTGGTGCGGGTAGGAGCGCATCATGCGCTCGGGGTCGGGAAGCTTGACCGAGCGCACCATGTCGAGGGCGCGTTTGTAGGCCTCTTCCTTCGACACCTTGTCGTGGATGAGCGGCACTTCCATCAGCTGCTGGCCGACCTTCATCGCCGGATTGAGGCTGGCCATCGGCTCCTGGTAGATCATGGCGATCTTGTTGCCACGGATGGCGCGCAGCTCCTCGTCGGAGAGCTCGCCCATGTCCTTGCCCTGGAACTTGATCTTGCCGCCGACGATCTTTCCGATGTTGGAGAGGTCGCGCATGATGCCGAGCGACACGGTCGACTTGCCGCAGCCGGATTCCCCGACAATGCCCATCGCTTCGCCCGGCATGACCGTGCAGGAAAAATCCATGACGGCCGGTATCTCGCCCTTACGGGTGAAGAAGGAGATCGACAGGTTTTCGATCTCGATGATCGGTGCCGCGGGATTTCGAACTGCCTCGTTCATGGGTCGCTCCAATCCAATTTTACCAGATGCGGGCCGAAGCCCGTCAATCAATCTTTCATCGATTGCTCACGCAACGAGTCGGCCAACAGGTTGAGCCCCAGCACGAACGACATCAGCGCGATCGTCGGCGGCAGCGCCGGATGGATGAAGGAGCGCAGCAGCCGGCTGGCGTCCTTGATCGCCGTACCCCAGTCGGGGCTTTCCGGCGCCAGGCCGAGGCCGAAATAACCGAGCGTGCCGAGCAGGATCGTCGTGTAGCCGATGCGCAGGCAGGCATCGACGATCAGCGGTCCGCGCGCATTGGGCAGGATCTCCCACAGCATGATGTACCAGGGCGATTCACCGCGCGTCTGCGCCGCCGCCACATAGTCGCGCGTCTTGATGTCCATCACCAGGCCACGCACGATGCGGAACACGCCGGGACTGGAGGCAAACACCACCGCCACGAAGATGTTGAGCTGGTTGGGGTCGATGTGGACGATGTGCAGCGGGTCCCTGTCGAAGACAAGCCCGAGGTAGATCCAGCCGCCAATGATCAGCGTCAGGCCGAGCAGGATGTAGATCCGGTCCGGCCGGTTCTTGAAGCGTGTCCAGAACAGCACGCAGAAGAAGATGATCGGAAACAGGAAGAAGACGCCGGCCAGCGCATAGGGGATCGGCGTGTCCATGATCCCCGGCGTCACCAAGAGGTAGAACAACAGGATAACCGGGAAGGCCAGCACCAGATTGGCCAGGAACGACAGCACGGTGTCGATCTTGCCGCCGTAATAGCCGGCCGGCAGGCCGAGGGTGATGCCGACCATCAGCGCGAAGCCGGTCGCCGCAGGCGCGATGATCAGCACGATCTGGCTGCCATAGACCATGCGCGAGAACACGTCGCGCGCCAGCTTGTCGCCGCCGAACAGATAGACCAGCCCCGATTGCGGCTCGATGGCGCCGGGCAGCGTGTCCTTCATGACGGGCACCTGCGCCAGCGGATCGAAAGGCGAGATGGTCGATGCGAAGATCGCCGTGAACAGCCAGAACAGGCAGATGCCGACGCCGACGATGCCGACGCCGCTGTCGAACAATTGGCCGTAGAGCGCGAGCTTCTTCTTGTAGGTGAAGCTCGCCCCCATGACGATGACGAGCGCGATCCACACCGGCCAGAAGCGCGAAAGCACTTCGAGGATGATGGTAAAGGCGCCGATATATTGGACCTGCATCCGCTTCGTCCCCTACTGAACCCTGATACGCGGATTGAGAAACGCGTAGCCGACATCGGAAATGAGCTGCGTAATCAAGACGATGAACACCGAGACCAGCGAGCAGCCGAGCAAAAGGTCGATGTCGTTGTTGCCGGCAGCTTCGACCAGCGTGTAGCCGAAGCCCTGGTAGCGGAACATCACCTCGACGATGACGACACCGGTGAGCAGCCAGGGGAACTGCAGCATGATGACAGTGAAAGGCGCGATCAGCGCGTTGCGCAACGCATGCTTGACCACCACACTGCCGAAGGAGAGCCCCTTCAAGCGGGCGGTGCGGATATATTGCTGCGTCATAACCTCGACCATCGAGGCGCGCGTCATGCGCGCGATATAGCCGATACCGTAGATCGCCAGCGTCATCACCGGCAGCGTGAAGTTGTAGAAAGTGATGCCTTGGCTGGCGGACGCCGCCGACCCGTTCAGCCAGCCGAGCCATGAGGCGAAGATGACGGTGAAGATGACGCCCGACACATATTCAGGCGTCGCCGTCGAGGCGATGGAGGCAACGGACAGCACCCGGTCGGTCCGCGAACCCTCGCGCATGCCGGCCAGGATGCCGATCAGGAGCGAGATCGGAACCATGACCGCCAGCACCCAGAACATCAGGATGCCGGTCGCGCCAAGTGCCGGAAACAGCTTGGAGGCTACCGTCGCCTTGAATTTGGTCGAGCAGCCGAAATCGCCCTGCAGGACGCCGGCGAAGGTCGGCACCACGGGATCGTTGCAGAAGGTGAAGCGCTGCGCCGGCTTGCCGGTCGCCGGATCGGTCACCGGTTGCTTGGGCAGGACGCCGAGCCACTGGCCGTAACGGATGAAGAAATTCTGCCGGTAGCCATGTTCGACCAGCCAGCTCTCGAGCTGCTCGGCCGATGTGTGCATTTCGGTCTGGCTGATCGCCAGCTTTTTCAGATTGGGCTCGAGGTTGATCAGGAAGAAGACGATCATCGTCAGGCACAGCATCGTCAATGCCATGGTGCCGAGACGCCTGATAATGAAAGAAAGCATGGCGGCCCCCTGCCGACGGGGTTGGGGTTTGAGCCGGCTCCAAAGCCTTGTCCACCGTTACCGGCGGGCTGGCTGTCAGACAGGCCCTCGGATGCAATCAGTTCCTGATTTATTGCATGACCTTATCCGGGGAGTCCGCAATTTTTTTGCAGTGCACACTCGTGGCTTCAGATCGCTGCAAGAGAACGAGGGGAAAGGGGCAACGCCCCTTCCCCTTCGATCCGGATCAGGCCTGGTCGAGCCAGACCTTGCCGTAGTCGTGCTCATAGGTCGGATGCATCTTGTAGTTCTGCACCGCCTTGACCGAGTGGCTGAAGAGCTTGCGCCAGTACGGCTGGATGATGATGCCGGAATCCTGCAGGATCTGCTCGATATCCTTCATCATCTCCTTGCGCTTGGCGGCATCGGCGACCGAAAGCGCTGCGTTGAGCTTGGCATCCCAGTCGGGATTCGACCAGGCCGCCTCGTTCCAGGCTTCACCGGTGCGATAGGCAATGGCCAGAACCTGGACGCCGAGCGGGCGCATGTTCCAGTTGGTCATCGACAGCGGATACTTCGTCCAGTCGTTCCAGAACGTCGAACCCGGCAGCACGGTGCGCTTCACCTTGATGCCAGCGTCGCGCAACTGCGCGGCGATGGCGTCGCCGGTGTTCTTGTGCCAGTCCTCGTCGACGGTGATCAGTTCGTGCTCGAAGTCGGCCTGACCGGCTTCCGCCATCAGTGCCTTCGCCTTGGCCGGATCGCGCTTGATCTTCGGCAGCTCGAAATATTCCGGATGAATGGCGCAGACATGGTGGTTCTCGGCGACAGTGCCGGCATTGCCGTAGCCAAGCTGGAGAACGACGGCGTTGTCGACACCGAGCTGCAGCGCCTGACGCACCTTCTGGTTGTCATAGGGCTTGTTCTTGATGTTGGTGCGGCAGACGATGGTCGCCGCGGTCACCACTTCCGACTTCACCAGGTTCATGCCATCGAGGATCGACACATAGTCGGCCGAGGTCTCGAAGTTGGTGTGCACTTCGCCGGCTTCGAAGGCACTGACCATGGCAGCCGGATCGGTGCCGTAGTCGATGAACTCGATACCGTCGAGGAACACCTCGCCGTCCCACCACTTGTCGTCGGCACGGCGCTTGTAGACCACCTTCTGGCCGACATCGTAGGAGACGAGTTCGAACGGTCCGGTGCCGATCGGGCAGGATTTGAAATCGCCGCCCTTCTCATCGAAACTCTTGTGGACGATGAGACCGGGATAGTCGCACATGTTCGGAATGAGCGCGATGTCGGGCTTGGTGAGCTTCAGCACGACCGTGTGATCGTCCGGCTTGGTCACGGCGCTTTCGTCGAGCTTGTCGTCCTTGACCAGCGAGCCGAGACGGCCGGGCATGGAATTGCCTTCGGCCTTCTTGTCGGCCCAGCGCTTCAGGTTGAAGATGACGTCATCGGCGGTGAAGGGATCGCCGTTCGACCACGTCACGCCCTTGCGCACATGCAGCGTGTACTGCGTGGCGTCGTCATTGACGTCCCAGCTTTCCAGGAGATAGGGGCGGAACGTGTATTCGGTGGTGTACTTGACCAGCGGCTCGAGCGCCTGGCGCTCGGCATCCGCGATTTCCGACCAGTCGGCCTTGCGCGGATCCTTCGGATCCTTGATCCATTGCGCGACCTTCAGCGTGCCGCCCTTCTTGCCCTTCACGTCCTCTGCCTTGGCCGGCGTCGGATCGGCGAGGCCGAGCAGGCCGTAGGCCATGGCCGTCGAGGCGCCGAAGACGCTGGCCATGGCCAGGAATTCGCGGCGGTCCACATTGCCTGCCTTGGCTTCTTCGGCCATGGCCAGGATGTGATCCGGAACGCGATCGCCGTTACTCTTGTAGATCGTCATGACTTAACTCCCATTGTTGGCTTTCCGCCTTTTAACATTCCGCATCCAGGCCATGATGTCAAAGACAGCGTGGGATGGGAACATGTTAGCGAATGTGCAACTTTGGAAGGGGGGCGGTTCGCGTGATAACGACAGTCTTGACGCAAATTTGCTAGTGCGCCCAGATTTCGCCTAAATCTCTTTTAGGCGATTAAACTGAAACATTTACATCAGTTACGACAGCACCAGTCTCGGCCATGGTGAGGGCCAGCCCCTCAATATTCCTTTTCGTAGAAGATGCCGCCCTTGGCCTCGCCGGCGTCGGTCGCCTCGCCACGCAACTTGACGCCGCGCCCGACATTGAGGTCGATGGTCGCCTTGCCCGAACCTGGCTTGTCACCCTTCTGGATGGTCACATAGGTACGGTCGTTCAGGTATTTGCCGGCCGAGACCGCCGTGCCGCCCTGGCTGTCCGTGGTCACATCGAGATAGTCGACGCCGATGGCGCTGCGCAGGTTTTCAAGCAGCGAGGTCGATCCGCCAACGCCGGCCAGCTGCGCGGCGGCTTCGGCCAGTTGCGCGATCTGCAGCGGCGACAGGTTCGACATCGAGCGGCCAAAGATCAGTTGTGCCAGCACCTCGTCCTCAGGCAGCGCTGGCACCGAGGAGAAGGTGAATTTCGGATTGGTCGCCTCGCCCGACACCACGATGGTGACGGTAGCGCTGGTTGTCGTCGTGGTCGCGGTCAGGTTGAGGTAGGGCACCAGCGAGCCGGAGAAGCCGACGGTACCTTCCGTGAAGGTCAGCCGCTTGCCGAGGATCGACAGCCGCCCGCGCTGCAGGGTGAAGGTGCCGACCGCCTGCGGCGACGAGGCCGGGCCGGTCAGTTTGAGCGAACCGCCGAGTTCTGCATCGACGCCCCTGCCCTGGATGAAGATCTGGTTCGGCGCGTTGACGGTGACGTCGAGCGCAAGCCCGCTGCCGCCGCTCTTGCCTGACGTCGTCGCCGGACGCAGCGCCTTGTCCTGCGCCCTGACGGTGCCGGGCGCGTTCTTGTGCTTGACGTCCAGAGCCGAGAGCGAGCCGGGCAATTTATCCGGAACCGTGATGACGGTCTTGGCGAGATTGACGGTGCCGGCAATCACCGGTGCCGATGTCAGCGGCCCCTTGATCGTCAGGTCGCCGCCAAGATTGGCGGTCACTACGCGTCCATCCGTATAGCGCCCGTCGGTGAGCTTGATCGACAGGTCGGCCGGAAAACCTTGCGCCGGGTTGATGCCGACCGTGCCGCTGGCCGACAGGCTGCCGCGCGTCGACAATGTTCCGGTCAGCCGGTTGATCCGGGCGACGCCGCCGCTGATCGACACATCGGCCGTGAGATCGTTGACGGCCAGCCCCGAACGCGCATCGACCAGCCGCGCACCCGAGGTGCTGACGCTGCCGCCGATGACGGGCGATGTCGCCGGACCGCGCACCTGGACATTGACATTGGCCGTCCCCGTCAGCGCCAAGCCCTGCGCGGCCAGCTTCTGGCTGAGCATGCCGAATGGCACGGCGCCGTTGAAGTCGAGCACCAGCGCCGGCGTGCCCGCCGTCGTCACCGTGCCGCCGCCCTTGAGGCCGAGGCCCGCGCCATCGCCGACATTGGCGTTGAAGGTCAGCTTGTTGCCGGCAAAGGTGCCGGACGAGGACACGCTCACCGCGCCGACACCGGCACCGCGGGTTTGCGACGTCTGCACGCCCGCCGCGTCTATGTTGAAGGCAACTGCAGGGTTTGCCGGCGCGCCCGTCACCTTCACCGTGCCGGAAATCGAACCGGCGGCATCGAGCCCGGGCGAGAAACTGTTGGCAAGCGACATCGGCACCTTTGCCAGCGTCGCATTGATGTCGAGCGCCTGCCCGACCTTGCCGGTCACCGTCGCCGTGCCGCCGCCAAGGTTGAGCACCAGCCGGTCCAGCGTCGTCGTGCCGTTGGCGATGCTGACGGTCGAGGCCTGGGCGATGGCCGCCTTAATGCCCTGCACGGTCGCCTGGCCGGAAGCGAGCTCGATGGTGGTGGTGCCATTGGCCACCTTCACGCGACCAACCGCCTTGGCCGGAATGCCCTTGACGGTGGCGCCACCGGAAAAGCCGGTCCAGTCGCCGTCGCGCTTCAGATCGACATCGATACCGCTGATCACTGTGCCACCCGACGTGACGGTGTCGGCGCGGATCTTGCCCGAGATCACCGGTGCAGCGAGATAGTTGGCGATCAGCGCGTCGATGGAGACCGCCTTCGCCTGCAAGTCGCCGCGCGTGATCGAACCGGTGGCTGCCTTGATGGCGACCTGAGGTGCGGTGCCGTTCTTCGTGAAGGCGATCGTGCCGCGCACGTCGCCTTCGGCCTTTTCCAGTGCCAGTGCGGCGAGCGGGCCGATATCGGGCAGGTCGAGCGAGATGGTGCCCTCAGGCACGAATTTGTCGTCAAGCGCCAGATCGCCGGAAATCCGGTTCTTGCCCAGCGACAGCAGCAGGCCATTGATGGCGCTCTTGCCGTCCGCCGTTGCCAGCACGGCGCTGCCTTGCAAGGCCTGTCCCGCGACATTGCCGGTCAGTTGCACATTCGCCGCCGGGTTGGCGGCATCCGCCTTGCCCGTGGCGGTGAGCTTCAACCCGGTGATCTCGCGCTCAGCCACCAGCAGTCGATCGCTGTTGACCGTCAGCGACAGATCGGGGGCGATCGCCGGCCCCTGGGCATTCACTGTAAAGGCGATGGCGCCCTTGGCGTCTTTAGACAACAGCGAGACATCGGCGAGAGCGCCGGTGATGTCGGCAGCCAGCTTGTTGTCGGCAAGGCTCGCCTGCCCCTGTGCGGTCAGTGCGCCCGACACCAGCTTCAGCCCATCGACATTGATACTGCCATTGGGGTCGCGCTTCAGCGTGGCGCTGATCTGCGCGCGTTCGCCAAGCATGCCGCGCGCCGCCGCCGGCAAGGCCGATGACGGGGCATCCGCACTCAGCGTGAGATCGATGGCACCGTCGCGCAGCGAGACCTGGCCGGCGACCTGGCTGTTCAGCGCATCGCTCTTGAGCGAGCCGCTGTCGATGGCGACGCCGTCCGGCGTCAGCCGGGCGTTTAGCGCGGCCGTAACCTTGCCGGCGATCAGCGGCGCGATCGCGGCATTGTCGAGACCGACCTTGTCCACCGACACCGTACCGGAAACCGGTCCGGCACGGTTCTTGAGATCGAACGCGTCCGAATGCAGCGCCAAGGCAAGCCCGTCCACTCTCGCCGGGCTGGTGGCCACTGAAGGCAGGATCGCGGAGACATCCAGGCGGGCCTGCGTGCTCTCACCCGCCACCTTTGCCGACAAGGACTTGACCTCGATCTTGACCGGGCTCTCAGCACTGCCGACCGTCAGCGGCAGGCTGGGGCCGGATGAGGTGAGATCCACCGAAAAGTCGCTGGCGCCGTTCGGATTGATGGTACCGGAGGCCGTGCCGGAAATCTTGTCGCCGGTCAGCGTCGCATGGTCGAGGGCGACGCCGCCGGCCAAGGTATAGCTGCCGGCCGCATCGACTGCGAGCGGCCCGAGCCCGGCCTGGCGGGTCTGGCTGGTTTCGGCGCCGGCAAGCTGCGCATCGAACCGAACCTCCGGAGCAGCCGGCATTCCCTTCACTTGCGCCGTGCCGCCGAGCGTGCCCACTGCATCGAGGCCGGGCGCAAAATCATTGGCCAGGGCCGCCGGCAACGCGGAAAACTGTGCCGCGAGATCGAGCGTCTGGCCGGCGGTGCCCGACAGCATCACCGAACCGCCACCGACATCGAGCGCCAGTTTTTCGATGCTGGTCGTGCCATTGGCGATGGTCAGCGTCGAGGGTGCCGCGATTGCAGCCTTGATGCCGCGAACCGTGGCTTCGCCCGAGGCGATCTCAACGCTGGTGGTGCCCTGGGCGATCTTGACCCGGCCGGCGGCGGTCGCTGGAATACCCGCGATCGTCGCGCCGCCGGTGAAATTGGTCCAGTCGCCGTCGCGCTTCAGGTCGACGCCGATGCCGCTGATTTCGGTGGCGCCCGAGGTAACCGAGTCGGCCTTGATGGTGCCCGAGATCGCCGGCGCCTTGAGATAGTTGGCGATCAGCGCATTGACGGCGATCGTTTTGGCCGTCACCTCGCCGCGCGCAATCGAGGTGCTCTTCGCATCAATAGTGACGGACGGCGCGTCGCCCTCCTTGGCGAAGTTGATGGTGCCGTTGATGTCACCCGTCACCTGCTGGCCAGCGAGTGCCGCCAACTGGTCGATTGCCGGTGCCGCCAGCGTCAGCGTGCCGAGAGGCATGAACTTGTCATCGAGCGCCAGGTCGCCGGAAACCTTGTTGTCGCCCAGCGAAACGAGGAAACCGTTGATCGAGCGCTTGCCCTCGCTCGTCACCAGCGCCGCCTTGACGTCGAGCGGCTGGTCGTTGACGGTCCCGGTCAGCGAAACGTCAGCCGAGGGGCTGGCTATGTCGGCCTTGCCGCTTGCCGTCAGCTTGATCGCCTTCACCGTCCGGCCCGAGGCCGTCAGGCTGTCGCTGTCGGCTGAGACGGTGAAATCCGGAGCCGAGCGTGGGCCGCTTGCCGACAGGGCGAAATCGACACCGCCGGCAACCGGCACGCCGACCATCGGCGACAACACCGAAACGTCGCCCAGCGTGCCCTTGATGTCGGCCTGGATGTCGCTGCCTTGCGCGCTGGCGGTGCCGCTGGCGCTCAGCGAACCGGAGGTCAACGAGATCGAATTGGCGGCAAACGCCCCTTGCGGATCGCGGGTGGCGGCGGCCGAGAATTTCACCCGCTCGCCGAGCACCGAGCTGATCTGCGGTGGCAAAGCGGTCGATACCGCATCGGCATTCATCTTGAGCTGCATCGACAGATCGGCAAGCGCCACCGTCATGGTCAGCGAAGCGTTCAGCGCATCGGAGCGCAACGTGCCCTGGTCGATGGTGATGGCGTCCTTGCTCAGCGATCCCCCGAGGTCGACGTCGACCTTGCCGGTGATCAGCGGCGCCAGCGTCGCCACATCGGTCTTCAGGCCACCCGCGGTCAGCTTGACGGCAAACGGCCCGGCGCGGTTCTGGATGTCGAAGCCGTCGGAATGGATCTGTGCTGAAATATCGTTCAGCTGCGTGCCGCCCGCAACCACAGAAACCAGCGAAGCACCGATGTCGATGATCGGCGCCTTGCCGTCGCCAAAGGCGCGGGCGGTGATGTTCCGGATGACCACCGTGATCGGCTGTGCCGCATTGCCCACGGTGATCGGCACAGGGGCGCCTTTGGCGGCAATTTCAACCGACAGATCGCTGGCGCCGGCCGGGTCGGCGATGCCGGTCGCTGCGCCATGTATGGCATCGCTTTCGATGCTGGCCCGGTCGATGCTGACGCCGCCGGCCGATGTGGCGGTGCCGGCGACATCGAAACTGGTCTTGCCGGCAAAGAGCGGCCGCAAATTTTCCGGCAGGAAAGGCGCGAACTCACCGTCGCCCTTGGCCTCGAGGTGATTGCCCTTGTCGGTGAGTTGATGACGGCCCGTCAGCTGCGTAACGATCTTGCCATCGACCATGAATGTGGCGATGCCGTTCCAGTTGGCAAGCGGTCCCGTGCCCGAGACGGCTATGTCGACCGGCGGCGTATTGGGCAGCTTGAGCAGATTGGCGATGATGCCGCCTGCCGGCTCCGACGCCTTGAGGTCGAGGTCGAGCCTGTTGTCCGCCGGCGCAAAATGGATCTTGGCGTCAACATTGCCTTGCTTGCCGTCATGGCGGGTGACGTTGAGCGTCGTTTCGACCGCCAGCGGCGCGGCGTCGGCCTTGAGCATCCCCTTGGCAGCGAGTTCGGCGATGCCACTGCCGGCCAGCTGCTGGCCAAGGGCAATTTCCGGCAGGTCGATCTCTTTGATGTCGATGGAAACCGGCAGCGTCGTCGTGCCGCCCTGCGCCGGCGGCTGCGTGCCGGCCACCGGCAGACGTGCCAGTTCGATGCGCTCGGCCGCGATGCGGTCGGCGCTGAAGCTTTTCGACAAAAGCGAAAGCGGCGACCAGTCGACGGCCACCTTGCGCGCCACCAGCCACGCGCCCTGGCGGTCTTCCAGCACGACATGATCGACGCTGAGCGCGCCCGACCAGATGCCGTCAATGCCGCTGACGGTGACCTTTCGGTCGTCGTTCGAGGCCAGCCGCGAAATGATGCCGGCGAGATTGTCGCGTCCGCGCTCGGTCTTGGTCAGCACAACGAGTGCGCCGATCGCGCCCGCGACCACGATCAGCAGCGTATAAAGAACAATGCGAAGGATGCGCCGGACCGTCTTCATGTCAAAACGCCTGCCCGATGCCGGCATAGATGCCGAAATGCGGATCACTGGGATCGCGGTTGAGCGGCACGGCGGCATCAATGCGCAGCGGCCCGAACGGTGTGACGTAGCGCAGGCCGACACCGGCGCCGACCTTGACGTCGGAGAAATTGGGCATCGACCTGGTCGACACCGTGCCGGCATCGACGAACGGCACGATGCCGATCGTGTCGGTGACGGCGATGCGCATCTCGACCGAGGTCTCGAAGAAGGACAGGCCGCCGATCGGCTGGCCGGTGAAGTCTTTCGGGCCGATACCCTGATAGGCATAGCCGCGCACCGAACCGCCGCCGCCGGAATAGAAACGCCGGTCGGCCGGAACGTTCTCCAGCCCGGTGCCGACGATCGAACCGACGGCGACGCGCTCGGCCAGCACGAACTTCGAGGCCGTATCCAGCGACTGATAGGCCGATCCCTCGCCCTTCAGCTTGAGGAAGGCCGCGCCGCTCATAATGTCGTAGCTCGGCTCGGCATAGGCCAGCAGCCGGAAGCCCGTGGTCGGATTCAGCCGGTTGTCCCTGTTGTCGTAGACATATTGCAGCGGAATGCTGGCGATCAGATATTTGTGTTTGCCGAACGCATCCGTGATCCTGGAATAGTCGAGCGCCACTTCCGCCGAAACGGTCTGCTTCTTGTCGAGTTCATAGGACAGGCCGGTGCTGCCCTTGACCGAGAAATGGTCGTAGGCGTCCGGATGCTCGAGCACTGTCTTGACGCTGGCGAAGAACTTCGACGCCGGTCCGATCACGCCGGGTTTCTCGAACATGATGCCGGCATTGTAGTTCAGCTCGGACAGTTTGTTGTTGCCGATGCCGCTGATGGCACCGTCGATGCGCAGCTTTTCGGCGTGGCCGAACAGGTTGCGATGCCCCCAATAGCCTTCCAGGCCAAGGCCCTCGGTGTTCGAGAAGGTGCCGCCCAGCCCGAAATAGCGCGGCTTGCGCTCGCTGACCTGGACGCCGATCGGAATGTTGCCGTCGGCGTCGAGCTTGTCGGCTTCCTTGAACGTCACGCTGTTGAAGACCTCGAGTGCCAGCAGCCTGTCGCGCGCGTCGCTGATCTCCTGCGGTGAGTACTGCTTGCCGCGCTTCAGCCCGGTCATGTACTCGGTGAAGTCGCGGTCGACCTTCTCGGTGCCTTCCACCGTCGTCGCGCCATAGCCGGCGACCGGACCGGCTGCCACCGTCAGCGTCACGTCGAGCGTCGAGGTCGCGTGGTCGGCGACGATCTGCCGGTCGGTCACCTTGGCCAGCGGCCTGCCCTGCTCCTTCAGCGTCCGCACGATCAGCGCCTCGGCCTTGAGCACCGCGCCCGACCCGGCGTCGCCGCCTGATATCAGGCCATAATCGGCGCTCATCAGCCCGGCCGCGTCGCCTTCCAGCCTGATGTTGCCAAGCGTGAATTTAGGCCCGGCGGCGATGTTGATCGCCACCGGAATCGGCTGCGGACCCTTGAATTCAGCGTCCGGCGGCAATTCGTCGATCGGCTTGCCGTCGATGGTGATGGTCACCACGCCTTCGTAGCGGGCATCAGCGTAGAGGGCGGCGACCAGCTGTTCACGGTCGCTGCGCGCCTTTGCCATCAGCCCGAGCGAGCCCGAAACCGGGCGGTCCTCGTCGCCTTTCAGCGACGAGGCGTTTTCAAGCTTCTTGATAAGGTCCTTGTCGGCATCGGGCACGGTGATGGTCACGGCATAGCGCAGCGGGTCGACAATGTCGGCGTCCTCGTCGTTGGACGATCCCCACAGCTTGATGCCGAAAAGCTCGAAAGCAGCCGCAGGCTGCGATTCGGCAACCAGCACGGTCGCGCAAATCATGGCCAAAAGCAGGGCGCGCGGAAGAGCGCGCCCTGGCGCGGTCCCTCCTGACATCTGCTCTTCATGCGCCGGCATTAAGACAACCTAGGTTACAAAACTAAAATTGGAATGAAGTTCTGAAGCGCTCGTAAAGGGGCCACAATCCAATTGTCTGAAATAGGACGGGCTTGGAATTCACACCTTTTGCGTCGCCGCAAGAATGCGTGATCCCCTGTCCTATGGAGGTACTACCGGTCATTGGCCGGAAAGGAAACCGTTGGCAGGCGGAACCCTGCCGCGTCCTTGTGTTGACAAGCTTGACTGAAGCTTGAACATGCCTGGACGTCTGCAATTGTCTGGAGGGTGTTATGGCAATGCGCGCGGCTCGTGGTCTGTCGATCCTGATCCTTCTCTTCTTCGCCTGGGCCAATGTCTTAGCCTGGAACAGCGTCGCGCAAGCGGCCGAGGCCCGGCGAATCGCAACGACCGACAATTCCGATTATTTCGGCTTTGATCTCAGATCCGACCAGAATGTCACCCTCGACCAGTGCAAGACGACATGCCTTGGCGATCCGGCCTGCCGCGCCTTCACCTACAACACCAAGGCCAAATGGTGCTTTCTCAAATCCGACTACAACCAGTTGAAGCCCTTCAACGGAGCGGTTGCGGGCAAGATCGTCAACATCGACGGCGATCCCGATATCGGCGCCCCGCCGGAACTCGCCTTTTTCCCCAACTGGATGGCCGATCAGGCCCAGCAATACCGCAACAGGCTGCTTGGCCCGGCCTTTGACAAGCCGACCGAAGGCATGGCCGCCCTGATCGGCTCCGCCGAACAGGCCGTTCTGACAGGCGACCATCGCTCCGCCATGCAGAAATACGAGTCCGCGGTCTCGGCAATGCCCGACGATGGCCAGCTCTGGCTCAATTTGGCGCGCGAAACGCTGGCCGTGCAGCCTGCCACCAATACCTCCGAAGCGTCCACCTTCCCGATGAACGCCACTTCGGCCGCCTTCAACGCCTATAAGTTGCTGCGCACCACCAAGACGCGCGCCGACGTTCTGGCGCTGCTCGGCGCCGGCCTCGACAAGCGCGATCTCTACCGCCCGGCGCTGCAGGCCTATGAAGCCAGCCTTGCGCTGGTGACGTCGCCGGCCGTGCAGGCCGACTATGCCGATCTGAAGGCCCGCAAGGGTTTCCGTGTCATCGACCACAGTGTCGATGCCGACACCAGCGCGCCGCGCATTTGCGCGCAATTCTCCGAGGAACTGGTCAAAACCGGCGTCGACTATGCGCAGTTCGTGACCGTCGACAACGCGCCGCCGAAAGGCGTCGAGGCCAAGGACAAGCAGATCTGCGTCGAAGGGCTCGAACACGGCCAGCATTATGACGTCACCTTCCGCGCCGGCCTGCCGGCGGCCATCGGCGAAGTGACCGCCGCTCCGGTGGTGCTGTCGATCTATGTGCAGGACCGCGCGCCATCCGCCCGCTTCACCGGCGACAGCTTCGTGCTGCCGGCCGGCGCACGCCGTGGCATTCCGGTCGTCACCGTCAACATGAACGCCGCCGAAATGAAGCTCTACCGCATCGGCGATCGTTCGCTGGCGCAGCTTCTGTCGGGCTACCAGTTCCTGCACCAACTCGACAGCTATGACATCTCCAACATTTCCGAGCAGATGGGCGCGCCGGTCTGGAAGGGCCAGCTCGACATCGTCAACGACCTCAACAAGGAGGTCACCACCTCCTTCCCGGTCGATGAAGCGCTGCCGCAGCGCAAGCCCGGCGTCTATGTGCTGACCGCCCAGGCCGTCAACGACAAGAGCGACGATTACGGTTCGCTGGCCACACAGTGGTTCGTCGTCTCCGACATCGGCCTGTCGACCTATACCGGTCAGGACGGTCTCAATGTCTTTGCCCGTTCGCTGGGCTCGGCCAAGCCTATAGCCGGCGCCGAACTGACGCTGGTTGCCAGGAACAACGAGGTTCTCGGCACCGCGACGTCGGATGCCGACGGCCACGCCGTCTTCAATCCCGGCCTGACGCGGGGCGACGGCGGCATGGTGCCGGCCGTGCTGATGGCCAAGCAGGGCGACAATGATTTCGTCTTCCTCGACATGTCCAAGGCCGGTTTCGACCTGTCCGACCGCGGCGTCACCGGACGCGCGGCGCCCGGCGCGCTCGACGTCTATGCCTGGACCGAACGCGGCATCTATCGTGCCGGCGAGGATGTCCATGTTGCCGCCCTTGCCCGCGATGGCGCCGCCAAGGCGGTGGAGAATCTGCCGCTGACCTTCATCTTCTCTCGTCCCGACGGCGTCGAGGACCGCCGCATCGTCAGCGACGGCGCTTCAGCCGGTGGCCATGCCGTCGACCTGCCGCTCGAACCCAACGCGATGCGCGGCACCTGGTCGGTGTCGATCTACACCGATCCCAAGCAGCCGGCCGTCGCCACGCAGATGTTCCTGGTCGAGGATTTCGTGCCGGATCGCATCGAATTCGACATGAAGGCCGACAAGCAGGAGATCGAGCGCGGCGAAACCGCCAACATCAACATTGACGGCCGCTTCCTCTATGGCGCGCCGGCGGCGGGCCTGGCGCTGGAAGGCGAGTTGACGCTGTCGACGGCGCGCGACTGGGACCGCTTCCCCAACTTCTCCTTCGGCCTCGCCGACGAGCAGTCGGCGGAGCCCACGGTCACGCCACTCACCGACCTGCCCGTGGTTGGCGATGACGGCAAGGCGACCTTTCCGATCACTGTCGACCAGTTGCCCTCGACCACCAAGCTGGTCAACGGTAAGGTGACGGTGCGCATGCGCGAAACCGGTGGCCGCGCCATCGAGCGCTCGCTCAATATCGGCATCCGCCCGCAAGGCCATATGATCGGCATCCGTCCGGATTTCGCCGATGATGAAGTGCCGCAGGGCGGCACGGCCAAGTTCAGCCTGATCGCCGTCGATCCGGCCGGCAAGCGCGAGGCGCTGAAAGGCGCGCAGTGGACGCTGGTCAAGGTCGAACGCAATTACCAGTGGTACCGTAACAACAATTCCTGGAACTACGAGCCGGTCTCCTTGACCAAGTCGATCGCCAACGGCCAGATCGACCTTAGCGCCGATGGCGACGCCACCGTCTCCGTTCCGGTCGACTGGGGCCAGTACCGGCTCGAGGTCGAAACCTCGGACCCCGAAGGGCCTGCCACCAGCTATGAATTCGATGCCGGCTGGTATGTCGCCTCGACCACCACTGAAACGCCTGACGGCCTCGAGATCGCTCTCGACAAGGACAATTATGCCGCGGGCGAGGTGGCCAAGCTGAAAGTCTCGCCGCATTTTGCCGGCGAACTTCTGATCAATATCGGCTCCGACAAGCTGTTGAAGACCATCACGGCCACCGTGCCGGCCGGCGGCAGCACCGTCGACATCCCGGTCGGTGATGATTGGGGCGCCGGTGCCTATGTAACGGCAACCCTGTTCCGGCCGGGCGATGCGCAGGAAACACGCATGCCGGCCCGCGCCATCGGCGTGAAATGGCTGACGGTCGATCCGGGTGCCAAGAAGCTCGCGGTCACGCTGGCGCCGCCGGACAAAACGATGCCGCGCCAGCAGCTGTCGATCCCGGTTTCCGTGGTCGGCGTGCAGCCGGGCACCAACGCCTATGTCATGGTTGCCGCCGTCGATGTCGGCATCCTCAATCTGACCAACTATAAGGCGCCGGATCCGGAGAACTGGTTCTTCGGCCAGCGCATGCTGGGCATGGAGATCCGCGACATCTATGGCCGCCTGATCGACGGCTCGCTCGGCACCACCGGCAAGCTCAGGACCGGCGGTGACGGCGCCAACATGCAGGCGCAAGGCAGCCCGCCCACCGAAAAGCTGGTCGCCTTCTTCTCCGGCCCCGTCCAGCTCGACGCCGACGGCAAGGCACGGATCGACTTCGACATCCCGCAGTTCAACGGCACCGTGCGCGTCATGGCCGTCGCCTGGACCAAGGAAGCGGTCGGCCATGCCCAGTCCGACGTCATCGTGCGCGATCCCGTCGTCATCACCGCCGGCCTGCCGCGCTTCCTGGCGCCCGGCGATGCCGCCGTCATGCGGCTCGACGTGGCCGACACCGACGGCCCAGCCGGCGACTATGCCTTCTCGATCGACACGACAGGCGACCTGTCGACCGGCGACAAGCCCCTGCCCCAGAAGCTGACGCTCGCCCAGGGCAAGCGCCAGACGCTGACCGTGCCGCTGATCGCAAAGACGCCGGGCAATGCCTCGCTCACCATCAAGCTGGCGCATGCCGACGGCACCAAGGTTGAGCAGACGCTCTACGTGCCGGTGCGCCCGGCGCAATTGCCGGTCACCACGCGCCTTGTGGTCGACCTCAAGGGCAATGGCGGTGCGCTGCGCATTGACAAGGAGCTGCTGGCGGCAAGCCTGCTTGACGGCGCTTCCGTCAGTGTCGGCGTTTCGCAGGCGGCTGCCTTCGACGTGCCGTCACTGCTGATGACGCTCGACCGCTACCCCTATGGTTGCGCCGAGCAGACGACCAGCCGCGCCATGCCGCTTCTCTACGTCAATGAGATGGCCTCTGGCATCGGCATGGAAAGCGACCCCGACCTGCATGGCCGTATCCAGGATGCCATCTACAAGGTCTTGAGCTACCAGTCCTCGAGCGGCAGCTTCGGGCTGTGGGGTCCGGGTTCCGGCGATCTGTGGCTCGACGCCTATGTCAGCGAGTTCCTGACCAGGGCGCGCGAGCAGAAATACGACGTGCCGGCGCTGGCCATGAACCAGGCGCTGAGCAACCTGCAGAACTCGCTCGGCTACGACCAGAGCGTACAGGACCGCGGCAGCGAGATCGCCTACGCCCTCTATGTTCTCGCCCGCAACAAGAAGGCCTCGATCGGCGATCTGCGCTACTATGCCGACACCCAGCTCGAAGCCTTCTCGAGCCCGATGGCCGTCGCCCAGCTGGCGGCGAGCCTTGCGCTCTATGGCGACACACAGCGCTCGGAGGCAACGTTCAAGACCGCGCTGCAGCTCGCCAAGTCGCAAACCGACTACGACTGGTACCGCTCCGACTACGGCTCGGCGCTGCGTGACGGCGCTGCGATGCTGTCGCTGGCGGCGGAATCGAAGCCGGTTTCGTCGATCGTGCCGGAACTGATCAAGCTGGTGACCAGGGAACGCGCCGAAGTCCGCTGGACCAGCACCCAGGACGATTCCTGGATGCTGCTGGCGGCCCGCGCGCTGAAGGAAGGCAATGACTCGATAACGCTGACCGTCAATGGCGCGCCGCATTCGGGCGGCTATTCCAACCAGGTCAACGGCTCCGAATTGGTCGACAGCCCGCTCGAAATCGCCAACACCGGCAAGACCCCGCTGCAGGCCGTCGTCACCACCGTGGCGTCGCCGATCCAGCCCCTGCCGGCCGGCGGTGACGGCTTCACCATCGACCGCACCTACTACAAGCTCGATGGCACCGAAGCCAATGTGATGGAGGCAACCCAGAACGAACGCTATGTCGTCGTGCTCAAGGTCACCGAGCAGAACAGCTGGCCGTCGCGCCTGCTGGTCACCGACCTGTTGCCGGCCGGCTTCGAGATCGACAATCCCGGCCTGGTCTCCAGCGCGCAATTGACGAACTTCTCCTGGCTGGCACAGACCGACGCCGCCCATCTCGAATTCCGCGACGACCGTTTTGTCGCGGCATTCAACCCTGCCGACGGCGACCACGACCACAATCTGACGCTCGCCTATGTCGTGCGCGCCGTGACGCCGGGCACCTACGCCCATCCGGCGGCAACGGTGGAAGACATGTACCGGCCGCAATTTTCGGCCCGCACCGCCACCGGCATGATGGAGATCAAGGCGCCGTAAGGCGCCGATGGTGACCATCATGCAAATGGCGATTGCGCAGACGACAGCCCCCTTCTCCCCGTCACTATACGGGGAGAAGGTGCCGGCAGGTGGATGAAGGGCAGCGCCATGCTTTCAAGAAAATTCCTGCGCCGCGCCGCCATAACCGCAGCTTCCTGCGTAGGCCTCTTGGCTCTTTCCGCCGCCGCACTCTGGGAGCTCGACCGCGCCTTCCCGCCGCCCTTGCCTGCGGAACTCACGGTCTCCACCGAAGTCCAGGACCGCGACGGCCAGCTGTTGCGCGCCTTCGCCACACCGGACGGTTACTGGCGGCTCGAAACCCGGCTCGACCAGGTCGACAAGCAGTTCGTCGACATGCTGGTCACCTATGAGGACAAGCGCTTCTGGGATCATCAGGGCGTCGACGTGCTGGCGCTTGGCCGCGCGGCGGGCCAGCTCGTCACCAGCGGCCACATCGTCTCCGGCGGCTCGACCCTGTCGATGCAGCTTGCCCGCCTGATCGAGCCGCGCGAAAGCCGCAGCCTCGGCTCCAAGATCAAGCAGATGCTGCGCGCCATCCAGATCGAGCGGCGGCTGTCGAAGAATGAGATCCTCGAACGCTATCTCACGCTGGCGCCCTATGGCGGCAATCTGGAAGGGGTGCGCGCCGCTTCGCTTGCCTATTTCGGCAAGGAACCGAAGCGGCTCACCGTCTCCGAAGCCGCGCTGCTCGTCGCCTTGCCGCAATTGCCGGAAAAGCGCCGACCCGACCGCAACCTCGAAATCGCCCACGCCGCCCGCGACCGCGTGCTGACCCGCATGGTCTCGTCGGGCCTGATCGGCGAACGCGAGGCCGCACGCGCCGCCCTTGACGATGTGTCGGGCCTGCGCCGCACCTTGCCGGCGCTCGCCGCGCACGCCGCCTATGCAATGCTGCCCAGGGCCGTTCCCGGCCAGCCGCTCAAACTGACCATCCGCAAAAGCGTCCAGGAAGGCCTGGAACAGGTGGCGCGCGATGCTGCCACCAAGCTTGGGCCGCGTCTCTCCGTCGCCATGGTGCTGGCCGACTCGCGCACCGGCGACATTCTGGGCGAAGTCGGCTCGGCCAATTTCTTCGACGCCAGCCGCTCCGGCTGGATCGACATGACCAAGATCGTGCGTTCGCCCGGCTCAACGCTGAAGCCGTTCATCTATGGCCTTGCCTTCGAACAGGGACTGGTGGCGCAGGAAACACTGATCGAGGACAGCCCGGTCGATTTCGCCGGCTACCGGCCAAAGAATTTCGACATGGGCTACCAGGGCGATGTCTCGATTCGCCAGGCGCTGCAATTGTCGCTCAACGTGCCGGCGATCCGCGTGCTCGACGCGGTCGGCCCGGCGCGGCTGACGGCGCGCTTCCGCCAGGCCGGCGTCAACCCGATCCTGCCGATCAACGAAGCGCCGGGCCTGGCCATCGGCCTCGGCGGCGTTGGCGTCACGCTGCGCGACCTCGTCCAGCTCTATACGGGGCTCGCCAATGGCGGCAAAACGCACACGCTGCATGACGGCACCGAGCCGGCGAACGCCGAACGCACCACCGCCACCATCCTCAACGACCAGGCGAACTGGCAGATCATCGACATTCTCTCAGGAGTAAAACCGCCGGAAGGCGCCTTGCAGCGCGGGATCGCCTACAAGACCGGCACCTCTTACGGCTACCGCGACGCCTGGTCGGTCGGCTTCGACGGCCGCTATGTGCTTGGTGTCTGGGTCGGACGTCCCGACGCCAGCGCCGTGCCGGGTCTTTCCGGTTATGTCTCGGCCGCCCCGATCCTGTTCGAGGGCTTTGTCCGCTCGGGCCTGGCCACCGTGCCGCTGCCGGGCAAACCGCCCGGCGCCTTCACCCCCAAGCGCGAGGACCTGCCGGTGACGCTCGCCCGCTTCGGCGCCGGCGCCGATGGCCTGGTGCAGGCGACACCGACCGAACCCGCGCCAACCATCATCTTCCCGCCGGACGGCGCCCGCGTCGACCTTGCCACCAATTCCGCCGATGCCACGCCGCTGGTGCTGAAACTGCAAGGCGGCCGTGCGCCATTCCGCTGGCTTGCGAACGGCAAGCCGCTGGTTGGCCTCGACCGCCGCCGCACCGCGACCTGGCAACCGGACGGTGCCGGCTACTCGACGTTGACCGTGATCGACGCGGCCGGGCGCGCGGCCAGCGTGAAAGTGTTCGTTGAATAGAGTGCGCCAGGCGATTCTGCGCGTTGGCTTTTACGCGCTGACGGTTGCCGCTTCCGTCCCGCCAGCACATGCCACCCCCCTCCCCACCGGCTTCGTCCGCCTCGCCGATATCGCCACGTCGATCCGCCAGGACATGCGCTACGCCGGATCGGGCAATTTCCTGCACCGCAAGGTCAACGGCTATGACGCACCGGTCTGCATTCTCACCCTGCAGGCGGCGCAAGCTCTTGCCGGCGTCCAGCAGGCAATCGCCGCAAAAGGCCTGACACTGGTCGTATTCGACTGCTACCGCCCTGCCCGCGCCGTCGCCGACATGGGCGAATGGACACGCCAGGGCGGCCCGTCCGATCCGCAATGGTATCCCAGGGTCCGGCGTGGCGATCTCATCGCCAAGGGTTATGTCGGTGAACTGTCAACCCATTCGCGTGGCTCGACCGTCGACGTCGCGATTGCGCGGGTCGACAGTCCATCCGTCTCCAAACCCGCTTGCGGCGCCATCGACGCCGATACACTCGACTTCGGCACCGGTTTCGACTGTTTCGACCCGATGAGCGAGACCGCGCACCGCCCGCTCGGCAGTCAAGCGACAGCAAACCGCAAGCTGCTTGTCGAGGCCATGCTTGCCGGCGGTTTCAAGAACTATGCCCGTGAATGGTGGCATTTCACGCTTGGGCACGAGCCCTTTCCAAAACAGCGCTTCGATTTCCCGGTGAGCGCCGAGTAAATGCCGCACCAAGCCCCCACGACCTTGCCGCGGCACCGCGCATCCCTAGAGCGGGATGAATTTAGGTTGGTACATACCCGGCCTCGGTGAAGTAATTTCTGCATTCGGTTGAAGTGACGGTGCCGAGGATCTGACCGATGGCTTCGCAGACGGTCTCGACTGTTCGTCTGGCAGCCTTGCGCAGCCAATGCTTGAGCTTGGCGAAGAGCTTCTCGATGGGGTTCAGATCGGGCGAGTATTTGGGCAGCAAGAACAACCTGGCGCCGGCCGCGCGGATGGCGCGGCGCACGGCCTTGCCTTTATGTGAGCCGAGATTGTCCATGATGACGATGTCGCCGGGCTTGAGGACTGGGACGAGAACCTTGTCGACATAGAGCTGAAAACGCTCGCCGTTGATCGGTCCGTCGATGAGCCATGGTGCATCGACGCAGTCATGACGCAGCGCCGCCAGGAAGGTCATTGTCTTCCAATGGCCGTGCGGCACCTTGGCCTTGATCCTCTCGCCGCGCGGCGCCCATCCCCTGAGCGGTGCCATGTTGGTTTTGGTCCATGTCTCGTCGATGAACACCAGACGGGAAGGATCGATGCGGTCCTGATACTTTGCCCACTGTGTCCGCCTGCGCGCCACATCCGGGCGATCCTGCTCAGCCGCGATCAGCGTCTTTTTTGTGACTGAGCTTCTCGGCGTGGACGAACTCCCACACCGAGCGGTAGTCGACCGCAAGGCCGCGCTCGGCCAGCTCGATCACAAGACCGCGCAGCGTAAAATCCGTGGCCCGGCAGCGCACCAGAAGCCAGTCCCGATGCTCACCGGCAATCTTCTTCGGCCGGTGCCCACCCATCTTGCCGGGTGCAAGGCTGCTCGTTTCGCGCAAGCGGCGCACCCACCTGATGACGGTGCTGATACCAACTCCATAGCGCACCGAGGCCTGCCGTCGCGACAGCCCCTCCCGCTCAACCGACGCAACAACCCGTTCGCGAAGATCCATCGAATAAGGCTTGCCCATCCTTACCAACCTCCTTGCCTAGCAAGAAGGTTGAATCAGATTTGCCACCCTAGGGGAATCCCTTCGATTCAGCCTCAATTCATCCCGCTCTAGATAGGGCATCGAATCCGCGCATCGCGCCGGCGAGGAAAATATTTCCCGATGCGGCGGAAGATCGTCCAAGATTTTCTTCAGGAGGGCAAAAAAGGCAACATTCGATGCATCTAATTTCTATCAATTCGCTAGATTTGGCGCGGGTTCAACGGAGGCAGAAATGACCAAACCTCATTTCAGGAAACTGCTCGGCGCACTGGTCGCCACATCTGTCCAGTTCGGCACGCTCGGTTTCGCGTTCGCCGACACCACCATACTCAACGTGTCCTACGATCCGACGCGTGAGCTCTACAAGGCCTATGACGAGGCTTTCGCCGCGCACTGGAAGGCCGAGACCGGCGAGACGGTGACCATCCAGCAGTCGCATGGCGGATCGGGCGCCCAGGCCCGCGCCGTAATCGACGGCCTCGACGCCGATGTGGTAACGCTGGCGCTCGAGGGCGACATCAACGCCATCGTCTCGAAGTCGAAGAAGATCAATCCCGACTGGCGCAAGAAATTCGAAAACAATTCAGCGCCTTACACCTCGACCATCATCTTCCTGGTGCGCAAGGGCAACCCCAAGGGCATCCACGACTGGAACGACCTGATCAAGGACGGCACCCAGGTGATCACGCCCAACCCGAAGACCTCCGGCGGCGCCCGCTGGAACTATCTCGCGGCCTGGGCCTATGCCAACGCCAACGATGGTGGCGACGAGGCCAAGACCAAGGAATTTGTCGGCAAGCTCTACGCCAATGCTCCGGTTCTCGACACCGGCGCGCGCGGCTCGACCGTCACCTTCGCGCAAAGGGAATCGGCGACGTGCTGATCGGCTGGGAAAACGACGCCTATCTGGCACTCAACGAATTCGGCGCCGATAATTTCGAGATCGTCTATCCGCCGACATCGATCCTGGCCGAGCCGCCGGTGGCGGTCGTCGACGCCAATGTCGATGCCAAGGGAACACGCAAGGTGGCCGAAGCCTATCTCGGCTGGCTCTATTCCAAGGAAGGCCAGACGATTATCGCCAAGAACCACTATCGTCCGGCCAAGCCTGAACTCGTGGCCCCGGCCGATCTGCCCAAGACCCCCGATATCAAGCTGATCTCCATCGACGACCCGCTTTTCGGCGGCTGGAAGAAGGCACAGCCTTATCATTTCGGCGACGGTGGTATATTCGACCAGATCTATAAGCCGGCCCAGTGAGGTTCGGTAACCCTGAAGAAGCCCGCGAATGGGCTTCTTCAGCCAAGTCTGGTTGAGTAAGAAGGGACGATCCAGAACTCCATGACCACAGCACCCGCGCAGGCGGGGTGGCGATTCAGACAGCCGAGTGTCATTCCGGGTTTCGGATTGACGCTCGGCTTCTCGCTTGCCTACCTCACCCTCATTATCCTCATTCCGCTGTCCGGGCTGGTCTGGCGCTCGGCGTCTCTCGGCTGGGCTGAATTCTGGGCGATCGCCAGCGACCGCCGCACCCTCAATGCGCTGGAAATCAGCTTCGGCACCGCCTTCCTCGCGGCGGCCTTCAATGTCGTCTTCGGCACGCTGGTCGCCTGGGTGCTGGTGCGCTACCGCTTTCCCGGCCGCCGCATTGTCGATGCCATGGTCGACCTGCCCTTCGCCCTGCCGACCGCGGTGGCCGGCATTGCGCTCACCACGCTCTATGCGCCGAACGGCTGGATCGGCAAGTTGCTGATGCCGCTCGGCATCAAGGTCGCCTACACGCCGCTCGGCATCGTCGTGGCGCTCGTCTTCATCGGCCTGCCCTTCGTCGTGCGCACCGTGCAGCCGATCATGGAGGAGATCGACAAGGAGGTGGAGGAAGCGGCCGCCACGCTTGGCGCCAGCCGCTTCCAGATCGTCACCCGCGTGCTGTTCCCGGGCCTGGCGCCGGCCATCATCACCGGCTTTTCGCTGGCCTTTGCGCGCGGCGTCGGTGAATACGGCTCGGTCATCTTCATCGCCGGCAATCTGCCCTACAAATCCGAGATCGCGCCGCTTTTGATCGTCATCCGGCTGGAGGAATACAACTATCCGGCGGCGACCGCGATCGCGGCGATCATGCTGGCGCTGTCGTTCGTCATGCTTCTGGTCGTCAATCTCGTGCAGACATGGAGCCGCAAGCGCTATGGCTGATCCCGAAATCAAATCCTACGAACCCTACCATGAGAGCCGCTCGGCGGCGGTGACCGAGAGCCGTCCCGCACAGGCCGTGTTGATGGCCATTGCTTTCGTCTTCCTCGGCGTCTTCCTGCTTTTGCCGCTGATCATCGTCTTCCACGAGGCGCTGGCGAAAGGCGTCGGTGCCTATACGCAAGCGCTGGGCGAGCCGGACGCACGTTCGGCCATCCACCTGACACTGCTTGTCGCCGCGATCTCGGTGCCGCTCAATGTCATCTTCGGCATCTCCGCCGCCTGGGCGATCGCCAAGTTCGAATTCAAGGGCAAGGCGTTCCTGACCACGCTGATCGACCTGCCCTTCTCGGTTTCGCCGGTCATTTCAGGCCTGGTCTATGTACTGCTGTTCGGCGCACAAGGGTTGCTCGGCGAGTGGCTGAAGGGACATGGCATCCAGATCCTGTTCGCGGTGCCGGGCATTGTGCTCGCCACCGTCTTCGTCACCTTCCCCTTCGTCGCCCGCGAACTGATCCCGCTGATGCAGGAACAGGGCAATGGCGATGAGGAGGCAGCGCTTTCGCTCGGCGCCAATGGCTGGCAGACCTTCTGGTATGTGACGCTGCCCAACGTCAAATGGGGTCTGCTCTACGGCGTGCTCCTGTGCAACGCGCGCGCCATGGGCGAATTCGGCGCGGTTTCGGTGGTGTCGGGCCATATACGCGGCCTGACCAACACCATGCCGCTGCATGTCGAAATCCTCTACAATGAGTACAACGCCGTCGGCGCTTTTGCCGTCGCTTCCTTGCTTGCCGGGCTGGCGCTGGTCACGCTGGTCTTGAAAACACTGCTCGAGATGCGCTACGGCGCCGAGCTTGCCGCGACGCGCGGACATTGACAGAGGGATTTGTATGGAAGTTCGCGTTGCCAACGTGCGCAAAGAGTTCGAGCGGTTTCCGGCGCTCCATGACGTGTCGCTCGACATCAAGTCGGGCGAACTGATCGCCCTGCTAGGGCCGTCCGGCTCCGGCAAAACGACGCTGCTCAGGCTGATCGCCGGGCTGGAGCGGCCGACGCGGGGAAAAATCTTCTTCGGCGACGAGGACGCTTCGCAGAAGTCGATCCAGGAGCGCAATGTCGGCTTCGTCTTCCAGCATTACGCGCTGTTCCGGCACATGACGGTGGCCGACAATATCGGCTTCGGCCTGAAAGTCCGGCACGGGTCCTCGCGGCCGCCGGCGGCAGAAATCCGCCGCCGCGCCTCCGAGCTTCTCGATCTCGTCCAGCTTTCGGGGCTGGAGAAACGCTATCCTGCACAGCTCTCCGGTGGCCAGCGCCAGCGTGTCGCGCTCGCCCGCGCCATGGCCATCGAACCCAAGGTGCTTTTGCTCGACGAGCCATTCGGCGCGCTCGATGCGCAGGTGCGCCGCGAATTGCGCCGCTGGCTGCGCGAGATCCATGACCGCACCGGGCACACCACCGTCTTCGTCACCCATGACCAGGAAGAAGCGCTGGAGCTTGCCGACCGCGTCGTGGTGATGAGCCAGGGCCGCATCGAGCAGGTTGGCACCGCGGACGACATTTACGACACGCCGAACTCGCCGTTCGTCTATGGCTTCATCGGCGAATCGAGCTCGCTTCCGGTCAAGGTCGAGAATGGCGAGATCTGGCTCGCCGATCGCCCGATCGGGCTGTCGGCGCCGCACGCACCCGAGGGCGACGCGACGCTCTACTTCCGCCCGCACGATGTCGAACTGCTCGACGGCTGCAGCGGCTGCATCGCCGGCACGGTCGCCGCCAGCCGCCGCGTCGCCGGAACACGGCGCGTCGAACTCGAGATCGGCGGCGAGCGCCAGCGGGTCGAGATCGAACTGCCGGTGGATCACCCCGCGGCGCAGAAAAGCCGGGTGGCGTTCCGCCCGGGGCGTTGGAAGCTGTTTCCGGCGGCGCAAGACCACGGGTGATCTTGGTGTGCCAAAAGGACATCTCGGTCCGATAGCAGTGACCTACCCTTTCACCAGCCCTTTCAACGACAGCACCAAGGTCATCGGATTTTTCGGCGAAGCCGCAAAGCCGTAGTGCTCATAAAAGGCTTTCGCCTCGTCCGATATGGCATGAACAAAAATGCCGCGAATCCCGAGGATCATCGCGGCATTGCCAGCGCGCAGGACGGCGTCTTGCAGCAGCGCTGCACCCAGCCCCTTCCCTTGCCAGCCCGCGTCCACGGCAAGACGCCCGAGCACAACCATTGGGATGGGATCCGGCATGTTGCGGCGGATGGAGCCAGGCGCCTCCGCAAGATCAAGCCCACCTGAAGACAGGCAGTAATAGCCGACAACGCGCGGGCCTTCCGCCACCACGTAGGTCCGCGACGCGCCACCGACCTGGTTGGCCCGTGCCCTGCGGCGAAGCCATTGGTCGAGGCTTTCCGTACCGCTTTGGAAAAGTTCGAGATCGTGGTTTTCGGCCAGGGGCGTGGGCGCCGAAAGCATCAGTCCTGCCATGGCTTGGGCGCGTTCATAAGGCGCGCAAAACCTTCCCCGCTTGGCGGTTCATCAAGGATGTCGAGATAATGCCGGTAACTCTCGGGATCCACCTTGATCAGGGTTTGGTCGAGCAGCGTGTCCTCGGCTGCACGGTAGGCGGCATCGATCATGAAGTCGGAACGGGTTTTCCCGCGTAATTTCGCGGCACGGTCAATCAGTATGCGTATATCCTCTCGGATGCGCAGATTGACAGGCTTGGCATGGGTCTCAGGGACGGCCTTTGTCATGGAAGACTCCTTTCCAACACCATAGCACTCCGCATACACAATGTGTATCTCCTTTGCCAAGGAGGGACTGAAGGGGTCGGCGAGACAGAGTGACTCCAGTTGAAAGAAAATCCTACGATCCGCCTGTTCGAGCAACGGTTTTTCTAGCAAGGAGCGCCAAGCTCTCGACCCCATACCTCGTCGCGCACCACACGCCACGGCTATGGTCTGGGCATAAACGCATTGCATCCGGAGCCTTTTTCATGAAGCGATTTTTTCTCGGTGTTGCCACGGTTGCCGGCCTGTTCCTCGCATCCTCCCAAGCCTGGTCGGCCGACAAGCTGCTCAACGCCTCCTATGACGTCGGCCGCGAACTGTTCGTCCAGGTCAACAAGGCTTTCGTCGCCGGGCATCCGGGTGTGAGCGTCGACCAGTCTCATGCCGGCACCTCGGCGCAGGCGCGCGCCATCGCCGAGGGCCTCGGCGCCGATGTCGTCACTTTCAACCAGGTCACCGACATCGATTTCCTGGTCAAGAAAGGGTTCGTCTCCGCCGACTGGCAGAAGGACTTTCCCAACAACGCCTCGCCCTTCTATTCGCTGCCTTCGTTCCTTGTCCGCGCCGGCAATCCCAAGCACATCAAGGACTGGAACGATCTGGTGCGCGACGACGTGCAGGTGATCTTCCCCAACCCGAAAACCTCGGGCAATGCGCGCTACACCTATCTGGCCGCCACCGCCTACGCCAAGGAAGCCTTCAAGGGCGATGACGCCAAGGTGAAGGAGTTCATCACCAAGCTGTTCAACAATGTGCCGATCTTCGACACCGGCGGTCGCGCCGCGACCACCACCTTCGTGCAGCGCGAGATCGGCGACGTGCTGATCACCTTCGAATCCGAGACGCGCGGCATCCGCAAGGAGTATGGCGACAACAAGTTCGAGCAGGTCACGCCCTCGGTCAGCCTGCTCGCCGAATTCCCGGTGGCGATCGTCGACAAGGTCGCCGACGAGCACGGCACGCGCGCTCTGGCCAAGACCTATCTCGATTTCCTCTACACGCCCGAAGGCCAGGACATCCTCGCCCAGAACGGCAACCGGGTGCGCGACGCAGCCGTCGCCGCCAAATACAAGGCTGACTTCCCGGACGTGCGTCTGCTGACGGTGGAAGATGTCTTCGGCGGCTGGGACAAGATCCAGAAAGAGCATTTCGCCGCCGGCGGCCTGCTCGACCAGGCCTATGGCAGCCGCTGACGGCTACAGCATACAAAGAACGGGTAAGGGAAAGCCGGCTATGAGCCGGCTTTCTTCGTTTTTGCCATCGGCCATGACAAATACGGCGCTATCCCCGCAAAACGTTACAAAGAATCAACGCGTTTGTGCCTAACGTGCCATTTGGCGTCTTGTTTTCGCGAAATGCCATGGCGCGGCGAAACCGTCATTATTTGCACACAAACAGCCGCCAGATGCGGGGTGGTTGGGGCTTCAACGGGTTGACTCGGGCATGCTGACAAAAAAGGCAAATACGGCCTCAAGGCCCTCGTGCATCTGTCTGGCCTACCGGCGGGCCAATTGGCCTTCGTCAACGACATCGCCGTCGCCAACAACATCCCGAAGAAATTCCTCGATGCCATCCTCGGCGAATTGCGCAATGCCGGCTTCGTCCTGAGCCGCAAGGGCAAGGAAGGCGGCTATCGGCTCGCCCGCCCGGCCTCCGAGATCAAGATCGGCCATGTCGTGCGCGTGCTGGACGGGCCGCTGGCGCCGATACCCTGTGCCAGCCGCACGCAGTACCAGCGCTGCGAGGATTGCGACGAGGCGACCTGTCAGGTCCGGCACATGATGCTGGAAGTGCGCCAGGCGATCGCCGAGGTGCTGGATAACAGAAGCCTCGCCGCCATGCGCGATGCCGACAACGACGATTTTCCGGTCGAGTTGTCGTCGCAAATCTGAGCCTCTGCGTGGCGCTCGGCGTCGCAAGGTTGCACGGTCCATGCCAACGCAGTAAAGCGGTCTTGGACAACAGGCTGGACCGATGAGGCTGTCGTGGTTCGCAAAATCCCGCAACCACAAGCCGCCATCCGCGGCCACCTTCCGCAGTGAAATCATCGCCGACATTCTCGTTCCGGAACGGGCAGAGGATGTACGCTTCTTCAGCCGCAAAATCGTCCACCCCGGCAGGGTGCGCCGGTTCTCGAACCAGGACCTGCGCGAAAGCCTGCTGGCCGCCTTCTATCTTGTGGTCGCGGCTTCGGTTCCGGTGCGCTGGTGGGCGTCGATCTGCGATCGGATGTCCAGGCTTCGCCTGAAACGCCATATGCGCAAGCAATTTCCTGGCTACGCTGCCGCGACGCGCGCAGTGCTTGGCGGCAGCATCGACGCGCGCAAGCTGTTCGAGGCATTGCTCGCGGCGCGCCACCGCCGTCGGCTGCAGCTTGCCGCACACCTCGCCGGCTTCCGATGGGCCCCGACAATCCGGCTGGAGGGACAGGAGGAATTGCAGGCTGCCTTGCAGCACGGCCACGGCGCCATCGTCTGGTGCGACCAGTTCACCTCGCAGACCATCATCGGCAAGCGCGCCCTGCACGAGGCGGGCATCGAGGCACATCAGGTGAGTGTCAATTCCCACGGCGTCTCGGAATCGATGTTCGGCCTGCGTTTCCTGAACCCACCGCTGGTCAAGGTCGAGAACCGCTACCTCAAGAGCCGCATCGTCTTCGAGCGCGACGACGCCTATCAGGTCACCATCCGCATTCAGAAGATCCTGAAGCGCAATGGCGTGGTGCTGATGACCAACACCATCCATGCAGGCTCGACCTTTACCGAGGTCGCGATCGGCGAAAGCGGCTGGACGCATCTTGCGTCGGCGCCAGCGAATTTCGCCGCAAGGGGCAGAGCGGCGCTCTTTGCCATGTCGACCTTCGAGACCGTTCCCTTCCGCGAATACCGGGCCGTCATCAGCCCGGAATTGTTGCCGGCTGAAGCGGAGACGGGATGGGATGGCGCCAAGGACATGGTGCTGCAGGCACGCTATATCCTGCTCAAGCGCGACCGGCTGCTCGAGGCGCTGAAACTGTTTCCCGAACAGATGCTGATCTGGTCCAGCAGTCGAAGGCTGACGGAAGCCTCGGACCATACGATGACAGGCGACGATACCGGCTCATGACCTGGCCAGCCGCCGGATCGCGTCGGCAATGGCATCGGCAACCGGACGCGTCGCATCGATTGTCAGGGCCCGCTCATCCCTTCCTGGCGGCTCCAGGATGGCGAACTGGCTGTCAACCAGGCTTGCCGGCATGAAATGGCCCTTGCGGCTGGCGACCCGCTCACGCGCCGTCGCTGGGTCGATCTCCAGATAGAGGAAGACGATGTCAGGGCAAAAACCGCGCAGGCGTTCGCGATAGCTGCGCTTCAGCGCCGAGCAGGCCGCGACCACGCCCTGTCCTTCGCCAACCGATGCCGCGATGCGCTCGCCGATCGCATCGAGCCAACCCATCCGCAACTGGTCGGTGAGCGGCTCGCCGCTCGCCATGCGGGCGACATTCTCGGGCGGGTGGAGCCGGTCGCCTTCGATGAAGACGGCGCCCATAGCAGCCGCCAGCGCGATGCCGACGGCGGACTTGCCGCAGCCGGCGACGCCCATCACCACAATGGCCGGAGGCACTGAGCCGGGAGCGCCTGTCGGCGCCTGTACTGCTTCTTCGTCCACAGTCAGCGGCTTGCCGGCGCGCGGCCGTAGAGCAGCAGCATGGCGACGATGACAACGCCATAGATGATCTGCCGCCCCGCCTCCGGCATCTGCATGACCGACAGGATGGATTGCAGCAGCGTGATCAGGATGACACCGGCGACGGTGCCGAGATAGGAGCCGCGCCCGCCGAGGATTGAGGTGCCGCCGAGCACCACGGCGGCGATGGACGGCAAGAGATAGGCATCGCCCATCGACTGCGCCGCCTTCGAGGCATAGCCGGCCAGAAGCACGCCCCCAAAGGCCGAGAGCCCGCCGGAGACGGCAAAGGCGATCATCACCACACGTCTTGTGTCGATGCCGGAGAGATAGGCGGCGCGCTCGCGGTTGCCGATGCCGTAGACGGTGCGGCCGAAACCGGTGCGGGTCAGCACGAACACCATTGCCGCGCCGATCAGGGCCCAGATGATGACGGCGTTGGGCACGCCGGGAATAGCAAAACCGGTGGCGAGGTAGCGCATGGCGCCAGTGGCCGAATCCTGCGGGGAGAAGCCGCCGGTGTAGACCACCATCAGCCCTTGCGCGACGGCATTGGTGGCGAGCGTGATGATCATCGAGGGAATGCGCAGATAGGCGACGCCGATGCCGTTGACGATGCCGATCAGCACGCCGCAGAAGATGCCGAACGGGATAGCCAACACCACCCCGGCCGGACCGTAAGCGGCCGCCGCGCAGGCCATCATCGCGCCGGCCGCCACCGACCATGGCACCGACAGATCGATCTGGCCGAGCAGCACGACCAGCATCATGCCGGTGGCGACGACACCGAGGAACGAGGCGACCTTGAGCTGCTGCAGCAGATACTCAGGCGACAGGAAGCTTCTGGAATAGAGGCTGCCGAGGAACAGCAACAGCACGATGCAGGCGAATGCGGTCAGCACCGCCGGGTCGGCGCGGCGGATGAATTTCGGCATGCGGCCGGCAATGCCGCCGTCGCTCTTCCCAACAATCGGCGTCGTTTCGCTCACAGGAACCACTCCAGCCGGTTGCGGACCCGAAACAGGGCGAAGGCGCCGAGGCTGACCGCGACCAGCAGGATAACGCCCTGGAACAGCGGCTGCCAGAGCGGATCGAAGTCGAACACGAACAGCAGGTCGCCAATGGTGCGGAAGGCGAGCGCGCCGAAGATGGCGCCGATGGCGCTGCCCTTGCCGCCAAACAGCGAGACACCGCCCAGCACCACGGCGGCGATCGAAAACAGCGTGTAGGCGTTGCCGCTGGCATAGGCCGCGTCGCCCGTATAGGTGAAGAAGGTGAGGAACAGCCCGCCGATCGCCGCCAGCAGCCCGGCCAGCGTGTAGGCGGCGAATTTGCCGCGCCTGATCGGAACGCCCGACATATAAGCCGCCGTCTCCGACGACCCCGCCGCGTAGGCAGCCCGGCCGAGCACCGAGCGGCTGAACGGCACCCAGATCACCAGCACGATGGCGAGCAGCACGACGAGGCTCGCCGGCACCACATCGAAGACGCGGCCGGTCATCGCGTCGGCCAGATCCTCATTGACCGAACCGCCCGGGAAGGGCCGCAGCAAAAGGCCGATGCCGTAATAGACGGCCCCGGTGGCGATGGTGGCGACGATCGGCTGCAGCCGGCCGTAGATGACGATGGCGCCGTTGATGGCGCCGCAGAGAAGACCGACCGCCAGCACGGCGATGACGCCGAGCGTCGTCTGCATCGGCGTGCCCACCACCAGCCAGGAGGCCAGGCAGTTGGTGAGGAGAAAAATCATGCCGACGGACAGGTCGATGCCGGCGGTGATCACCACCAGCGTCTGTGCCATGGCGACGAAGGCGAGCAGCACGCCCTTGTTCGCCGCCGTTTGCACCACATTGGCGGTGAAGCCGGCCGGATGGTTCGAGGTGTAGATGACGAACATGACGATGAAGATGCCGAGCGCCAGCAGCGTTCCGCGCTGCTCGGCCAGCCAATAGCGCCAATCCTTCACGCGTCTGCTCCCAGGCCCACCGGGCTCTCCTCGCCATGGATGTTGAGCGCGCTTGATATCAGCGCCCGCTCGGTGATCTCGGTGCCGACCAGCTCGCGCTTGACGGCGCCGTCATAGAGCACCAGCACGCGGTCGCAGCAACCGATCAACTCGTCATAGTCGGTTGAATAGAACAGGATCGCCGCACCGGCATCCGCCAGCTTGCGCATCAGTTGGTAGAGTTCCTGCTTGGTGCCGACATCGATGCCGCGCGTCGGATCGTTGAGCAAGATGATGCGCGGCTGGCGCATCAGCCATTTGGCGATCACCACCTTCTGCTGGTTGCCGCCCGACAGTGCGCCGACCGGAATGTCGAGACCCGCCGTCTTGATGGCCAGCAGGCCGACCATGTCGTCGATCAGCCGCTGTTCGGCGGCGCGGTCGATGATGCCGCCTTTGGACAGCCGGTCGAGCGCGGCGAAGGACAGGTTTTCGCGCACCGTCATCGGCAGCATCAACCCTTCGGTCTTGCGGTCCTCCGGGATCAGCGCCATGCCGATGTCATCATGCCGCGCCTTAGAGGGACTGCTGATCGTCACCGGCTTGCCATCGATCAGCACCTCGCCGGAAAGGCCGCGCAGCACGCCGAAGAAAGCGAGCAGCAATTCGCGCTGTCCCTGGCCGTCGAGACCGCCGAGGCCGACCACCTCGCCCGCCCTGACGGTCAGCGAGATGTTGTCCAGCCGGTCGGTCCACGAGAGCTTGCGGGCTTCAAGCCTGGGTGCGGCTGTCGCTGGCACGGCCGCCGGCTTGGGCGGGAAGATGTGGCTGTATTCGCGGCCGATCATCAGCTCGACCACCTCATTGTCGCTCTTCGAGCCGGCCTTGTAGCTGGCGACGTTGCGGCCGTTGCGGAACACCGTGCACTGATCGGCAAGCTCGGCGATCTCGTTCATGCGATGCGAGATGTAGAGCAGTGCCAGTCCTTCCCTGCGCAACCGCTTCAGCACACCAAAAATGTTCGAGACATCCGCCGCGGTGAGCGCGGACGTCGCCTCGTCGAGAATAAGGATACGCGGCTTTCTGGCCAGCGCCTTGGCGATCTCAACCATCTGCCGGCGCGACAAGGGCAAGTCCTTGACCAACGCCAGCGGGTGGATGTCGCCCGCGCCCGCGCGGGCAAGCGCTTCCTCCGCGATGCGGCGCTGCGCCTTGCGGTCGATCATGCCGAAGCGTTTGGGCGGGTCTGATATGACGATGTTATCGGCGACGCTGAGTTCGGGAACCAGCGACAGTTCCTGGAAGATGCAGACGATGCCTGCCTTGTTGGAGGCAGCCGGCGAAGCGAAGGTCACCTCGCGGCCATCCAGCATCATGCGGCCTTCGTCGGCCGCGACGACGCCCGCCATCACCTTGATCAGCGTCGATTTGCCGGCGCCGTTTTCGCCAAGGATGGCGTGAATGCTGCCGGACGTGACGACAAGCTCCGCCTTTTCCAGCGCCCGCACGCCACCGTAGCGCTTGGATATGCCTTCCATCTGGAAGAGCGGAACCGCAGCGTCCATAGGCCCTCCCGAGGCACTTTGACGACCAGAGATATCGAGTGGCCGGCGCCGTGGGGGATCCCACGGCGCCGGGAGTGCAGCCTACTGGTCCGCCTTGGTCTGCCCCATGATTTCCTGCGCGGTGAAATTGATGCCGCAGGTCGGGAAGGAATTACCGACGAAGAAATTGTCGGACTGGTCGGGGAAGAAATCCTGACCGGCCTTGAAGTTCGGATCCTCGACGATCGCCAGCGGCAGCTTGACCGACTGCGGGACGACATTGCCTTCAAGCGCTGCGATCGCCGTCTTGATGGCAACCGCCACCTGCGCCGGGCCGGTACCGGCTGACGAGCATTTCAACCCATCGGCCGCGTGGGCCGCGCAGAACTTGCGGAAGCCGTTCTCGGTCTCGCCGCCGAATGGCACGAACGGATGCTTGGCATCGATCATCGCCTGCACGATGCCGGTGTCACCGCCTTGTCCGGTGACGCCGTCGAAGGGGCCGTTGGTGGCGATCGCATCGGCCGAAGCCTTTTGCGCAACCCCGTCGTCCCACTTGCCGACGACCTCGGTGACCGCCCATTTCTTGCCGGACGCATCGAGAACTTCGTGGATGCCGTTGTGGCGGTCTGTGTCGACCGATGTGCCGGCAACGCCGCGCACCTCGAGCACCTTGCCGCCATTCGGCACATGGGTGACCAGCCACTTACCCCACAGCTCGCCAAGACCCTTCTGGTCGACATTGACGTTGATGGCGTCCTTGGTGTCGAGAATGTTGTCGAAGGCAACCAGCACGACGCCGGCTTCCTTGGCGCGCTTGATCACCGGCCCGAAGGCGGTCGGGTTCTGCGCGTTGACGACGATGGCATCATAGCCGGAATCAATGAAGTTGTTGATCGCCGAAATCTGCGCCGGCACGTCTTCGCCGGTCGAGACGACCTTGAATTCCTTCAGCTTCGCCGCGACATCCTTCTGCGCCGCATAGGCCTTCGCGGTCTGCACCATCTGGATACGCCAGGTGTTGGCGATGTAGCCGTTGGCGAGCGCAATGCGGTATGGGCCCGCCTTCTTGGGGAACTTGAAGAACAGCGTGTCCGCGGCCCAGGGTGCGAAGCAATCCGGCTCGGCAGCCGGGCCCTTGACAATTTCAGGGCCTGCGGCAATCGCCGACGAGCTCAACATGACGAATGCAGTGGCGGCAACGATGCCACCAACAAGTGACTTGATCATCGATAGTCCTCCCGATTGCAGTTCTGATTGTCGGTTCAGTTTTGTGGAATTTCCGCGTTTCTGGGCGGCTCCTCCGCCTTGCCCAGTCACGTCTGCCAGGTGCCGAAGACCTCCGCGATCCCTCCCCTTGCCGCTCCCCTTCAGCCGGGTGAAATCTATCATATTATCCATAATAAACAAGCTTGAGCTGTTGCTTATGTATAATAAACAGACCTAGCGCATAAATGGCGATACCCGCGCCGCGAAAATGGTAGCGCTACCATGACGTTGTGTAAAGCGCCATTTACAAGCCTTCTCGAAGGCGTGTTCAGCGGGCTGTGCTCTCGCGGCGCTTGAGCTCGAAGCCGAGGTCGACGATCCGCTGTTCCGGCCTGTCGCCGGCGATCGCCGCCAGCGCCATGGCGACCGCGCGCCGGCCGATTTCGTAGCGGTAGGTGCGGATGCTGGTGATCGAGGGAAAGGCCACCTGCATCATGTCGAGGTCGTTGAAACCGACGATGCCGATCGTCTTCGGCACGTCGATCGAGGCCCGATGGCATTCGAACAGCACGCCGAGCGCGATGTCGTCATTGTTGCAGAACACGCCGTCGAGCGTCGGCATTTTGGCCAGCGCGTCGCGGAACAATTCGCGGCCGAGCGGCACGCTGGACAGGACCGGCGTGGTGGTGACCAGGCGCGGGTCGAACAGGCCGGCTTTCTCCATCGCCGCGCGGTAGCCGGCAAGGCGCCGCTGCGAGCGCGGATCCATGCGCGCGCCGATGAAGCCGATCCGCCGGTAGCCCGCCTCGATCAGATGTTCGGTCGCCGTCCTGCCGCCGTCGAAATGCGAGAAGCCGACCAGCATGTCGACGGGATCGGGCCCGGTCTCCATCACCTGCACCACCGGGCAACCGGCATTCTCCAGCAGTTTTCGCGAGGTTGGCGTCTGGTCGATGCCGGCGACGATCAGCGCTGCCGGCCGCTGCGAGCCGAACACCTGTAAGAGCCGCTCTTCCTCGAGGCCGGAATAGTGCGTGTTGCCGAGCTGGATGCGGAACGGGCTGTCCGACAGGCTGTCATAGATGCCGCGCACCACCTCGGCGAAGACATTGTTGGTGAGCGAAGGCACCAGCACGCCGAACACCTCGGCACGCGCCGAGGCCAGCGCCCGCGCATTGGGGTCCGGCACATAGCCGAGCTCATCGACGGCGGCCTGGATCTGGCGGCGCAAATCCTGGCTGACGCGCTCCGGCTCGCGCAGCGCGCGCGAGACAGTGATGGCGCCGACGCCGGCCTTGCGCGCGACGTCCGCTATGGTCGGGCGGCCGCCGCCCCGGCGCGAGCGCGGCTTGATCAAGGCCACCGCCCCTGCGCGTGGCCGCCGAAGCGCGTCGGCAATACGATTATCTGAGCTTTCGCCATCTCACCGGCCCGTTGCCGCACCCCATGGCCTCTGGGGTCGCGCAGTGCCTGCCTATTGTCAAGCCGAGGTGTCTCAGGCTGCCACGACGGCCCGGTGCCTTGCCTTCCACATGAACAGCCCGACAGCCAGTATGTTCAGCAAATTCCACGCGATACCGTTGAGGAAGGCAGCGGCATAGGAACCGGTCAGGTCGTAGATCCAGCCCGACATCCAGCCACCTATCGCCATGCCGAAGATCGTTGCCATCATGACGATGCCGATGCGCTGGCCGGCTTCCTTGGCGGGCAGATACTCGCGCACGATGATCGCGTAGCAAGGCACGATGCCGCCTTGCGACAGGCCGAAGACCAGCGACACGACATAGAGCGAGGCGAGCCCGTCAAACGGGATGTAAAACAGCACCGACAGGCATTGCAGCACCGAGCCGATGACCAGGGTTTTCGCGCCGCCGATGCGATCAGCGATGAAGCCCGAGGCAAGCCGGCTGACGACACCCGCCGCCATCATGATCGACAGCATGTCGGCGCCATGCGCCATGCCGTAGCCCAGATCCATGCAATAGGCGACGATGTGCACCTGCGGCATCGACATCGCCACGCAGCAGCCGAGCCCGGCGATGACCAGCAGCACCTGTAACGCCGCCGGCGACATGGGAATAGGCTGCACCGACCGGCTTCCCGGCGAGCCGGCGGCCGCGGCCTCCGGCGCGCCGCGCCGCAACATCAACACCAGCGGCACCATGGTGACCAGGCAGAAGATGCCGATCGCGGCATAGGTGAAGCGCCAGCCTTCCGCCTTGATCAGCGTCGGCATGATGGTCGGCCAGAGCGCCCCGGCGAGGTAATTGCCGGCGGCCGCCGCCGTGACGGCGACGCCGCGCCGGCGGTTGAACCAGTGCGAGATGTCGGCGATCAGCGGCCCGAAGATCACCGACGTGCCGACACCGATCAGCACCCCCTGGGCAAGGGTGAATTGCAGGATCGAGGTCGACAACGCGGCAAGCAGCAGGCCCGCCGAGAGCGCCACCGAGGAGATCAGCGCCGGGATCCAATAGCCCATGCGATCGATGGCGCGGCCGACCAGAACATTGCCGGCGGCGAAGCCTACCATGGTCGCCGTGTAAGGCATGGATGCCGCGGCGCGGTCGACGCCGAATTCCGCCTGCACGGCGGGCAGCACCACGACGACGGCCCACATGCCGACCGCCCCGATCGTCGCCAGCACCATCGAGATGGCGAGCCGCGTCCAGGCATAGGAGCTGTCGATGCCGGAGCTCGGCCGGCTCAAATCGGGTCGGGTCAAAGGCGTTTTCCTGTCGGCGGCTACGAAAACCGGCCGCCGTTTGCGCCAATATCGGCGCATTCTGAGCGCGCAGCAACGCCACAGCCGGCAAATCCGTGGCTCCAGACCCGAAGTATGTGCAATGACCTTCCGCCGGGATTTGCGCGCCAATAGCCAGAGCAATCGTGCTGCTGGCTGATCAGCTGTCTAGCGCGACTTGATCACGTGGTCGGTGTTGGCCAGCAATTTCCGCACCGCGGCGCGCGCGGCGTCCGGGCGCTGCAGCCGGATGTTCTTCTCGATCGCCTCATGCAGCTTCTGCGCATGATTGAGGTCGTCGACCGCCCGCGTCGTAAAGGCGAACAGGTGGTCGAAAGCGGATTCGATCAGCACGCCGAGCGGCACCAGAAGATCGTTGCCGGAGGCCCGCAGGATGGCGAGGTGGAAGCGCGTGTCGGCGCGCGTGCGCTCCTGCAGGCTGGCCGCCTCCCCCATCTCGCGGCAAGCCTGGCTGATCTCGGCCATCTGCTCGTCGGTCCGCCGCAGGGCGGCGAAGGCGGTCGCTTCCGGTTCGATGATGTGGCGGAACTCCTGCACCGTCTTCAGGAACACCTCGCGGTCGGGCGACGTCGCGTACCAGGCGAGCACGTCGCGGTCGAGCAGGTTCCAGCGCTCCTTTGGCTCGACCCAGCTGCCGATCTTGGGACGTGAAGCCAAAAGGCTCTTGGCCATCAGCATCTTGATTGCTTCGCGCACCGCCGAGCGGCTGACGCTGAAGGTTTCCGACCATTTCGCCTCATTGGGCAGGATGGTGCCGGGCGGATAGTCGCCGCGCACGATCCGCAGGCCAATTTCGCTGGCCAGCGAGGTGTGCACGCTGGCGCCGGGAATGCGTGCGGCGTCGGGTCGACGAACGCCAGCCTGGCGCTCGCCGGATGCCGGCTTCTTCGGCGGTTTTTCCTTGTTCGGCTTTGCGTCCCGCATACGCTTCAGAAAGGCCGGTTTGCGGAAGCTGTCAAGCACCACGGGGCGGTTGGGCCGCAAAGCGCGCCGCTATGCACAAGCCAGCCTCATTTAGCCGCTTGCTCAGGCGGTTTTTACATATTTGCGCCAGCTGTGCTCCGGGCGGAAGCCGAGCATGTCGCGCGCCTTGCGGTTCGACAGCAGCGTCTCGTATTCGCCGAGTTCGGCCTTGACCGGCACGTTGGGATAAAACCGCTTCAGGAGTTCGGCCGTCGGCAGGTCGGACGAGGTGTCGTCATTGGCGGCGTTGAACACCTGGTAGCCGAGCCCATCCTTTTCAACGGCGCGCAGCGTGATCTGGCCGAGGTCGCGCGCGTCGACATAGCTCCAGGCGATGCGCTTGCGGAAACCGGGATCGGCGAACCATTTCGGAAACAGCGAATACTCATGCGGCTCGATGACATTGCCGATGCGAAGCGCGTAGATGTCGGTGCCGTTGCGTTGCGCGAAGGCGCGCGCGGTCTTCTCGTTGACGATCTTCGACAGCGCATAGCTGTCCATCGGGTCGACGTCATACTCCTCGTCGAGCGGGAAATATTTGGGGTCGCGCGGTTCGTTGGCGAACACCAGTCCGTAGGTCGTCTCGCTCGAGGCGACGATCACCTTGGGGATGCCGAGCTTCACCGCGGCCTCGATAACGTTGTAGGTGCCCATCGCATTGATGCGGAACACCTCATTGTCAGGCGTGATCATGATGCGCGGGATGGCGGCGAAATGCACCACCGCATCCACCGGCTGCGGGCGCAGCGACGGATCGAACTCATGCAGGCCCATATAGCTTGACAGCGCGTTGAACACCTGCCCGCTGTCGGTGATGTCGGTGATCAGCGTGCGCACCTTGGGATTGTCGAGCGGCTTGGTGTCGATGTTGAGCACCTGGCAGCCCTGCTCGACAAGATATTGCACGACGTGACGCCCAGCCTTGCCGCTGCCGCCGGTGAACATGATCCGCTTCGTCATTCTGGTCTCCACAACAGGCTCTGGAATAACCGTCTATTGTCAGACAATATTGCTTTCTGCAACCGCATATGGCTAAAACGCCAGTGCAATTATCGATAATCCGGGATAGGACGACGACATGAACACCACCACCGCGCGCGAAAAGATCGGCTTCATCGGCCTTGGCCTGATGGGGCATGGCATCGCCAAGAATATCGTCGACAAGGGCTATCCGCTGACATTCCTTGGCCGCAAGAACCGCAAACCCGCGGAGGATCTCCTTGGCCGCGGCGCCAAGGAGGCCGCCACCTCGCGCGATGTCGCGGCAGCGTCCGACATCGTCTTCATCTGCGTCACCGGCTCGCGCGAAGTGGAGGCGATCATTCGTGGCCCCGGCGGCCTCAAGGAAGGCTTGAAAAAAGGCTCGGTCGTCGTCGACTGCTCGACCTCGGATCCGGTCTCGACCGTGGCGCTTGCGGCCGAACTCAAGGCGCTGGGCATCGACTATGTCGACGCGCCGCTGAGCCGTACGCCGAAGGAGGCCTGGGAAGGCACGCTCGACGCCATGGTCGGCGCGCCAGACGCCCTCTTCGCCAGGGTCAAGCCGGTGATCGAAACGTGGGCCGGCCGCATCGTCCATATCGGCGACACCGGCGACGGCCACCGCATGAAACTGCTCAACAATTTCATCTCGCTCGGCTACGCCGCTATCTATTCCGAGGCCTTGGCTTTGGCCGAAAAGGTCGGCATCTCGCCGCCGCGTTTCGACAGTGTCATCCGCAACGGCCGCATGGATTGCGGCTTCTACCAGACCTTCATGCGCTGGACGCTGGAAGGCGACCGCGACGCCCATAAATTCACCATCGCCAACGCTTTCAAGGACTTGACCTATCTGGAATCCATGGCGGGTGCCGCCGGCATCGCCAACCCGCTCGGCAACGCCACCAAGAATTCCTTCGCCGGCGCCCATGCCACCGGTCCGGCCGAGCAGTTCGTACCGATGCTGGCAACGCATATCGCCAAGGTTAACGGCGTCGACCTGATGCCGACCAAGGATGGCAAGAAGCAGACGATTTAAGGCTCAAACTCTTTGTTTTGACGCAATTCCCAAGAGAAGCGTTTCACACTTCTCCTGGAATTGCTCTGGCGGCCGGACGGCTTACCGCCGCCGGCTTCCGATCCCCTCATCGGTATCGGCGAGCAGCTTGTGCACGGCGTTGCGCGCGGCCGCCGGCCTTTGCAGGCGGATGTTCTTCTCGATCGCCTCGTGCAGCTTCTGCGCCCGGTTCTGGTCGCCGACCTGGCGTGTCGTGAAGACGAAGAGATGGTCGAGTGCCGACTCGATCAGCACGCCGAGCGGCACCAAAAGGTCGTTGCCCGAGGCCCGCAGGATGGCGAGGTGAAAGCGGGTGTCGGCGCGGATGCGTTCCGGCAGGTTCGCCGCCTCGCCCATCTCGCGGCAGGCGAGGCTGATCTCGGCCATCTGCTCGTCGCTGCGCCGCATGGCGGCAAAGGCGGAGGCTTCCGGTTCGATGATGTGGCGGAATTCCTGCACGGTGCGCAGGAAGGCTTCGCGGTCGGGCGCGGTCGCGTACCAGGCCAGCACGTCGCGGTCGAGCAGGTTCCAGCGCTCCTTCGGCTCGACCCAGCTGCCGATCTTGGGGCGTGACGCCAAAAGGCTCTTGGCCATCAGCATCTTCATCGCCTCGCGCACCGCCGAGCGGCTGACATTGAAGGTTTCGGCCCATTTGGCCTCGTTGGGCAGGATGCTGCCGGGCGGATAGTCGCCGCGCACGATCCGCAGACCAATCTCGCTGGCGAGCGAAGCATGAACGCTGGATCCGGGAAAGTGTACCGCATCCGCCCTGCGCACTACCCCCGGATCGCGGTTGGCTTGCGCCTTGGCCCGGCTGGCTTGTTTCTTTGCCTTCTCGTCCGGCATTCACGTTCCAGTAGGTCGGCCGTCCGTCACCCGGATTGATCCGGAGCTGCACGGCGCCGATCCCGTTGCCGAAATCCAACCACGGACGCGTCAAGGCCGGAGCCTGTTGCCCCTCGCCACAGCGTCTTGTCCAGGAATTCAAAGGGACGGGGCGCCCGCTGCCGAGCGCCCCGAAATCATCAAGCTTACTTCTGGATGCAGGTGTCGACCGTGTCCTTGGTGCATTCGTCGAGGCCGGTGAACACCGGATCGGCGACCTTGGTACCCTTGATGAGATCGATCATCACAGAAGGCGCCTTGTAGCCCATTTCGAAGGGCCGCTGGCCAACCAGCGCGGTGACAAGGCCATCCTTGGCGATCGCCACTTCGTCGCCGATCGTGTCGGCGGCGCCGATGACGAAGTCGTTCTTGGCTATCCGGTCCTTGAGCGGCCCGAACAGATCGCGATAGGGCTGCGGCGCGCCGAACAGCGGCCAGCCGCCCATGATGCCGAAGGCATCGAGCTTGGGATTGGCGGCGAGGATGTCGGTCATCGCCTGCACGCCCTTGGCACCGTCATCATTGGTGAACACCGGACAGCCGGCAACTTCCGTCCAGCCGCCTTCGCCGGCAAGTGCAGCGAGGCCTTCCTTGCCCGACAGTGCGTCGCGCATGCCCTGGGCACGGCGCAGGATGTTGTCGGCTGCGGGATTGCCCTCGATGGTGCAGATCGTGCCGCCATTCGGCTTGCCCTTCTTGATATACTCGCCGATCTTGTGACCCATCAGATAGTTGTCGGTGCCGAGATAGGTTTTGCGAAGTGCTGCATCTTCCTTGCTGAGGTCGGCGTCGACGGTCATGATCGGGATCGTCGGATTGGCGGTCTTGATCGTCTGCGCGATCAGCGGCGCGTTGGACGGTGAAATCGCCATCGCCACCGTGTCGGCCTTGCTCAGCATATCCTGGACGATCTGTGCCTCGCCGGCCTCGTCGGAAGTCGACGCCGGACCGGTGTAGAAGCACTCATATTCCGAGCTGGCGTTTTCCTTGTTCCATTTCTCGCAGCCCTGATGGATGGCTTCGAAGAATGGATTGTCGAGACCTTTCACCACGATGACGAGCTGCTTCTTGGCCAAAGCCGGCCCGGCGCCCAGCGCCATGGCGGCGACGGCGGCGAGCAATACTGTTTTCCTCATGTCAGTCCTCCCTTGGAAACAGACGGGCACGGCGTGCCCGCCACACAAATCGACCTGATGCGAAATGGCAGAGCCAACGCTCGTGCCGCCAGGCATGGCCGATAAGCATTTTCAGATGCGACCGGACCGGCAACGAGCCGGAACGGCCGATGACCTCCCGCCGGTCCCGCTGCAACGACGGCTTGGGACCAGGTATCTTTCTCCGACCATCAACTAATAACGGCGCGGCGCCAACGTCAATTGCTATTTGTCCTACAAAACGGATTTTTCGGAACCGCATGTCACTATTCGTCTGACAAATAGCCTATTTCGACAATTGACGCATGCGCGAGCATTCGCGTAAATGCCGCTCAACGTTGCTTCCGGGAGGAATGGGGAGCACGATATTAGAGCTGCGACCTGGAACAGGCAGGCAGCAAGGCATGGGGAGGCTATAGGCTGGTGGCGGTTCTCGAACTCACCAATATCTCGAAGCATTTTGGCGCCATCCAGGCGGTCAACGACGTGTCGCTGTCGATCGAACCCGGCCAGGTCGTCGGCCTGATGGGCGACAATGGCGCGGGCAAGTCGACGCTGGTCAAGATGATCGCCGGTAATTTCCACGCGAGCCATGGCACCATGCGCATGGATGGCAAGGAATTGATCCTGAACAAGCCGTCGGAAGCCCGCCAGCACGGCATCGAGATCGTCCACCAGGATCTTGCGCTCTGCAACAATCTGACGGCCGCCGCCAATGTCTATCTCGGCCGCGAGCTGCGGCGCGGCGTCGGCCCGTTCCGCATCCTCGACTATGCCGCGATGTACAAGCGCGCCGGCCAGCTCTTTGCCGAATTGAAATCCGAGACCCGCCCGCGCGATCTCGTCAAGCAGATGTCGGGCGGCCAGCGCCAGGCGGTTGCGATCGCGCGGACTATGCTGTCGCAGGCCAAGATCGTGCTGATGGACGAACCGACGGCGGCGATCTCGGTCAGGCAGGTCGCCGAAGTGCTCAACCTGATCCGCCATCTGCGCGACCAGGGCATCGCGGTTGTGCTGATCAGCCACCGCATGCCCGACGTGTTCGACGTCGCCGACCGCGTCATCGTCATGCGGCGCGGACGCAAGGTCGCCGACAAGGCAATCGCCTCGAGCTCGCCCGAGGAAGTCACCGGGCTCATCACTGGCGCCATCGAGCAGGTCTCGTAAGCGCGGCTAATTTCACCAGGCTGGCGCGTATCGCAGCCGGCAGGAAAGGTCGATAATGGCAGTCACCCTTGACCAGACGATCGCACAGAAGCAGCACAGTTTCCTGTCGCGGCTGTTCTCCACCCAGACCTTCTGGGTGGTGATAGCCGTCATCCTCGCCTGCATTTTCCTGTCGTTCGCCACCGACGCCTTCGCAACGTCGAAGAACCTCTACAACATCACCCGCAACATCACCTTTGTTGCCATCATCGCGCTCGGCATGACCTTCGTCATCATCACCGGCGGCATCGACCTGTCGGTCGGCTCGGTTCTGTGCCTGTCGTCCATGGTGCTGGCCGTTACCATGCATGCCGGCTACTCGATCGAAATCGGCATCCTGGCCTCGATCGCCACCGCGCTCGCCATCGGCGCCTTCAACGGCGTTCTGATCGCCTATCTCGGCTTCCCGCCCTTCGTGGTGACGCTAGGCATGCTGTCGATTGCCCGCAGCCTGGCCATGGTCGCCTCCAACAACACGGTCGTCTTCCAGTTCGGGCCGGATCACGACAAGTTGCTGGCGCTCGGCGGCGGCGCCTGGGTGTTCGGTATCGCCAATCCCGTGCTCTACATGATCCTGCTGGCGCTGATCACCGGCTTCATCCTGCGCTGGACCAAATTCGGCCGGCACATCTTCGCCATTGGCGGCAATGAGCACGCCGCCACCCTGACCGGTGTTCCGGTGAAGCAGATCAAGGTCGCCGTCTACATGATCTCGGCGCTGTCGGCCGGCATTGCCGGCATCATCCAGACCGGCTGGCTGGGCGCCGTCACCACCAATCTCGGCACGGGCATGGAGCTGCAGGTCATCGCCGCCACCGTCATCGGCGGCGCGAATCTCGCCGGCGGCGTCGGCACCGCCTTCGGCGCCATTGTCGGCGCGGCCCTCATCGAGGTGATCCGCAACAGCCTTGGCCTGCTTGGCATCAACGCCTTCTGGCAGGGCGTGTTCATCGGCGGCGCCATCCTGCTGGCGGTGCTGTTCGATCGCATTCGCAATTTCAGGCGCAGCGACTGATCGGGTTTGCACCGAAGCGCTATTCGTTCCGGTGCCTATCGCTCAGTCTGAAAATCGGCAGAAGCGGTCCGCCATGGCTACCGGCCAACAGCCGATGTCTTGACGGAAACTGGAAACCGGCCGCACAATCCTCGATGCAGGCGAAGGGAGGCCAGTCGTCTGCGGGAGGATATACCCATGACGGACGCGATCAGGCTCTACTGGGGCCGGTTCGGACATGTTTCTGTCCTGAATGTCGCAAGCGACTTCGTCACCCATGCCCATGTCGAGGCACATCTGATCATCTGGCTCGAAGGCACCGCCGGCGAGATGACCATCGGCCGCGAGACGGTCCGGCTTGGACCATGCACCGCCGCCGGCATCAACTCCTTCCAGCCGCACAGCCACGTCCTGTCGCAAAACGGCAGGCCGGGCCTGTTCCTTGCCTTCTACATCGATCCCGACTGGGCGCGCCGCCGCCGCGACCTGCCCTCTTCCGCGCCACTGTTTGCCCAGGCCGCGATCACGCTAGAGCCGTGGCTGCACCAGGCCGCCGCCAGCCTGCTCGACCATCTGACAGACAATGAAAGCGTCGATGATGTCGCCAATTACGAGATCGAGCGCTTTATCGATTCGGTGCTCGATGCCGCCGATGCCTCGGCGCCGCAGGAAGCCCGCACCCGCATCAACACCATGCAGGATTTCCGCGTCCGCAAGGCGATCCAGCTGATGAAGGCCAATGTCTGTGAGCGCATCTCCTTCGACGACGTGGCGCGCAGCGTCGGCCTGTCGCGGCCGCATTTCTTCGCGCTGTTCAAGGAACAGACCAATCTGACGCCCAACGTCTACTGGAACACGCTGCGCATGGAGGAAGCGGTGCGGCAGTTGCAATGGTCGCAGGAGCCGCTGATTTCGGTCGCCTGCAATCTCGGCTTCACCACGCAGGGCAATTTCTCGCGTTTCTTCCGCGACCATGTCGGCGTGCCGCCGACGCTCTACCGCGAAGCCGCGCGGGCGAATGCCTGAGCCGGCCCGCCGGGCCCGCTTTTTCAGACTCCTTGATACGCCCACAAGACGCTTTGATAAGCGCCGCCGTGACCGGCGCCCTACCCTTGCCGCAACGATCATTCGCAAGGGAACGTCCTATGGCAAACGTCACCATCTCCAGCGTCATCGACGCGCCGGTCGAAAAGGTCTGGGCGCGCATACGCGACTTCAACGGCCTGCCGGGCTGGCATCCGCGCATGGTCGAAAGCCATATCGAGGACGGCAAGGACGCCGCGACGATCGGCTGCGTGCGCAATTTCGAGCTGATCACCGGCGCGCGGCTGCGCGAAAAACTGCTCGACTTCTCCGATGACAATTTCCTCGTCAGCTATTCCATCCTGGAAACGCCGCAGCCGTTGACCAACCACAAGGCGACGCTGCAATTGCGCCGCGTCACCGACGGCGACCGCACCTATGCCGAATGGACCGCCAGCTTCGATGCGGCACCCGAAGAAGCCGACAAGATCGCCGCCGGCATGGGCGCCAATGTCTTCCAGGGCGGCTTCAACGCCCTGAAGAGCCATTTTGCCGGCCAGAGCTGAATCGGGCTTCAGAATAGGAGCGTTCCATGGCGCTTGCCCTCCAGACATTCCCGACCGTGAAGGACGCCAATTCGGCGCTGAAGGCGGCCGGCACCCGCTATCTCGGCGGCGGCACGCTGGTTATCCGCGCGGCCAATGAAGGCGATGTCTCGGTCTCCAGCCTTGTCAGGTCGACCGACCCGGCTTTGTCGGCCATCGCGGTCGCCGGCGGCAAGGTCCGCATCGGCGCTTCGGTGACGATGGCGGCCATCGCCCGTCTTCCCGACCTCGGCGCGCTCGCCAAGGCCGCACGCGCTGTCGGCGGCCCGGCGATCCGCAACATGGCGACCGTCGGCGGCAATCTGTTCGCGCCCGCACCCTATGGCGATTTCGCCGTGGCCTTGCTGGCGCTCGACGCCACGATCAGCACCGATGATGGCGAACTACCCATCGAGACTTTTCTGGCCAAGCGGGACGGCAGCCGCGTCATCGTCACGTCCGTCAGCTTCACGCTGCCGAAGGCTGACGGCTTCCGCTTCCTGAAAGTGTCGCGGGTCAAGCCCAAGGGCGTCTCGATGCTCAGCATCGCCGCCGTTCTGGAGCGGGCGGCCGATGGCACCGTGTCTTCGGCGCGGATCGCGCTTGGCTGCATGGCTGACCGGCCGATACGGGCCAGGGCGGCGGAAAAGGCGATCGAGGGAAAGACGCTTGACCGGGACGGCATCGCACCGGCGCTGGCCGCCGCCACCGAAGGCATCGCGCCCATCACCGATCCGATCGCCAGCGCCTGGTACCGCGCTGAAGTCCTGCCGGTCCATCTCGGCCGGCTGCTGCTGACCTGAAATCACCCGTTGGGGGCGCGCGTCTGTCCGATCCGTCGGACAGGCGCGCAAGGGAGGAAACATGGCGAAGGTCCCGGTCCAGTTCACGCTCAACGGCTCGGAAAAAGCCGAATTCATCGACAGCGGCACGACGCTGCTCAACGCTCTGCGCGACAAGATCGGCGACACCTCGCCGAAAGGTGGCTGCCACCAGGGCACTTGCGGCGCCTGCTCCGTCATCATCGACGGTGAGCTCCGCTTGTCCTGCCTGACGCTGGCTGAAACTTGCAACGGGACAACAATCACCACGACGTCGGGACTGTCGGAAAGTGGCGTGCTGCATCCGCTGCAGCGCGCCTTCCTCGACACATTCGCCACGCAATGCGGCTTCTGCACGCCGGGCATGATCATGGCGGCCAAGGTGCTGCTCGACCACACGCCCAACCCGAGCCGCGATGAAGTTGTCGAGGCGCTGTCGGGCAACATCTGCCGCTGCACCGGCTACGAGCCGATCATCCAGGCGGTGCTGCTAGCCGCCCGCGCCAATTCGCAGAACGCGGCCTGAGGGGGAAGCAACATGGAACTGCGCAAGAACTACTTCGCCGATGTCCGCAAGGACGATCTGCACGAGGTCGGCCAGCCCCGGCCCCGCTCGGACTCGCCCGGCCATGTCACCGGCAAAACAGCCTTTTTCGCCGACCGCAACTTTCCCGGCATGCTGCACCTGAAGATGGTGCGCAGCCCGCACCACCATGCCCGCATCCGCTCCATCGACACGTCGGAGGCCGAGAAGCATCCGGGGGTGGTCAAGGTGCTGACGGCCAAGGACGTGCCGCACAATGTCTACACCATCCTGATCCTGATCCAGATTGGACCGGAGGACGAGACGGTGCTGGCCGACGGCAAGGTGCGCTGGAAGGGCGAGGCCGTGGTGGCGGTGCTGGCCGAAACCGAGCGCGCCGCGCAAGAGGCCGCCGCCAAGGTCAAAGTCGACTATGAAGTGCTGCCGGCCGTCTTCGACATGGAGGAAGCGCTGAAACCCGGCGCGCCTTTGGTCAACGAATATCACGGCCAGAACTATTATCTCTATGACAGCGGCGAGTGCCGCAAGGTGCGTTTTGGTGATGTCGAGGCGGGCTTTGCCGGCGCTGACCACATCCTCGAACAGAGCTATCAGTCCTCGCCGATCGAGCATGCGCCGACCGAGACCACCGGCTGCGTGGTGGCACCCGAGGGCAATGACCGCTTCACCTGCTACACCAACACGCAGGCGATGTTCTTCACCCTCGACAACACCTCGATCATCCTGCAGATGCCGGGCAGCAAGCTGCATTTCGTCGGCGGCACGGTGGGCGGCGGCTTTGGCGGCAAGGTCGACGTCATCGTCGAGCCGATCGCCATTCTCGGCGCCAAGCTCACCGGCCGCCCGGTGTCCTTCATCTACAGCCGCGAGGAGGAGATGCAGATCTCTTCGCCCCGCGCCGCCGAAAAGGTGGTCATCAAGGACGGCGTGATGAAGGATGGCCGCATCGTCGCCCGAAAAGTCACCGGCTACACCGATGCCGGCGCCTATTCGCGCCACTCGCCCTATGGCGCGCAGAAGGGCGCCGGGCACTATCCCGGCCCCTACACCATCCCCAATGTCTGGATCGACACCTACTGCGTCTACACCAACCGCACGCCGTCCTCGGCCATGCGCGGCTTCGGCGTCACCATCAGCGATTTCGCGCTGGAGGTGCAGATGGACAAGCTGGCGCGGCTGATCGGCATGGATCCGCTCGAATTCCGCTTCATCAACGCCTATCGCGACGGCGACATGAAGGCGCATCGCCAGCCAACGGAAGGGGCAGCACTGATCGAATGCATGCAGGAAGCCTCGCGCGCCGCCAACTGGCCGGTGGCGGAAAAGTATATGGCGATGTCCTCCTACAAGAAGGGAGCCTGATATGGCGATCCGGCGTGGACGCGGCGTTGCCGCGATCAACTATCCCACCGGCATGAATCTCGGCGGCGATCCGACCCAGGCCCTGGTGCATTCGACGCCGACCGGCAATTTCATGGTGACGCTGTCCTCGGTCGATCTCGGCCAGGGCATGAAGCAGATCATGGCGCAGATCTGCGCCGAGACGATCGGCGTGCCTACCGACCGCGTCGTCGTCGACACCGCCGACACCGACACAGGTCCACACTGCATGGGCACCTTCGCCTCGCGCGGCACCCACCGCGCCGGCAACGCCGTCATCCAGGCCGCCAGGGAAGCGCGCCAGGTGATGCTGGAAGTGGCGGCGGAAGAGCTGGAGGTCAACGCATCCGACCTCGAGACCGATGGCCAGGGCAACATTCTGGTCAAGGGCGCGCCGCAAAAATCGATCTCGATCTTCGATGTCGCGCTGTCGGCGCATTTCAAGCGCGGCCGCTCCATATCAGGCCGCGGCATGTTCCTGATCCCGCGCTCCTATCCCGAGAAGGAAACCGGCGCGATGAAGCCGTCGACCTGCTACGCGCATGCCTGCACCGTGGCCGAAGTCGAGGTCGATGACGAGACCGGCGAGGTCACCGTGCTGACGATCAAGAACGTATTCGAGATCGGCCGCGCCCTGAACCCGAAAATGGTCGAGCAGCAACTGGTCGGCGGCTCGTGGATGGGCATCAGCCATGCGCTCTACGAGACCACAGAGCCCTACTACCCCAACCGCGACCATGGCGGCACCGACTTCAACCAATATCTGATGCCGGGTCCGGGCGATCTCGCCGAGACCGAGATCATCGTCCTGGAGCGGCCATCGGCTGATGGCCCCTACGGTGCCAAGGGCCCAGGCGAAATGTGCGCCAACCCGCAAATACCGGCGGTCGCCAACGCCGTCTTCGACGCGGTCGGCGTGCGCATCGACACGCTGCCGATCACGCCCGAGCGCATCCTGCGCGCGCTCAAGGCGCAAGCGGCGAACTGAGAGACGAGATGCCTGGAGTGAATGCAGAGACTGTCGCGACCTCGCCCGAGGCGGTGGCGCAGCATCTCGCCGCCTCGCGCTATCTGGCCGATGACAGCCTGGCGACCGCCATCTTCCTGGCGATACGGCTCGGCAAGCCGCTGCTGCTCGAAGGCGCGCCGGGCGTCGGCAAGACGGAAGCGGCCAAGGCGATCGCCGAACTCCTCGGCCGCGATCTGGTGCGGTTGCAATGCTACGAAGGCATCGATGCCGCGCATGCGCTCTACGAATGGAACTACCAGCGCCAGTTGCTCGCCATCCGTCATGCCGGCGAGCATGAAATCGACATCTACGACGACCGTTTTCTCATCGCCCGGCCGCTGCTGCAGGTGCTGAAGGCACCGGAGCAGCGGGTGCTGCTGGTCGACGAGATCGACCGTTCCGACCATGAATTCGAGGCGCTGCTTCTGGAGTTCCTGTCCGATTTCCAGATCAGCATTCCCGAGCGCGGCACCATCCGCGCCGCCGCACAGCCGATCGTCATCCTGACCTCGAACCGCACCCGCGAGCTCGCCGAGGCCCTGCGCCGGCGCTGCGTCTACCACTGGATCGGCTATCCCGATGCCGAGCGCGAGGCCGCCATCATCATGCTGCGCGCTGGCGATGTGGCGCAGGCCACCGCGCGCGCCGTGGCGGCAGCCGTGCAGACCATCCGCGCCCGCCCGCTGGCCAAGCCGCCCGGCATCGCCGAAGCGGTCGAATGGGCCAATGCCGCGACCATCCTCGAAAAAGGCGGCAGCCCGTGGCCGGAAGCCTTCCGCCGCGCCATCGGTGTGCTGATCAAGGACGAGGAGGACTTGTCCTACATCGCGCCGGAGCTTGGCCGGATTGTCGAGGAGGCGCTGGCGTGAGCCGGGACGTCAATGACCCCTTCTCCCCGTTTACGGGGAGAAGGTGCCCCGAAGGGGCGGATGAGGGGCAGCGCCATCATGGGCAGAAGGTGGCGCCGCCCCTCACCTGCCTGCCGGCATCCTCTCCCCGTAAACGGGGCGAGGAGAGCCTACCTCCGGCCGCCGCGCCGTTCCTGGGTTTTGCCAGGCTGTTGCGCCGCCACGCCTTCGCCATCGCCCCCGAACAAGTCTCCTGCTTCATGCAAGCGGTAACACTGCTCGGCCCCCGCTCCATGGCCGACATCCGCGAGGCCGCGCTCGCAACGCTCGCACCGCCGCCCGACCGCCGCGGCGAATTCGAAGCGCATTTCCAGAGCCATTTCTACGGCAACACTTCAGCCGTGGTCGCAGGCGACGCCGATGAGGAAACCCGCATCAAGGATGATGGCGGCACCGACGACGAGCGCATCGAAGCCGAGCACAGCCAGGAAGGCGGCGAGCTATCCTCCGCCCTGGAGCAATTGAGCACCCGCGATTTCCAGCGCGGGGACGACAGGCTGACCGCCTTTCGCCGCAAGCTTTCGTCGGCCTTGCCCGCCCGCCGCTCCTTCCGCACCGTGCGCACCCCTTCGCGCGGCAAGCTCGATTTGCGCCGCTCGCTGCGCGAAATCGTCAGCGCCGATGGCGACGTCCCGTCGCCGTTGCTGCGCCGGCGCCAAACCGTGCCGCGCAAGCTGCTGCTCTTGATCGACGTCTCCGGTTCGATGAAGCTGCACACGGCCAATTACCTCCGGCTGGCGCATGCCGCCGTGCAAGGTGCCGACCGCGCAGAGATCTTCACCTTCGGCACACGGCTGACCCGCATCACCTCCGCGCTGCGCATCCGCGACCGCGACCAGGCACTGGCCCACGCAGCCGCACAGGTCGACGACTGGGACGGCGGCACCCGCATGGGACCGACACTGCTCGCCTTCCTCTCCGTTCCGCGATTTTCCGCCTTCGCGCGCGGTGCCGCGGTGGTCATCCTGTCCGACGCTCTCGAGCGCGGCGATCATGCCGAGTTGGAGATTGCGATGCGCCGGCTTAGCGCACGCGCCTTCCGGCTGTCGCTCGCCACACCTCTGGCTGGCGATCCACGCTTCCGGCCGGCCACCGCGGCGCTTCGCGCCATCCTGCCTGACCTCGACGATCTGGTCGACGGCTCCTCGCTCGCCGGCCTCACCGATTTCATCCTGTCGCTCGCCCGCCCTGCCCCCGCGGCATCGACAATCTGGAAAAGGGTATCGTGATGCAGAAAGCCATCGACGCGCATTTCCACATCTGGCGCCAGAAGGACCAGCCCTGGCTGGTCGGGCCGATGGTGCCGCGCATCTTCGGTCCCTACGAACCGATCCGCCGCGACTATCCGATTGGGGAATTCCTCGAAGACCAGAAGGACGCCGGCGTCGAGAAGGCCGTCTATGTCCAGACCAACTGGGCCAAGGAGGATTTCGAGAAGGAAGTCGCCTTCCTGCAGAAGACGGCTGACGAGACCGGCTGGCCGCATGCCATCGTCGGCTATGCCGACATGACGGTCGACGATTTCAGGCCGCAGATCGACAGGCTGAAAAGATATCCACTGCTGCGCGGGGTGCGCATGCAGTTGCACTGGCACGAAACGCCGGCCTTCCGCTTCGCCGCCTCGGCGGATCAGGTCATCGACCCCAAGGTGCGCGCCAATGTCGCCAGGTTGAAGGACTATGGCCTGTCCTTCGACCTGCAGCTCTTCCCCGCCCAGATGAAGGATGGGCTGACGCTGGTCGGCGAGAACCCGCAAACCAATTTCATCCTCACCCATGCCGGCATGCTGACCGGCATGGAACCGGAAGCCACCGAAGCCTGGAAGGCCGGACTGCGCACGCTGTCGGCAGCGCCCAATTTCTACGCCAAGCTCTCCGGTCTCGGCACCTTCGTCCACCGCAACGATCCGGCTCTGATCGCCTATATCGTCGACAACGCGATCGACATCCTGGGCTCGAACCATCTGATGTTCGGCTCGAACTTCCCGATCGAGAAGCTCTGGACCAGCCACGCCGAACTGATCAAGGCGCACCGCAATGCGGTGGCAAAGCACGGCGCGGCCGCCGAGGCCGATATCTTCTGGAACACGGCGGAGCGGGTCTACAGGCCGATGTAGCGCTCTTTTCCCTTCTCCCCTTGTGGGAGAAGGTGGATCGGCGCGCAGCGCCGAGACGGTTGAGGGGTGTTCCAGCGGAGTGAGGCGTTGGTGCTTTCTGGAGCACCCCTCATCCGTCGCCTTCGGCGACACCTTCTCCCACAAGGGGAGAAGGGAAGACCCGCAATGAGACGCCGTTACTGCGTCGGCAGCATGCCCTCGACATCGCTGGCTGCGTCATTGAGCGCTTCCTTGGGCGAGGCCGACTGGTCGACGATACGCGACAGATTGTCGACGATGGTCTGCGTTACCTTGACCCCGTTGGTGCCCGGGAAGGCATACCACGGAACCATCAGCGGCATCTGGCTGAGACCGGCCTGGAACAGCGGGTTCTTCTTGTAGAAATCGCCGAGATAGTCGGGAGATTTTGCCGCGAGCTCGTTGTTGGGAACATAGCCGGTGCCCGGCACGACGACCGAAGCGCCATAGGGGCCGGCCGCGAATTTCGCGAACTTCCAGGCCGCCTCCTGCTTGGCCGCGTCCTTGGTCAGGATGACCACGGCATTGCCGCCGGTCGGCAGATGGCCGTTGACCGGATCGATCAGCGGGATCTTGGCGGTGCGCAGCGTGAACTTGTCGCCGACATTCTTGATCGTGTTGACCAGCGCACCCGTGGTCTGGAATTCGAAGCCGACCTTGCCGGCCGCGAAAGCCTGCTCGCCCGCCGGCTTGGTGAAGACCGGCATGCCGCCCTCCTTCACCATCCGCTCGAGGATCTCGACCGCTTTCTCGCCTTCCGGTCCGTTGAAGGCGACCTTGCTTTCGTCCTCGTTCAGCATCTTGCCGCCGGCGCCGAACAAAAGCGCCGAGAACATCCAGTCGTCGCCCTGCCAGCGGAAGTCGATGCCGTCGACGCCGTTGCCGAGCGCCTTGATCTTGCCGCCGAGCGCGATGACCTCATCCCAGGTCTTGGGCGGATTGTCGGGTCGCCGCCGGCCGCTTTCACCAGGTCGGCGTTGTAGTACATGATCGGGTTGGAGGTGGCGAAGGCGAGGCCAACCTGCTTGCCGTTGACCTGCGCCAGCTTCAGGATCGTGTCGGAGAAGCCGAGCTCCGCCATATTGCCTTCCTTCTTGACCAGCGGGCCGAGATCGACGGCAACGTCGCGCTCATTGAGCATGCGCAGGCGGTTGAGGCCGATGAAGGTGATGTCGGGCATCTCGTCGGTGCCGGCCTGGCGAAGAATGGTCTGGATGCCTTCTTCATAGGTCGCCGACGGGCTGGCGAACTGGATCTTGATGTCGGGATTTTCCTCCATGAACTTCTTCGAGATCGTGTCCATCACGTTCTTGAAGAAGCCGGGCATCGGGTAGTGAACCGTCAGCGTCGTCTCGGCATAGGCCGGGAGAGCCGTCGCCAGCGACACCGCCGCCGCAGCAAGAATCCTGGAAATATGCTTCATTGGTCGTGCTCGTTGTTGGTCCGGTCAGCCTTTGAGACCGGTCATGGTGATGCCCTCGACGAAGCGCTTCTGCGCGAGCAGAAAGGCGGCGACGAGAGGAAGGGTGATGATCAGCGTGGCGGCCATCAGCGCGCCGTAGTCGTCGCCCGCTTCGGCGGCCCGGAAATACATCAGGCCGAGCGGCGGCGTGGCGTAGGCCTGCTTGCTGACGACGATCAGCGGCCAGTAGAGGTCGTTCCAGTGCGCAACGACGGAAAAGATGGCGAAGGCGGTGACCGCCGGCCAGGCATTGGGCACGATGACGCGCGCGACAATGCCGAGTTCTGACATGCCGTCGAGCCGCGCCGCATGCAGCAGATCGTCGGGCATGGCACGGAAGAACTGCAGGAACATGAAGATCGCGAACACCGAAATGGTGAAGGGCGCGACCAGCGAGGTGTAGCTGTTGAGCAGCGACATCCGGTCGAAGGCGACATAAAGCGGCAGCGCCGTTGCGTGGATCGGCACCAGCAGGCCGAGCATGACCAGCACCATCATCAGCCGCGCGGCGCGGAACTTCAGCTTGGCCATCGCGTAGGCGCAAGGGATCGCGACCACGACCTGGAAGAAGAAGATCAGGCCGCAGACGACGACGCCGTTCCACAGCAGCGTTGCCATCGGCACCTTGGCAAACGCCTTGGCGAAATTCTCGGCGAAGTAGAAATGCTGCGGGACGAGCGACAGCGACGAGGTGAAGATGTCGCTCTGCGTCTTGCCCGCCGTCGAGATCATGAAGATGTAGGGCGCAAGGATCATCAGCGCGCCGAGCGAAAGCAGCGCGAAGCGGATGATGCGGCCGGCCGGAATGCTCGTCATGTGTAGTGCACCCGCCGGTCGAGCACGCGGTATTGCAGGAGCATCAGCACGACCAGGATCGCCAGGAAGACGACCGTCATCGCCGAGGCGTAGCCGACGCGCAGATAGACGAAGCCTTCCTGGTAGATGGTGAAAAGCAGCACTTCGGAGGCCTTGTTGGGGCCGCCATCGGTCAGCATCTTCACCGTTTCGAAGACCTTCACCGCATTGGTGATGCTGATGGTGACGACGAACAGCGTCGTCGGTCCGAGCATCGGCCAGGTGACCAGGAAGAACCGGTCGAGCGCCGATTTCGCGCCGTCGACATGAGCGGCGGCATAGAGCTCGCGCGGGATCGCCGTCAGCCCCGCCAGGAACAGCACCATGTTGAAGCCGACCGACTGCCAGATGCCGATGATCGACAGGCTGTAAAGCACGGTGTTCGACGCGCCGAGCCAGTTCGGGCCGGGAATGCCGGCCAGCGAAAGCAGCGCGTTGAGCGGCCCGATCGTCGGGTGGAAGATGTATTGCCAGACCGTCGCCATGGCGACAATCAGCGAGGCGACGGGCAGGAAATAGACGGTGCGGAAAAAGCCGCGCGCCCGCCCCTCGCCTTCGATCAGCAGGGCAACCCCCAGGCCAAGCACGATCGAGACCGGCGCGACGATCGCCGTGTAGACCGATGTGTTCCATAGCGACCGGCGGAAGGTGCGGTCGTTCAGGAGATGCGCGTAATTCTCGAAGCCGACAAAGCGGAACTTGCCGTAGCCGAGTTCGAAATCGGTGAAGCCGAGGAAGATGACGGCAGTCACCGGCAAGAGCACGAACAGCAGCAACAGCACGATGGCCGGCGCCGCCAGCAGCCAGGCGGTCCGGTCCTCGCTGCGCGCACGAAGTGCGGCGGCGCTCGCCACATTGCCCGCCAGCGCGACGCTAGACATAGGCCGGCTCCTGCCGCGCGCCCGCCGCGATGCGCAGACGCTTTCCCTCCGGCCCGAAGACCATCGCCTGTTCAGAGGCCAGAAGGACACCCACCTTCATTCCCGCGATCAGGTCCCGCGCCTCATGCGGCACCAGCTTGGCGATGACGCTGTCGCCGGAGGCATCGAGGCGGCAATGCGCAATGACTTCCGAACCGAGGAATTCGAGGCGCTCAATCCGCCCGGCAAGGCCACTGCGCCCGCTGGGGGACAGTTTGACGAATTCCGGCCGGATGCCGAGGCTGACCGGGCCGTTCGCCACCTTCTCTAGCAAAGCCAGTCGGATGCTTTCGAAGCCGACGCGGCCGTTTTCGGCCTGCGCCTGGATGATGTTGATCCGCGGCTGGCCGACGAAACGCGCGACCTCGATATGGGCCGGGTCGTTGTAGATCACCTCGGGTGCCGCGAGCTGCAGCAGATTGCCGCCGATCATCACCGCCACCCGGTCGGCCATCGAAAGCGCCTCGGCCTGGTCGTGCGTCACATAGAGCGTAGGCACGCCGGCGCGGCGGTGCAGTTCGACGATCTCGCCACGGGCATGGACGCGCAGATTGGCATCGAGATTGGAGAGCGGCTCATCCATCAGGAAGATGCTGGGGTGGCGCACCATGGCGCGCGCCAGTGCCACGCGCTGCCGCTGGCCGCCCGACATCTGCCCCGGCTTGCGGTCAAGCAGGTGGTCGATCTTGAGCAGACCCGCCATCTCGCGGACATCGCGCGCGATAGCGCTGCGGATCTCCCTCTGACCGGGCAGCAGCGAGCCGACCAGCGGCAGGCGCTGCGACCGGCTCAGCCGTTTCATGGCGAGCGGCACGGCGATGTTTTGTCCTGCCGTCAAATGCGGATAGAGCGCGTAGGACTGGAACACCATGGCAATGTTGCGGTCGGCCGCGGCAACCGGCGACATGTCCTTGCCGCCGACGAAGATGTCGCCGCTGTCGGCATGGTCGAGCCCCGCCAGGATGCGCAGCAAGGTGCTCTTGCCGCATCCGGAAGGGCCGACGAGTGCGATGAATTCGCCGGCTTCGACATCGAGGCTGACGCCATTCAGAATGGCGTTGCCGCCGAAGGATTTTTTCAGGCCGCGAAGCGACAGCGCGCTCATGACGCGACCCGCTTTCGAACCTTGTGCGCCTCGTGCGGATAGACCTCCTCGACCACGTCATCGAGGACGTAAGCCGTCATGCCGGGGATGGCGACGATCTCGCTGGCGACGGTGTCGCCGAATTGATGGATCACGGCGCCAAGCAGCCGCTCGCCCGGCATCTCGCGCTCCATGTCGCCGACCACGAAGGCGGCCGACGGACCCCATATCAGCGACGTGTTTTCGTATTTGCCTTGCCAGGCCCGGTGCAGGTGGCCGCTTGCAAACAGCGCGACGTCGTGAGCGGCGATCAGATCGTAAAGGCGTTGGCGCTGCGCCGGCCTGACGCTCCAGTAGCCGGTATCGCCCTCGCCGGGCGCATCGACGAACAGCGGCTTGTGGGCAAAGAGCACGGTGCGCCGGCCGCCGCGGTTTTCCAGAGCCCTCCGCAGCCAGTCGAACTGCGCCTCCTCCTCGGCATCGTCAAAACCCATCAGCAGACTGTCGAGCCCGATGAGACGCCAGTTCCCGGCGTCCTCCATCCAGTAATCGGGGCCGACAAGCCGGCGCCAGCGCTCGAGGCGTCCGGCATTGACCGGCTGCAGCGAGCCCGGCAGATGGCCGACATCGTGATTGCCGGGCACCAGCAGCATCGGCGTGGAGACTTCCCGCATCAGATCCATGCAGAAGGTGATGTCGTCATCCTTGTCGGCACCGTCGACGCTGAGGTCGCCGGTATGGATGACAAGGTCGGCGCCGCTCTGCTCGATCCAGTCGGCCAGCGGCTGCCAATTGCCGTTGAAGTGCGGCTTGGTCGGGCTGAAATGGGTGTCTGTGATCTGAACGATTTTCATGCCGGCTCCACCATGCGAGCCGCGCCCCCAGGCGAGCGGCATCGCATGGGGCTTCCTTAGTGCCGTTCCATGTCACTTCCTTAACAGCGACTGGGATAAATTGTGCAATTGCGGGCAACGGTCACCGAAGAGTGCAAGCGGCCACCGTCGCAGCGCATAAAGCATTTAAATATCAGATATTTACCGTCGTTCTGCGACACATCGGCCGCACTCACAATCTTGTGACGGCGCGCGAAAAGCTCACTTCACCTCGAATTGCTGATCGACCGGGATCTGCATGGCCGTCACCAGATGGTTGGTCTGGCCGGCGAGCCCGATGATCGACACCAGCTCGCCATGTTGGGCGTCGGTCATGCCCTTGGCCCGCGCTGCCGCCGTGTGCGAATGGACGCAGTAGGAACAGCCGTTGGCGGTCGACACCGCGATGTAGATCATTTCCTTGGTCAACGGATCGATGGCACTGTCGGCAACCATCACCGCCTTGAGCTGCTCCCACACCCGCCTCAGCGACACCGGATCATTGGCCAGCCCGCGCCAGAAATTGTTGACGAAATCGGATTTTCGCGTTGCCTTGATATCGTCGAACACGGCCTTCACCGCCGGGATTTTTTCGACCTCTGCATCGCTGAGGAGTCTTGTGGTGGCCATGGCGTTTTCCTTCGTTGAATCGTAGCGTGAATTGAATCAGGTCTTGAGCAATCGCGGGCAATCCGCTCGCCCGATTCACTTTTCCAGCGCCGGCGTGGAGATTCAGGTCAGGCCGAGTCGAAAATGGTGGCTTCCGAGAACCGGAGCGGAGCGTACTTAAAGTACGTGAGCTCAGTTCTACTGCGACGCAGTAGAACGGGGAAGCGCAGGAAGCCGTCGTTTGCAGGCCGGCCTCACCTGAATCTAATGCACGGCCGCGTACATGATCTTCTCCTCCGTAGCCTCCGCCGGCGAAAACTCTTCAACAATGCGGCCCTGCCGGCACACCAAAATCCGGTCCGACAGGTTCATGATCTCCGGCAGATAGGACGAGATGACGACGACGGCCAATCCCTCGCCGGCCAGCCGGTTGATGATCTGGTGGATTTCGGCGATGGCGCCGACATCGACGCCGCGCGTTGGCTCGTCGAAGATGACGATGCGCGGCTGCTGCACCAGCCCCTTGCCGATCACCACTTTCTGCTGATTGCCGCCGGAGAGCTCGACGACGCGGGCATTGTCGTTGATCGCCTTGATGTTCAGCGTCTTCGTCCATTCGGCTGACAGCGCGCGCATCTCCTGCTGGTTGATCACCCAAGCCTTTTCGCGGCCGGCTGCCAAGAGCCCGCCAAACAGGTTCTCGGCAATACCCATCGTCTCGAAAATGCCTTCGCTCTTGCGGTCCTCGGTGACGTAGACGATGCCGTCGGCCACCGCTTCGCTCGGCACGAGATAGCGCACCGGCTTGTCGTCCAGCTCGATCGCGCCACCGCGCAAAAAGTCGCGCTTGTAGATGCCCGACACGATCTTGAACGTCTCGGTGCGGCCGGAGCCGATCAGCCCGAACACACCGGTGATCTGGCCCTCGAAGATCGAGAAGGAATTGTTGCGCACGACATTGCTCATCGAAATGTCCTGCACCGACAGCACCTTCTTGCCGGCCTTGCGCAATTTCGCTTCGTCGCGTTGGCGGTAGATCTGCCCCGACAAAGTGCGACCGACCATGGCGGCGACAATCTTGTCGCGATCGAAGGCGGATGTGTCGTCGGTGACGACCAGCTCGCCGTCGCGCAGGATGGTGATGCGGTCGGCGATGGCAAGTGCCTCTTCCAGTGCATGGCTGATGAAGACGATGGAGACACCGCTGGCCTTCAGCCGGCGGATCAGCGCGAAGAAGTGGCGCTTTTCCTCCGGCGTCAGCGTCGCCGTCGGCTCGTCGAAAATGATGATCTCGGCATTGTGGTGCACAGCGCGTGCGATCTCGACCATCTGCCGCTTGGCGGCGCCCAGCGTCGCCACCATGGCGTTCGGATCGACCGGGAAATTCAGCGACTGCAGGAATTGCTGTGCTGAAATATACGTGCCGCGCAGCCGGTTGAGGAATTTTTCAGTACCGAGATAGAGGTTTTGCGCCACCGTCATCGATGGCACCAGGCTAGTTTCCTGGAACACCATGGCAATGCCGGCTTCAAGAGCCGCATGCGGCGAGGCGTAGGCGATCTCCTGGCCCTTGTGGAACATCTTGCCGGAGGTGGCGTCGACGACGCCGGCGATGATCTTGGTCAGCGTCGATTTGCCGGCACCATTCTCGCCGAGCAGCGCGTGGATTTCGCCCTTGTGCAGTTCGAAGCTGACATTCTTCACGGCAGGCACGCCACGATAGTTCTTGGTGACGTTTTCCAGACGAACGATCGGTTCCATCAGAAACCTCCCGTATCGACGGCGAGCACACAGTCGCCGCCCCTGGAGGCGATGAACAGCTGGCCGTCCTTTTCCGCCACGCTGCAAATGCCGTGGCGCGTGCCGTTGGCGCGGCTGTGCAGGCTGAATTGCGGCTGCATTTTTGGATCGAGCCTGACCACGAGACCATAGGAGCGGCTCGGCGACCATGGCTTGTGGATGCCCATGGTGCGGATGCCGCCGCATTGCAGCGGTTCGAGGAAGCTGCGGCTGGAGGCCAGCGTCGGCGCGATCCAATAGGCCGGCGGCACTTGGTCGATCATGTCGCGCCGGTAATGCGTTTCCTGCAGCACGAATTCGATCAGCCGGTTGCGCGGCGCGAACAGGGTCAGCCATGCCCCGCCATCGCCGGCCGGCGCCAGCCGCGCCGGATAGCCGGGCAGATGCGTCAGCACCGTCGAGCGATTGCCTGTCACGCCGTCGAAACGGATGAGCTGATGGCGCCAGCTTTCGCTCACCAGCACATCCTTGCCCACGGGATGGAGCCCATAGGGAAAAGCGAGATCGCCGGCCACCTTGCGGAATTCGCCGCCTGCCACGTCCCGTTTCCAAAGCGAACCGGACGCGCCCTTCTTCATCAGATCCGCAGCCCATTGCGATGGCGCGTGCTCAGCTGACCCGTTGGCCAGCCACAGCGTGCCGTCCTCGGCATAGGCGAGCGCGGTGATGCAGCGGATATCAGCGGGCAGCGGAATCTCCTTGTCGCCGACCAGCAGCTTGCCGCTTTCCAGCCCAACCGTGAGCTCGCCCAACGGCGACAATGCCAGTGCCGTGATCGGGGACGGAAAGGTCTCAACAATTTTGGGCTCGGTTCCAGCGGCAAGCGAATAGACGGCGTTGCCGCTGGATGCCAGCAGCCGATCCCCAGAGACCAGCAGATTGTCCGGCTCGGTCAGTTCGGCAAATGCTGGCGCATCATCGAGCCGTGTGTTCGGACGAAAAGCGCCATCGAGCGGCGGGATGGTGACGGCCCTGCCGCGAAACATATCCAGGATCGGATCGAGGATCATGGCTTTGCTCCCCAATAGGAAGCAGGGCTGGTCCAGTTCGGGTCGGCGCCTGATATCCTGTAGCGGCCGATGCGGTTGTTGAGGATGCCGCCGACGAACAGATATCCCTTGTGTTCACGCATCGAGGTGACCATCGGATGCGCGTCGCCGGAGAGGTCGCCCATCGCCTCGACGATGCCGCCCTTCTCCGTAAATTTCACCACGCCGCCGGTGTTGATGTTGGGGAACAGCCATTCGTCCTGCGGCAGCCGGCGGGTCATGCGCTTGCGCATGTCAGGGTGGCGCAACGAAAGGTCGAAGCTCGGCGTGCGCATGCCGAGCCACGCCATCCAGTAATTGCCGTCCGACGCCCGGTTGATGTTGTCGGGATAGCCCGGCATGTCGCGGATGACGCATTCGGCGGTGCCGGCCTTCGGCCCATCCAGCCAGTAGCGATGCACGCGGCAGGCCCAGCTTTCGGCGAAGAACAGCGACTTGCCGTCATGCGCCATGCACACGCCGTTGGTGTAGCGGTAGCCATCGAGCAGCGTCTTCGTCGAGCCATCCTTCGGGTCGTAGACCAGCAGCCGGCCGGTGGCGCGGTTTTCGATGGAGTCCAGTGCCCAGTCATGGGCGTCATAGCGCTTGGTCGAGTCGGTGAAGTAGATGCGGCCATCGGGCGCGATGTCGCAGTCATTGGGATCGCGCAGCCGCGCATCGTCGACGATCGAGGTCCAGGAGCGCGCAGTCTCGGCCGAGAGACGTCTCACCTCACGCTGTGGCGAGACGGAATAGAGCCCCATGGCGCCGACGCAGCTGATCAGATTGCCCGATTTGTCGAAGGCGAGCCCCAGCGGGAAGCCGCCAATATGGGCAAAGACTTCCGACTTGACGTAATCCGGCGCGAAGAAGCGGACGATCTCGCCATGGCGGGTGCCGCAATAGAGATGGTCGTCGCGGTCGAGGATGACGTCTTCCGGCCCTTCCAGCTCGCCGAGCCCGATGTGGTCCGCCGCCGACAGCCGGTTGTCGAGTTCGTAAGGCGTCCCGGAGCCCGGCACCGCCGACTGCGTCTCACCCATCTTGAGATAGACCGGCGCGACATAGACTTCGTTGAGCACCTTATGGCGGTTCTTCAGCCAGCGGATGTCGATGGTCACCGCCACCGCCAGCATGATGCCGAGCACCATCTGGTTGGTGCCGGTGCCGTAGCCCAGCCGGATCAGCCCGTTGGTCATGGTCAGCACGATGATGGCGCCCATCAGCCCCTTGATCACCGAGCCGCGGCCGCCGCCGAGGCTGACGCCGCCGACCACCGCCGCCGTCAGCGCCATGATCTCGAGGTTGAGGCCGGTGCCCGGCCCTGCCCCGCTCAGCCGGCAGGCGATGAGGAAGCCGCCGATCGAAGCGCAGAAGCCGGAGAAGACATAGGTCATGAACACGGTTCGGCGCACGCGGATGCCGGCATTGTGGGCCGAGCGCCGGGAGCCGCCAACCGCCAGCACATGCCAGCCGGGCCGCGAGCGCGTCAGCGCGATATGGGTGATGATGGCGAGGATGATCGCCAGCCAGACAGAGACCGACAGGCCCCAGAAGGTGCTGTCGCCGATGAAATCGAGCACATCAGATGTGGCGGTCGAAAGCTGCACGTCGGCGGCGTAGGTGGTGACGAGGATATCGAACAGCGCCCGTCCGAAGATGAAGGTGACCAGCGTGGTGAGAAAGGCGCGCAGGCGCAGGTACCCAACGAGATAGCCATTGATGGCACCGAAGACGAGGCCGGTGGCGAGCGAGGCGGCCAGCGCCAGCCAGATCGACTGTTCGAGGATGAAGAAGACATAGACGGCGGAAAAGCACGACAGCGCGAAGATCGAGCCGACGGAGAGATCGATGCCGCCGCCCAGCATCACCACCGTCATGCCGGTGACCACCATCGAGAATTCGCCGAGCTGGCGGGTCGATTCCTGCAGCGCGTTCAGCTTGAAGAAGCCCGGAATGATCGAGCCGAAACTCGCCAATGTCACCACCAGCGCCAGGAACGGAATGGCGTTGTCGGTCCAGCGTTTGGTCAGGATCTCGCCGACCAGATGGTCGGGCACGAGATTGTAGCGCCAGGACTGGAGGCGTTCGCGAAAGGACATTGGCTGCCGTTGCTTAAGAGAAAGAGGTGGCCGAACTGATCCGGCCACCTCGTGGATTTTATTCGACGGCGTGGCTTACTTCGCCGCTGCTTCGGCCTGCAGCGCCTTCAGGTCCCAGCAGCTGTCGGGCTTGAGGTCGGCCTTGGTCGTCGCCTTCTCCAGCGTGTAGATGTAGGTGTGCGAGGTGCCGGCCGGCTGGCCGCTCTGCAGCAGGAACTTGATGATGGCGTTCATGTCGCCCGACTGGCGGGCTAGCTCTGTCATGACGACCGCGCCATAGGTGCCGTCGGCCAGCTTGTCGCAATCGGCCGCCTTCTCGCCGCCACCGGTGGTGACGAGAAACACCTTGCCGTCGAGCTTGGCATCGCGGATCGCGGCCGATGCGCCGGTGGCGTCACCATCCCAGAAATCGATGATCGAGCAGATGTCCGGGTTCTGCTGCAGCATGGTCGTCGTCACATTGCGCGAGGTCGTCGCGTCCCAGTTGGAGTCGGGCTTGGCCACCACCTTGAAGTCGGGATGCTTGTCCAGCACCTTCATGATGCCGGCATATTGATAGAGGCTGGAAGAGTTCGCCTGGTCGCCCTGTACCAGGCCGATCTTCTTGGAAGAATTCTCGCCGCAGCCCTTGATCGCCGCCTCGGCTTCGAGCTGGCCAAGCCGGTCCCAGTCGCTGCCGACGAAAGCATCGGCCGGGAAGTTGGCGGGATTGTCGACCAGCAACACGTAGGTGCCGGCGGCCTGCGCCTTCTTCATCAGCTTGGAATAGGAGTTGAGGTCCGGCGCATGGATGATCAGCACGTCGGGCCTGGTGTCCGACGAGATGGCGTCGGTGATCGCCTGGGCACCGGCATCGACCACCCAGTTCGGATCGCGCGTCTCGAACGTGCCGCCCCACGCGTCGACCTCCTTCTTCAGGTAATGCGCCCAGCCCTGCGCCAGGTCGAAGCCCATCGCCAGCGGCACCAGCATGACGCGTTTGCCCTTGAGCGCCTGCGCGTAAGCCGCCGGGCCGGGATCGTCGGCGGCGAAGGTCGGCGCCACGAAGGCGGTAACGGCGAGCGCCGTTGCGGCGGCCATGAGAGTTCTGATCAGTTTCATGTCACGTCCTCTGGTTCGGTTTTCATTGCCGACCGATCGTCGCGATCGCGCCGGGTACCCCGAGCAGATGGGCTAGCCCATCTGCTCTAAATGTCGCCCTGCTGCGCGGTCTGCTCGTCACGCGGATTGATGATGCCGTCGACGATGATGGCCCCGAGCAGGATCGCCGCCTTGATCAGGTTCTGGTAGAGCAGCGGAATGTCGATGATGGTCATGGCGTTGAGCAGGATGCCGATCAGCGCTGCCCCCACCAGCACATTGCGCACCCCGCCCCTGCCGCCCGACAGGCCGATGCCGCCGATCACCGCCACCAGCACGATGTCGTAGAGCAGCGTCGAGTTGACGATGCGGGTGTTGATCGAGTGCAGGCTGGCCGCCGTCAGCAGGCCGGCGATCAAAGCCACGAAAGCCGAGAGCACATAGCGCAGCACCAGCATCGGCCGCACCGGAATGCCGATGTTGCGGGCCGCGACCGGATTGTCGCCGGCGAAATAGATGTATCGGCCCCATTTGGTGTAGCGCAGGAACAGGAAGAACAGGAAAGCCAGCCCGGCGAAGACGAAGACCTCGATGGGAATGTCGAGGAAGCGCAGGCCGCCGAGCAGCTCGACCCAATGGCCCTGCGGCACCGGCACGGCATCCTGCGTGATCAGTTGCGAGCGCACATAGCCGAAGACGAAGGAGCCGGTCGCCAGCGTCACGAAGATCGCCGGCACGTCGGCGTAGGCGACGAGAAAGCCATTGAGTAGCCCGATGGCGAGCACGCCGGCCAACACATAGGCGAAGGCCAGCCCGTCCGAGGTCCCGGTGTTGAGCAATTGCAGATACCAGGCGACCGACATCGCCATGATCGCCACAGCCGACAGGTCGATGCCGCGCCCGATGATGACGACCGCCATGCCGAGCGCCAATATGCCCAGCACCGACACGGATCTGACGATGGCGACGAGGTTGTTGGGGTCGATGAAGCCCGGCAGGCCTATGGCCGCGGCAACGAACAGCACCACCGCGATGGCAAAGACAATGCCTTCCTGATTCAGGCTCCTGAGATTTAGCCAGCCAATCGCGTTCATGTCTGCATTTGCCCCGATGGCAGCGCTGCCATCCCTCAAAGAAAGCTAATCGGCTCGGCGCCGGTTCGTCAAATGAATCCGCGTTCAGAACGCGGCCTTGTGCCAATATTCGCCGAGTGGACGCATCGATTGCCGAAACTGGCGCAATGCCCGGAAACTCCTGCATTTTTGGCAATTGATTGCGCCAATGCCGCCAGCCGCGCAAGCGCCGCGTCGAGACGAAAGCACAGGGCGGAATTTATCTCCGCACCAGGCGAGAAAATCCGATTTTCAGTTCCCCGGCGCGTGGCCGGAAACCTCGGCACCGGCGCCGGCCGGCAGCACCAGAAAACGCAACGCCGCCACCAGCCCGATGGCGCCGATCACGAAAAAGGCGATTCGAAAATCGACGAGGTCGAGCGCCGGCTGCGCCCTGACTATCTGCGACAGGTTGAGGATCGCCGCAGCCACGGCAACGCCGAACAGCATCGCCACCTGCTGCAGCATCGACGACAGCGTCGCCGCCGAACTGCGCTGCGCCGCATCGATATCGGCGAAGGCCAGCGTGTTGAGCGCCGTGAACTGCATCGAGCGCGACAGGCCGGCGATCAGCATCAGCGCCACCACCAGCGCCTGCGGCGTCTGCGGCGAGATTGCCCCGCAAGCCATGATCGAGGCCGAGGCGATGATGCCGTTGACGACCATCACCGAGCGGAAACCGAAACGCCGCAGCGTTGGCGTCGTCACCGTCTTCATGCCGAGATTGCCGAGGAAATAGGCCAGGATCATCAAGCCGGCATCGACGGGCGAGAGGCCGAAGCCAACCTGGAACAAAAGCGGCAGCAGGAACGGCGTGGCGTTGATCGCCACCCGGAAGATGGTGCCGGCGGCCAGCGTCGAGATGGCGAAGGTCAGCACCTTGAACGAGGCGAGGTCGAGCAGCGGATGCGGCGCGCGCCGGAGATGCCGCACCGCCAGCCAGCCGATGACGATGCCTGCCGCGATCAGCAGCACCGTCTGCAGCAAGCCATCCTCCGGGTGTGCGATGCGCTCGAGGCCGTAGAGCAGGCAAGCGAGCCCGAGTGAGGTCAGGAAAAATCCCGGCCAGTCCAACGGCTTGGGATCGGCCTCGCGGTCGCCGGGGATGAAGCGGGCGACCAGCGCCAGCCCGATCAGCCCAAGCGGGATGTTGATGAAGAAATTCCAGTGCCAGGACAGGTAGGTGGTGATGAAACCGCCGAGCACCGGCCCGACCACCGGCGCGAACAGCGCCGGCCAGGTGATCAGTGCGGTGGCGTTAAGCAGCTCGGATTTCGAGGCGTTGCGCAGGACGAGAATACGCCCGACCGGCGTCATCAGCGCGCTGCCCAGCCCCTGCACGGCGCGTGCGGCGACGAATTCAGTCAGGTTTTCAGAGAAACCGCAGGCGAGCGAGGCCAGCGTGAACAGCGCGATCGCCGCGAGAAAGATGTTGCGCGCGCCGAAGCGGTCGGCGAGCCAGCCCGACAGCGGCACGAACACCGCCATGGTCAGCATGTAGACGGTGATGCCGATGCTCATAGCCACCGCCGGCACGCCGAAGGACTGGCCCATCTGCGGCAGCGAGGTCGAGATGATCGTCGTATCCAGCAGCTGCATGAAGAAGGCGATGGCCACGATCAGCGCCACGCGCCGCGGATTGGTGGCCGTTTCGGGTAAGGCTTCGGTGTCGGGAATGGCAGTCATGTCGGTCCGGTTTGAACAGCATTTAGCCGGCAGCGTCCAGACACAGCGCAACAAACTTTCGTGTCGCGTCGTGGCCTGCTATGGGATGCACGGGGCGACCGAGGAAAGTACGCGCATAAAATGAAGCCCATTTATATCGACTATCTCAATGCCCTCGACATCGAAGCGCTAGATATGACCGATGGCGAAATCATCGCCGCCGTCGAGGCGGGCCTGGTCGCCCAGGGCAAGGGCCAGACGGTAATCGAGCCGCGCGTGCATCTCGAACCGGACCCATCCTTCCACGGCCATTTCAATGTTCTGCGCGGCTATGTGGCGCCGCTCGACACGGCGGGCGTGAAGATCGTCGGCGACTATGTCGACAATTATCTGCACGGCCTGCCCTCGGAATTCGGTATCCTCAATTTGTTCGATCCGCGCACCGGCACGCCGCGTGCCATCCTTGACGCCACCGTCATCACCGACATGCGCACCGGCGCCGTCACCGCCATAGGCGCCAAGCATCTGGCGCGCAAGAATTCGAAGGTGCTGGCCCATATCGGCGCGCGCGGCACTGCCTATTGGAACGTGCGGCTGCTCGACCATCTCTTCGATTTCGACGAGATCCGCGTCCATTCGCGCCGCCCGGAAAGCCGCGACGGCTTTGCCGCCAAACTCTCCACCGATCTTGGCAAGAAGGTTACGGCCGTGGTCGACTGGGAGAGCTGCGTCAAGGGCGCCGACATCGTCGTCGAGGCCTCGCGTCTGCCGGAGCCGCAGCCGCTGCTCAAGACCGAATGGGTCAAGCCCGGCGCGCTGGTCGTGCCCTATGGCACGATGAGCGCGGTGGAGTTGTCGCTGACCGACATCATGCAGAAGATGGTCGTTGACGACTGGGGCCAGTGCAAGGGCGGCAAGTTCGGCTCGCTGCGCGCCCATGTCGAGACCGGACGGCTGAGCGAGACGACGCTGCACGCCGAACTCGGCCAGATCGCCGCCGGCCTCAAATCCGGGCGTGAGAGCGACGACGAGACCATCCTGTTCTGGCATCGCGGCCTGTCGCTCTCCGATATTGCGCTGGGCAAGGCGATGCTGGCCAAGGCAGGGGAAAAAGGCATCGGCCAGAGGCTGCGTTTCGCATGAGCGCGCTCGTCCTCACCGGAGCCGGTGTCGGCACTGGCGATGTCGCCGCCGTCGCCCGCGAAACGCGCAGGGTGGAGATCGGACCCGAAATCATCGCCAGGCTGGAGAAGGCGCGAAAAGTGCTCGACCAAGCCGCTGCCTCCGGCCAGCAGATCTATGGCCTGAACACCGGGCTCGGCGCCAATCTTGGCACCTCCGTCGAAGGCGACGCCAGCGCCTTCCAGCGTCAGTTGCTGGAGGGCCGCAGCGGCGCGGTCGGCGAAACCCTGCCGGTCGAGACCGTGCGGGCCACCATGGTCGCCCGCGCCTCGATGCTGTCGGCCGGCGGCTCCGGCCTGTCGCCCGCCGTGTTCGTCGCGCTGGTCGATGCGCTCAATGCCGGCGTCCATCCGGTGATGCCGTCGCTCGGCTCGATTGGCGCCGGCGACCTCGTGCTGATGACCGCGCTTGCCCGGCTGCTGATTGGCGAAGGCGAAGCCGAGTACCAGGGCCGCCGCATGCCGGCGGCCAAGGCACTGATGATGGCCCGCCTCGCCCCGATCAGCCTGGCGCCGAAAGATGGACTGTCGCTGATCAACGCCTCGGCGGTCTCCGCCGGCAGCGGTGCCCTCGCGATAACGGATACGCTGTCGGCGCTGGCCCAGCAGCAGCAGGCCGGCGCGCTGACCATGGAAGGATTTGGCGCCAACCGCACCATCCTCGATCCGCGCCTGCAGATGGCGCGGCCGGCCGCCGGACAGCAGGAGGCGGCGAAAGCCCTACACGACCTTCTCGCCCGCGACGAGATGCCGGCGCCCACCACCTTGCAAGACCCGTTGTCGATCCGCTGCATGCCGTCGATCCATGGCGCGCTGATCGAGGCGATCGGCCAGGCAAAACGCGCCGTCGAGATCGAACTCAACGCCGCCGCCGACAACCCGCTGGTGCTGGGCGATGACGAACTGGTGATGTCGACCGGCAATTTCCATACGGCGTCGCTCTCGCTGGCTTTCGAAACACTCAGCCTGGCGATCGCGCAATGTGCCGCCGCGAGCGTCGCCCGCTTCATCCAGCTCACCGGTTCGGGCCGCAACGGCCTGACCAAATACCTGTCGCCCATCGGTGGCGCGTCGGCCGGTTTCGTGCCGCTGCAGAAGACGGCGACATCAATTCTGGCCGCCATCCGCCACAAGGCCAATCCGGTGATGCTCGACTTCCTGCCCGTTTCGGAAGGCGTCGAGGACCACGCGACCCAGTCGCTGCTCGCTGTTTCGAAATGCGCCGGGATGATCGCGCTGTGGCGACGGCTGATCGCCTTTGAATTGATGGCCGCCGCCCAGGCCGTCGACCTGCGTGAAGGGTTGACGCTCGCACCACGCACCGGCGCGATCTATGCGGCGGTGCGCGCGCATGTATCGATGCTGAAGGACGACCGGCCGCTGGGGGCCGACGCCGAGGTGCTCCACGCCATGCTTGCCAATGGAGCGTGGCGAGGCACTGCGACAGTCGGCAAAGAAGCCGAATAATCAGCTCTTTGCGTCTACCCTTTTCATGAACAGGCTGAGCTCGGCCGGATCCATGTGCACGATGTGCCTGTCCTCGGGATAGGCGCCGCTGTTGACGTCGGCGACATATTCCGAGAAGGCCGCCACCCGCTCCGCCTGCAGCCGGTCATACTCGGCGGCGAAATTGCGGTAGACCTTGAGTGGCGCGGCATGTGGCCCCGGTTCTGGCCAAGGATGTCGTCGGCGAACAGATATTGCGCGTCGCAGCCGGTGCCCGCCCCCATCGACAGCATGATCAGCGAGGTGCGTTCCGAGATCGCCTTGGCCACCTCGACCGGCACCACTTCGATCTCGGCGCCGATGGCGCCGGCGGCCTCCAGCTGCTTCACCGCCTCGAACACCTGGAGGGCTGTGTCGGCGGTCTTGCCGACCGCCTTGAAGCCGCCGGTCCAGGTGGCGCGGGACGGAATGAGGCCGACATGGCCGATGACGGGGATGGCGTCTTCGGCCATACGCTTGATCGTGGCATAGCCGGCGCTGCAATAGACCGCGTCGGCGCTCGCCTTGTAGAGCCGGAAGGCCCAGCGCACGAAATCATCCGCCGTGCCGATCTCGAAGAAGTTTTCGCCCGGCATTGTGAAAAGGCTGGGCGCCGCATCGCGGTACTGCGGGTTGAGCACAAGTTCGGGCGGCACTGAGACTATGTCGACCCCTGCCCGTTCGGCGGCCTCCGCCTCGTCCAGGTTGAGCACGCGCAGCATGGTCAGCTGGCGCTTGCCCTTCATCGCGCGCAGATCGGCGACGGTCGGTCTCTTTCGGCTCATCAAAACGTCCCCTCTGTGATGCTGGATCGAGTTCCACGCGTCAAATCTGGATCATCACCTTACCGGCCTCGATCTTCACCGGATAGGTCGCGAGATTGACGCAGACCGGCGCGCCCTTGGCTTGGCCAGTCTTGTAGTTGAAGCGGCCATTGTGTTTCGGACATTCGATGATGTCGTCCATCACCAGCCCGTCGGCCAGATGCGCCTTCTCGTGCGTGCAATAGCCGTCGGTGGCGAAGAACTCGTCATCCGGCGAGCGGTAGACCGCGAAGGTGCGGCCGCCATGATCGAAGCGGATGACGTCCTCTGCCTCGACGTCGTCCACCGTGCACGCTTCAACCCAATCGGCCATCCCGGTCTCCTCAGCTATTCAGCCGCCGCCGACATATCGACCTCGTGGAACTCGCCGCGATAGGGCCTGGCCGTCGGCGGCAGTTCGCGCTTGAGATAAAAATCCTCGTATTTCAGCTGCCGCAGCAGCACCGGCCAGACCTCGCGATAGGCATGCCACATTGACGGGTTCGGCTCGGGCAGATCGTGCTTGATCAGTTCATGCAGCCTGGGCAGTGCGTGATACGGCACCATCGGGAACATGTGATGCTCGACATGATAATTCATGTTCCAGTAGATGAACCGGCTGATCGGGTTCATGTAGACGGTGCGGGTGTTGAGCCGGTGGTCGACGACATTGTCGGCGAGCCCGATATGCTGCAGCAGGCCGGTCGTCACCATGTGCCAGGTGCCATAGAGGCGCGGCAGACCGATCAGCACCAGCGGCACCCATGATCGCAGCACGACCGCAAGCGCGATCGTGACGATATAGATGGCGACGTGCCAGCGGGCGGCGACCACCGCCTTGTGCTGTTCCATCTCGGGGATGTAGCTCTTCTCGTCGTCCGACAGCGTGCCAAAGGCCTGGCGCACCAGCGTCGGCAGCGAATAGCGGAAATCGAGAATGCCGGTGAAGGCCAGCGCCGCCTTCAACAGGTCGGGCGGACGCATGACGGCGATCTCGGCGTCGCGGCCGACGATGATGGTGTCGGTGTGGTGGCGGGCATGGCTCCAGCGCCATTGCACGGGATTGCGCATCAGCATGAAGGAGGCGATGTGGTAGACGACATCGTTCATCCAGCGCGTGCGGAACGCCGTGCCGTGGCCGCATTCATGCCAGCGCGAGTCACTCGACGAGCCGTAGAGCACGCCATAGACGAACAGAAACGGCACCATCCACCAAGAGCCCCAGAACCAGACGATGCCGGCGGCCGAACCCACGATGACAGCGAGCCAGATGATGGTGTCGCGGATCGCTGGACCGTCCGAGCGCTGCATAAGCTCCTTCATCGCCTTGCGCGGCACGTCGGTGTGATACCACTCGGCCGAGGCAAGTCCGGTCTCGATCGCGGCCCGCGTGCTTTCGCCGACCAGGCTGTAATCGCGCTTTTTTGCCATCGTCGTCACATCGACCTCCAATCGTCATGCACCGCTGGCAATCCGGTTCGCCGGCCGGAGGGCTTGCTTTGGATAAATGTGTCACTCATGCCCTGCCCGCCAGTCTTGGAAAGGTGCCGGAAGGCCTGGGATAGTCCTGCTCTGGCTGGCGGGCGATGGCCGCGATCCTGCCTTCGGCCGCGGCAATCTCACCAGCACCGTCGAGCACCCGGAACACCGCATCGTAGGCCCTGGCTTCGCCATGCTCCAGCCAGATCATCTCGCCGCGTTCGCGCGCGGCGAGATCGCCGAGCACATGATGCGTCGACGGCTCGATGCCCAGCGCATACTGGCCGGCCTGGAAATTCTGCCATTGATAGGCGCAAGGCAATTGATCCTTGCGCGTCACCACTTCGAAGCCAAGGCCGAGCCGGTCGTTGACCACCGCCACCGGCACTTGGCCCTTTGCGTCGGCGCCCATCTCATGCTGCCAGACCTGCTCGCTGAACCCCATTTGCGGTTCCGGCATGGTGCGGTAGCCGACCTTCTGCGCCTCGTAGCGCGCGCCGGCATGGCCGGCCCACACCACGTCGCGGATCGGCGCCAGATAGCGCGAGCCTTGGTCGAGCAAGGGATGGCTGACATTGACGTGATAGAAATACATATGCGGCGTGCGGTTGAAGCCGTGATTGACGACACGGTCGGACAGCCGGATCTCATTGCCGCCGACATCGGCCTCGATGCGGCGGATGAGATGCAGATCCTCTCCGAACACCGCCGACTGCTGGACGATGCCCTCGGCCCACAGCACGCAGCGGTCGCCATCCCAGCGCTCGCCATAGCCGGTCAGCCGCGCCGGGATCGTGCCGACGCGTCCGTGCAGCGCATGGGTGACGGTCTTCTTGCCTGGATAGTTGTAGTTTTCTGCCGGCACGTCTTCGCGGCCCAATATGTGATCCAGCCCACAGGTGACGAGAAGGCCGGAAAAGGAGCGTGCCCAGGCGAGACCGCTCTCCCCCTCATAATCGTGCAGGCCGGGATGGCGAAAGCCGCTCGGCGAATGCCAGCCGATCGCCTGGCCCTTGAAGTCACAGTCCGAGATATCGAGCGCCCGGTCGACCAGCGCTGTGAAGCGCAGGCCCGAGCCGGTGCGGAACTCCAGCATGCGGATGCCGCGCTCGATGCCGTCGCCAAGCGTCATCAGCCGCACGCCGGCGAATTGCGACAGCATGCCGGACCGCTCCGCCACTTGCCGTCGCGACAGCGTCTTGCCGTAAAGCTCTACCATGTCACGACTGCTTCATTCGCTGCACTGTCATCCTTCGACCGGCGGCGCGAACTGCCTTCACAGGCCGTTGGCACGGAACTTTCCGTCGAGGAATGTCTTGGCGCGCGGCACGTCGTCTTCGGACAGATGCTCGATGATGACCGGGATGTTCGGATGCTTCTCAGCCAGTCGCTTGAGATAGAGGTCGTAGTTCAGCGAGCCGAGGCCCGGCGCCGGCAGTTCGATCTCGCCGACACCGCGGAACGTGTGGCTTTCCATCGCATCGGCGTCGCCGATATCGGCGTGCTTCTCCGACTTGTCGTCGCCCGAACGCTTGACGTCCTTGGCGTGGGCGATCCTGATCTTGTCGGTCAGCGTGTCGAACACCTGGTTCAGGATCTGGTCCATCCTGTCGATGTTGTGCGTCTCGAAATAGTTGGTCGGGTCCATCAGCAGGCCAAGGCCGGGATGGTCGACCTGCGCGAACATCTTCACCGTCTCCTCGACCGAGCCGACGACGTTGTTGACGTAGGTTTCGAGCAGGAACACCGCGCCGTGGTCATAGGCTGTCTGGGCAAGGTCGGCGATCACCTTGCGGCATTCCTCGAAGCCCTCTTCGGTCTTGTTCTTGGGGTGATGCACCCAGTCGGATTCGGTGTTGTAGGTGCCGGTCTCCGAGATCACGTAAGGCGAGCCGAAATGGCGGGCGTTGCGGATGATCTCCTTGAGATAGCCGACGCGCTTGTCGCGCTCGGCCTTGTCGGGATGGATGATGTTGGTGTAGCCCGAGACGCAGCAGACCGGCAGATTGTGGTCGCGGAAGACGTCGCGCACCTTTTTTGCCTTGTCCTTGGTAATCTGCCCGGCCGACAGGTCGACATCCCTAAAATGCAGGTCGAGCTGCACCGTGTTGAAACCGAGCCCGCGGATCTTCTTCGCCGTCTCTTCGAGGCCGTACGGGAAATAGCCCGTGAAAATGCCTGCCTGCATCATGGTGTGAATTCCTCCCTGTAAGCGATTCAGTTGTCTGGTGTTTCGGTTGCGGTGATCAGATAGCGATTTCGGAAAGCTTGACCGTGCGGCCCGATGCCATCGAGCGATAGCCCGCCTCGACCAGCGCCATGGTCTTGACATTGTCGGCGACGGAGAGCGCCGGCGGCGTGCCGGTCTTCACCGCATGCTGCAGCTGCTCCATGACGCCGATGAAGGCATGCGGGAACCACATCGTCTCCCAGCTCGGGCTCACCCATTCGCCGCCGGTGGTCTCGGCCGAGGCATAGGTCAGCGTCGAGGCCGCACCCGTCGGCCAGCCGATCGTGCCCTTGGCGACGCCCTTGGTGCCGTCGACACGCCAGTTGATGTGCTGGTCGTCCTTGTATCCTTCCTGGCGCGGGCCGGACCAGACATCCTCCAGCGATACAGCAAGCATGCCGGACGGAAAGCGCAGGGTCGACACGGTGATGCCGTCCAGGTGGTCGAATTTGGTGCGCGGATCCTTGCGCGTCAGCGTCGTGATCTCGTCGGGGTCGCCGAACAGGAAGCGCAGCACATCGAGATGGTGCACGCTCATATTGGCGAGCGTCAGCCGGTCGTAATCCTCGAGGAACGTCTGCCAGTGCGGGATGGCATGCATGTCGATCTGCGCGAAGACAATGTCGCCCAGCGCGCCGCTGTCCATGATCTGCTTCAGCACACGCATCGACTGGTCGTAGCGCATGTTCTGGTTGACCGAGAGGATCTTGCCGGCCTTCGCCGCCTCGTCGCGCAGCTTGACGGCTTCCTCGACCGACAGCGCCAAAGGCTTCTGCGCCAGGATCGCCTTGATGTGCTTCTGCTTCAGCGCATGGCGGATCAGCGCTGGCTGCAGGTCGGGCGGAAAGGCCAGGTCGATGATCTCGACAGTCTCGTCCTCGATCAGCTGTTCCGGCGTATCGTGCACCGTCGGGATGCCCCAGCGCGTGGCGACCTTTTGCGCATTCGCCGGCGTGCGCGAGGCGATCGCCACGACGGGAAAGCCGGCCTCGTGATAGGCGGCGAGATGGCACTCGGCCATGATCATGCCGGCGCCGACGCAGCCGATCCTGTATTCTTTCGTGCGGACTTTAACGTCCGGCTCGAAGCCTTTGCCTGCCATGTCTTCCTCCCGAAATTCTGTCCTTGCGGCCGCGGTCATCGTGCCAGCGCTCCCCCACTCTGTCCGAAATAATGCACGCGGGCCGGCTCGCAGGATATCGCCACCATGGCGTCAGGCCTGATGTCAGGCTGGCCTCGCAACAGCGCCTTCAGCCGCGCCTGCCCGGCGGCGAGTGTCACCACGGTGTAGCCGCCGAGCGGCTCGACCTCGAACACCCGCGCCGGGCGGCCCTGGCCCCCATCCGCCCACGGCCTGACCTTGATATCCTCCGGCCTCAGCCCGATCTCGACGGCATCGGCGGGAGCCGCCTTGTCGGCAATGCGGATCGTGCCTTCGGCTGCCTCGACGCCGCCCTCGCCCCGGGCCGATTTCAGGATGTTCATGACAGGCGAGCCGAGCAGCCGCGCCACATAGGTGTTGGCCGGACGGTCATAGATCTCGGCCGGCGCGCCGATCTGCCTGATCCTGCCATTGTCCAGTATGGCAATGCGGTCGGCGATCGACATCGCCTCTTCCTGGTCGTGGGTGACGTAGATCAGCGTCTTGCCGAGCTCGCGCTGGATGCGCTTCAGCTCGACACGCGTCTCCTCGCGCAGCCGCGCATCGAGCGCCGAGATCGGATCATCCATCAGATAGGCGTTGGGGTCGCGCACCAGCGCACGCGCGATCGCCACGCGCTGCCGCTCACCGCCCGAAAGCTGTGCCGGCGGCTTGTGCAGGATGTGCCCGATATGCAGCTTGGCCGCGACATCGGCGACGCGCTTTTTGATCTGGAGCTCGGCAACGCCGCGTTCGACCAGCGGAAAGCGCACATTGTCGAGCGCACTCATATGCGGGAACAGCGCCAGGTTCTGGAACACCATCGCCACATTGCGCTCGGCCGGCGACACCGCGTTGACCGGTCTGCCGCCGATCAGGATCTCTCCGGCGTCCGGGCTCTCCAGCCCGAGCACCAGGCGCAGGATCGTCGACTTGCCCGACAGCGGCGGCCCGAAGAAGCAGAAGAACTCGTTGTCGTTGACCGTGAACGAGGCGTCGTCGACGGCGACTGTGTTGCCGTAGCGCTTGGTCACATTGCGAAAGACGATGTCAGCCATCTCAACCTGCCCTCATCGCAAGGCCACTGGCGGCGTCGAAAATGCGCACCGATGCAGCCGTGGGCACAACGGTCGCGGTTTGCCCGATCGACAACCCGACATCATTGTCGAAGACCGCTTTCACCGCGCCCTCGCCTTGGCCGAGATGGACGATGGTGCGCGCGCCGATGCGCTCGACGAAGGTGACAGGCATGGCAAGCCCGCGCCCATCCTGCGCCAGGGCCACCTGCTCCGGCCGAAAGCCGTAGAGCACATCGCCGCGTGCACCCCGCAAGGTCGCCGCCAGCTCATCCGGCAGCGGCGGCGTCGCACCCAGCGGGCCGAGATCGACGACCAGCCCACGATCGCTCTCCGCCGGCCTGCCCTTGAGCAGGTTCATGCCCGGCGCGCCGATGAAGCGGGCGACGAAGACATTGGTCGGATTGTTGTAGACTTCGAGCGGCGTGCCGACCTGCTGCAAAACGCCATGATCCATGACGGCGATGCGGTCGGCCATGGTCATGGCTTCGAGCTGGTCGTGGGTGACGTACACCATGGTCTGCTTGAACTGGCGCTGCAGTTGCTTGAGCTCGGTGCGCATCACCGCCCGGAAGGCCGCGTCGACATTGGAGAGCGGCTCGTCGAGCAGGAAGATCGCCGGCTCCATGATCGCCGAACGGCCGATCGCCACGCGCTGCAAGATGTTGACCGAAAGCCTATCCGCCTTGCGGTCGAGCAGCGGCGTCAGCTGCAGCAGCTCGGCGATGGCGCCGACGCGGCGGTCGATCTCGGCTTTGGCGGCGCCGCGCATCCTCGGGCCGTAGGCCAGATTCTGCCGGACCGTCATATGGGTGAAGATGGCGTAGTTCTGGAACACGAAGCCGACGCCGCGCCGGCCCATCGGCACGCCGGCCATGTCGCGCTCGCCAAACAGGATCCGGCCGCTGGTCGGCTCCTCCATGCCGGCGATCATGTTCATCGTCGTCGACTTGCCGCAGCCCGATGGCCCGAGCAGCGCCATGAACTCGCCATTCGCTATGTCGAGGTCCATGGTCTTCAGCGCGGTGAAGTCGCCGAACGTCTTGGTGAGGTTGCGCAGCTGGATCGTGCTCATGCCGCAACCTGCCTTGCCCGCGCCATGCGCTTCATGGCGAACACGGCGACGATGGAGAGCACGATCAGGATGGCGAGCGCGATCGCCGCCACATAGCCCCAGATCAGATCCTGCGTGGTGACCTTGTAGATATAGACGGAAATCGTTTCCGTGGCGACGCCGGGGCCGCCGCCGGTCATGATGTAGAGCGTGTCGAAGATCTTGAAGTTCTCGATCACCCGGATCGCCAGCGCGATGATGATGATGGTCTTCATCTTCGGCAGCACGATGGTGACGAAGCGCTGCCAGGGATTGGCGCCGAGCAAGGTCGCGGCCTTGATCTGGTCCTCCGGCACGCCCACCAGGCCGGCCAGCAGGATGAGGAACATCAGCGGCGTCCACTGCCAGATATCGGCGATCATCACCGCGATCAGCGCCAGCGTCGGATCCGACAGCCAGGCGATGGTGACTGGTGTGCCCGTGATGGCGGACAGAATGTCGTTCACCGGGCCGCCCGACTGGAACAGCATGAAGAACATGTAGCCGGCCACCGCCGGCACCACCATCATCGGCATCAGCAGGATTGAATAGAAGATGCGCTTGCCGGGAAAATCGTCGGCGAACAGCGTCGCCAGCGCCAAGCCGAGCAGGAACTCCGCCGGCACGCAGACGATCATGACGATCGCCGTGCGCTTCAGCGCGCTCCAGAAGCGGGCATCGGCGGCAAGATCGGTGTAGTTGGCGAAACTGTTCCACATCTCCCAGGCATTCCACCAGCCGAGGCCCGAGAGCGGCGACCAGTCGGTGACGCTGATGTAGAGCTGCATCAAGAGCGGAAAGACCGAGATGAACAGCACCAGGATCTGCGCCGGCAGCGTCAGCCGGAAGCCCAGCCGCGCGCCTTCGTCTCGCAGGGCCGGCTTCGCACGCGCAGCACCCATTTCGTCCTCCGAAACAGTCACCGCACTCATTGCTTGAGCGCCCCGAATGTCAGCCCGCGCACCAGATGGCGCTGGATGGCGATGCCCATGATGACGGGCGGCACGGCTGCAATGAGCCCAAGCGCCGCCTTGGCGCCATAGAGCTGGCCGGTCATCGAGGAGGACAGTGAGGCCATGTAGACCGGGATGGTCACCCATTCGCGCGTCGTTAGAAGCAGCGCGATCAGATAGTCCGACCAATTGAGGATGAAGACGAAGAGGGCCGCACTGGCGAGCGGCGCGCGCATCATCGGCAGCGTGATGCGGGTGAAGACGCGCAGCCGCGAACAGCCTTCGACCAAAGCGGCTTCCTCGATCTCGCGCGGCATGTCGTCGAAGAAGGTCTTCATCAGCCAGAAGGCGAAGGGCAGAGTGACGATGCCGTAGATCAGCGCCAATCCCCACCAGCTGTCAGTGAAGTTCAGGAAGGCCCACATGATCATCACCGGGATCATCACCGCCATCGGCGGAAACAACCTGAGCTGGATCAGCGCCAGCGGCAGGTTCTGTCCGGAGCCGAAGCGTGACAGCCCGTAGGCCGCCGCAGTGCCCGCCGACATGGCTATCGCGGTGCCGAACACCGCCGACAGCAGCGACGACAGTATCGGTTTCAGCGCGGTGCGGTCGAGCGCCACTATCAGGCTGTTGGTGGATTCGCCGAAAACGAAGCGGAAATTGCTGAGCGTCGGGTTCTTCGGCCACCATGTCAGGTCGGCGCCGGTCGCCGACCATTCGGCGATCGGCTTGAAGGCCATCGACACCATCCACAGGATCGGCACCAGCGTCACCGCCATCGCCGCGAGGATCGCGGCGTAGCGGAATATCTCGAAAGGAACGGAACGCTTCATCTGGCTGCTTTTGCTGGTGGCGTTGAGTGCGGAGGGGAAGAGCTTTCGCCCCTCCCCTCCGGCTCTGATCCAGGGAGACGGATCAGCTGATCGGATCGAGAACGGTCGGCCAGGCCTCCTTGTTGGTTCTGATGGCTTCGAGCAGTTTGTCCTCGCCAATGCGCCGGGCGATCTTCTTCCACTCGGTCTCGGTGTCGGCCATCGCCTGTTCAGCGGTCTTGGCCTTGGTCAGCGAGGCCATGAGGTTTTCGTCGAGCGCATTGTGGAAGGCGGTGGCGCCGGGATAGTTGATGGTCGGCACCGTGCGGGCGACCGTCTCGCGCACCACATCCATGTGATAGGCATGGTAGGTCTGGCGCACCAGCGGATCGGAGAAATCCGACAGCCGGAACGGATCGAGATAACCGCCGGGATTGGCGCTCATCCAGGCATAGATGCGGGCCGAGCCCAGCCATTGCAGCAGGAGATAGGCCACCTCCTGGTTTTTCGACTGCGACGAGACCATGCCGGTGAGCGAGAACCACAGCACCGAGCGGCTGATCAGCTTGCCGTCGATCTCGCGGCCGGGCGGCAGCATCGAGCCTATCTTGCCCGTGACGGCCGAATCCTTGTTGCCGGCATTGTCGAGGAATTTCGGCAGGTTGGAGAAGGCGCAGGTCATCGCCGCACCGCCCTTGGCGAAATTGCCGTACTGCTCCGGCCAGCCCCAGGAGATCGCATCCGGCGAATGGTGGACGAGCGAGCCGACATATTCATTGGTGGCGGCGATGCCGTGCTCGGAATTGATCAGCGGCTTGCCGTCGTCACCGAACAGAAACTGGTTGGGCGAGGCCATCGAGACATAGCGCTGGTACCAGTTGGTGTAGCCCCAGCCCTGGTTGCGCAAATCGGTCGAGCCGAACAGGCCCTTGTCCGGACGCTGGAAGAAGGCGGCGATGTCGCCATGCTGCTTCCAGGTCTTCGGCGGCGCCAGATCGTAGCCGTATTTGTCCTTGAAGGCTTTCTGCTCGGCGGCGTCGCCGAACAGGTCGGTGCGGTAGACCCAGGTCTGGAAGTCGCCGTCGAGCGACACGCCATAGTTCGAGCCACGATATTTGTTGAGCAGCGACACGCCCTTGGCGCCGTCGACATAGCCGGTCTTGGGATCGTCCCACTCCGGCTTGTACTGGGCGACGAAGTCGTCGAGCTTGGCAATGCCGCCGGTTTCGGCGAGATCGCCAAGGCGGTTCCACTCGGTCGAATAGATGTCATAGGCCCCACCCTTGGTGGAGATGTCCTGCATCGTCTTGGTGAATTCCTGGCCGTTCGGCAGGCCGACGATCTCGATCGGAATGCCGGTCTCTTTTTCCCACAGCTCCTTGATCGACGGCGCGCCGGCCGGGAAAGGCTGCGTCAGCTGGCCGATCGAGCCGTCCGACAGGCCGAGCACGATCTTGGCCGGCGCCTTGCCGGCGCCCTTCAGCGCCTTGGCCGCCTCGATGGCGCGGCCTTCCGGCGTATCCGCTCCATATTGATAACGCTCGGCGCCCTCGAAGCCGGTCGGGCCGCCGATCATGCCCGGCGCCAGCGCGTCGGCCGCAAAGGCGCGGCCGGGACGAATGAATTGCGGTGCGATACCCGTGGCGGCAATGAACACCGCCGCCTTTCCTCCGGACGCCAGCAACCGGCGTCGCGATATGCGGATCAGATCAGACATTGGAATTCCTCCCTCAGGGCTCAATGTTTCCTCCACGAGCCCATGAGGGATATTGACGGCAGTATCGGAAGGCTGTCAACATCATAAATAATCAAAATACCTCACAACATCGCAATGAGGCGAGGAAATGCGTCATACCGGGGTTCATATACCGCTCCAGATGCCTCGATTTGATGGGAAATGTGTCTTCCCGTCCCGGAATAGCCGTGCCGGGCAACCTGATTTAGCCCGACGGCTTGCACTTCGGCCAAGGCCGGATACATCATTTCCCATCAGAATCGCCGAGGACTGGCAGCCGTCGCCCTCAGGCCGGCAGCCGGCATTGCGTGATCCTGATGCGTTGAGGAGATGAAGACGGTGCGTTCCACCCTGACTGACATAGCCCGGGAAGCCGGCGTTTCCGCCGCCACCGTCGACCGCGTGCTCAACAACCGGCCCGGCGTGCGGGCGCGCACGCGCGAAATCGTGCTCGAAATGGCGCAGCGCCTCGGCTACATCGCCGAAGGCCCGAACGGCGCGCCGCCCAGGCCCTCGCCCGGCGAGGTCATCCGGCTCGACTTCGCGCTGCCGGCCGGTACCAATTCCTTCATCAAGATGCTGCACCGGCACATCGAGGCGCAGGCCCTGGCGCGCCCCGATCTCGACGTCCACATCGCCACCATAGAAGGCTTCAATCCCGACCGTCTCGCCCGCCTGCTGCAGGAATTGCGGGGACAGACGCAAGGCGTCGGCGTCATCGCGCTCGACCATCCGACGGTGCGCGAGGCGCTCCGCTCGCTGTCGGCCAACGACGTCAAGGTGGTGACCATAGCCTCCGACATTCTGCATGTGCCGAGGGTGGCCTATATCGGCATCGACAACCGTGCCGCCGGGCGGCTGGCCGGCTATCTGCTCAACCGCTTCATGGGGCCGGATCGCCCCGGCAAGGTGGCGCTGTTCGCCGGCTCGCTGTCCTATCGCGGCCATGAGGAACGCGAGATGGGATTCCGGCACATACTGACCGAGGAATCCCCCAATCTCGAGATCGTCGAGATGCGCGAAATGCTCGACGACCGCGAAAAAGCCTATTCGGAAGCATCAGCGCTTCTGGACCGGCACCCCGACCTTGCCGCGATCTACAATGTCGGCGCTGGCAATACCGGCATTGCGCGTGCGCTCAAGGAGCGCGGCCGGGCGCAATCCATGGTCTTCCTCGGCCATGAAGTGACGGACGGCACCAAGGATCTTCTGCTCGACGGTACGCTCGACGCGGTCATCGACCAGAACCCACGCGTCGAGGCGCGCGAGGCGCTCAACACGCTGACCCATGCGGTCCGGGGACTGCCCTATGAACTGCACCAGCCAAGGCTGCAGGTGATCTTCAAGGAAAACATCCCGGAGATCTGAGCGGCTAGCTTTCTGTTTTGGCCCTTATGATCGCCCGGCCATCCACGCCGGCGCGGATAGCTATCCTGTCGCCGGAAACAATCCCCGCAATCTCACACACTACCAGCGGCATGCTGATCCCATAGAGAAACTCGGCAACGATGGCGCCCACCGCCAGGATCGGATCCGGCCGCTCCAGAAGAATCCCGGCCGGCGCCGTGCCCCGGCGGATAGCCTCCGCCAGCACCGACGACGAGGACGACGACCCTCGCCCGCTCGGCATGGCGAGAATCTTCCCGGCGACATTCTGGCCCAATCCAGGATGCGAATGGTCCATGATGTCGCCAGTCTCGGCATCGATACCGCCCCAGAAGCTGAGCGGTCGTGAAAGAACCAGCGCCTGGCCCTCGGCCTCGCCGGCCAGCTGGAAAGTGCCGGATCGCTCTGCCGACTGGGTCACAATGCACCCCGCACAACATGCCCAACCGCGGCGGAGCGGATGCAATCCTTCATCTCGGCGAAGGCGACGGTCACGCCGATATTGCCCGGCGCATAATGCGCCCATTTGCCGGAGTTGGTCATGACAACCCCATCGAGCCGCTCGAGGATGGAAGTGACATAGGTGCAGGTGTCGGCAACCGGGATCAGGCCGAAAGCCTCCACGCCGGCAAGCGCGCCCTCCTCCTGCAGCCGCGTCAGCGTCGCGCGGCCGGTGTTGACGTAGATCGGGATGCCCTTGCCCGGTGCTGTCTCGCGCAGCATGGACAACAGGCGCGTCCACTCCTCATGCGAGAAATGCGGTGTGCCCAGCGACACGGCCGCCAGCGGCGTGCCGTCGGGCACCATCGACAGCCTGGCCAGCGCATGATCAATGTCAGCCCGCATGATGCGGATCGTCTCATCCGGCGCGTGGCCCTGGAACGCTTCGTCGAGCGTTCCGGCCTCCGGCGTGATGCCGACCGCATGGAACAGCGCCACGGCACCGGTTGTCGCAGCCGCCGCGCCCAGCGCCTTCAACTGGTCCTCGTCACGCGGCTGCGGCAGGCCTGCGATGACCGGAACGCGGTCGCCACTGGCTTGCCCGATGATCAGCCCGACGCCGACGAACAGGCTGTCGCTTGGTTCGGCCTCGGCGATGTCCAGTTCGAACAGGATGCGGCCACGCCGGTTCTCGCTGAGATGCAGACCCCAGGCCGGCGCGCGTCCGGTCATGGCGCAGCACAAATCGATGAAGTCGCCATAGCGGTTGGTGCGCGCGCCGATCACCGAATTGGCGAATACGATGGCATTGGATTCGCCCCAGGCGATCTGTTGCCCGAATTCAGGCCGAAACCGCGTCTGATACGGCGCGCAAGTGAAGGTCGCCTGGCAGCCAAGCTCCATATGCGCCTTCATCAGCCGCCGCGCCGGTACCTCTTCCGCCGCCGGCATCTTCACCATGCCGGGATGGATGAGGTCGAACGAGCCGACATTCAGCGTCGTCGGCACCTGCACGCGCCCGCCGCCCTCGACCAGCCGTTCGACGAAATCGAGCCCGGCCTTGCCGTGATAGAGGCAGCCATCGATATGAGCGCCCGTGATGTCGAGCAGGCCCTGTGCGGCGATCGCGTTGGAAAAGGCGACGAGGATTTTCATGGCGGCGGCGGCGGATGGGCCTTGCTCGCCGTCGAGCATGGATTGGTCCTGTGCGGTCAGCTCAAGCGTCATCGGTGTGTTCCAGGCCTTGCTCGACCTGATGGCGGGACAGCGCCCCAACTGTCAATGCCATCAATCAACCAGCCGCGATCAACACCGTACTTTCCGGCGACCAGCGCAGCACCACATCCTGCCCTTCGGCCAGCCTGTCGGCACCGGTGTTCTGCACGATGACCTTCAGCATCTGGCCGGCGCGCTCGACGAAATAGGTGCTGTTGTTGCCGGCGAAGATGCGTTTGGAAACCTGCCCCTTCAGCATGTTCGCATTGGTCGCGTCGGAGGCTCCGCCATCCGTGGCAATCCGAATGCGTTCCGGCCGCACGGCGCAACTGGCCTTGGCACCGGCGGCAAGCGTCGCGCCCGCGCCGGCAGCGATCGCGGTGCCATCGGGCAGCCTGATGCCATTACCCGTCGCGTCACCGCGAAAAATGTTGGCGTCGCCGAGGAAGGTGGCGGCGAATTCGCTTTTTGGCCGGTCGTAGATTTCCTCCGGCGGCCCTTCCTGCACCAGCCGTCCATCGCGCAGAATGCCGATGCGGTCGCTCATCGTCAGCGCTTCTTCCTGGTCGTGGGTGACGAAGATGGTGGTGATGCCGATCTCGCGCTGTATACGCTTGAGCTCGATCTGCATGTCGACTCGCAGCGCCTTGTCGAGCGCGCCGAGTGGTTCGTCGAGCAACAGCACGCGCGGCTTGGTGACGATGGCACGCGCCAGCGCTGACGCGCTGGCGCTGGCCGCCGGAGAGCTGATGCGGTCGGCGCCCGCCAAGCTTGCCCAATTGCACGAGGTCGAGCGCGCGCTGCACTTCAGTCGCGATCACCGCCTTGGCCTCGCCACGCACCGACAGACCGAAGGCGACGTTGTCGGCGACGCTCATATTGGGGAACAGTGCATAGTTCTGGAACACCATGCCGATGCGCCGCTTCTCGACCGGCACGCGTTCAACACTCTCGCCGCCGATGGAAATACGGCCGGAGTCGGGAAAATCGAAGCCGGCGATCTGGCGCAGCAGCGTGGTCTTGCCGCTGCCCGAAGGCCCGAGCAGTGCATAAAAGCCGCCATCGGCGAAATCGATGGAGACATCATCCAGCGCCTTGTGGGCGCCGAAGCTGCGGGAGACGTTCGATACCTGCACGCCGGCCATTATTTCTCTCCGCCGAATTTGAAGAAACGCGCCGTCAGCAGCATCAGCGCCATCGACACGACAATGATGATGGTCGAGACCGCATTGATCTCGGGCGTAAAACCCTTGCGGATCGCGGCGTAGATTTCGACCGGCAGCGTCGTCTGGCCGGGCGTCGACAGGAAGTAGGAGACGACGAACTGATCGAACGACACAGCGAAGGCAAACAGCCCGCCGGCAATCACGCCCGGCATGATCCAGGGCAGTGTGACGCGCATCGTGACCTGCCATTGGTTGGCACCGAGCGAGCGCGCCGCCTCTTCCAGCTCGGGCGCGAAGGTCTGCAGCCGGGCCGAGACGACGACGATGACATAGGGCAGCGCTAGCGCGACATGACCGAGCAGGATGGCAAACAGGCCACGGCCGATGCCGACGCCGAAGAAGAAGATCAGCATCGCCGTGCCGGTGATCAGCCACGGAATGGCGATCGGCGGGAAGAGCAACGCCTGCAGCACTTTCTTGCCTCGGAAGTCGTAGCGATAAAGCGCCAGCGATGCTGCCGAGCCGAGCACCACGCTGATGATGGTGGTGATGATTGCGATCTCGAGGCTGTTCCAGGTCGCTGATATCAACTGGTCGTTCTGCCACAGCGAGGCGTACCATTCCGTCGTCCACTCGAACGGCAGTTGGTAGAAGGGCGAGACGTTGAACGACATCAGCGCCATGATGATGATGGGCAGATAGAGGAAGGCGAGCAGCAAGCCGACGTAAAGCCGGCCGAGTCCTTCCAGGATGCGGGTCGTCATCATCACGCGGCCCTCCGCAACACCGGCGAGGCAATCGCCAGGATGACCAGCACCACGGCCAGCAGGATGAAGGAGAGTGCGGCGCCGAGCGGCCAGTTGAACACGGCGACAAACTGGTCCTCGATCACAGTGCCGTAGAAGGTGCCAGTACGCCCGCCCAGAATGCGTGGCTCCATGAAGGAGCCGACGACGGGTACGAAGATCAGCGCGGCGCCCGCCACGAGTCCCGGCATCGACAGCGGGATGATCACCCGCTTCAGCACCTGCAGCCGCGAGGCGCCGAGCGAGCGCCCGGCCTCGATCAGCGAGTCGTCGATCGCCTGCAAGGTCAGATAACAGGTCAGCACCATGTAGGGCACGTAGGAGTGCACCAGCCCGATGATGACGGCCGGGTAGGAATACATTAGATCGATGTTGATCTTGAATGGCAGCACCGCGTTGAGCGCCGTGTCGAGGATGCCGCCTTCGCGCAAAACCATCGCCCAAGAGAAGATGCGCACCAGCCCGTTCGACCAGAAGGGCAAGATGACGAGGAGAAAAATCGCCTCGCGGCTGCGCCCCTTCAGCACCTTGGCGAGCACATAGGCGGCAGGATAGCCGATGACGACGCACCACAGCGTCACTTCGAGGCCAAGCCGCAGCGAGGCCAGCAGCAGCGTCAGATAGAGGCTCTGCGAGAAGAAAGCGGCATAGTTGCCAAGCGTGAACGCCCACGGCTTTCCCGACAGCGGCAGGTCGGTCATGAAGGAGAAGAAGACCATGGCCGAGAGCGGCAGGAAGATCGCCACTGTCAGCCAGAGATAGGCCGGCGCCAGCAGCGGCAGCGCCGATCTCAACCCGCTGCGCGATGCGGTCGCGCCTTGTGCTGCCATGCCACCCTCCTCCCCAGGATTGAAGGACCAACCGGCGCGAACCGCCGGCTGGTCCGGAGACGCGAACTTATTTCACGTCGACCTTGAGCTGCTGCCACAGCGCCAGATAGGCTTCGCGCTGGGCATCGGTGATCGGCGCCTGGAACTGGATGCGCTTGGCAACCTCGGGATCGCCCATCACCTTGCGGTTGAAGGCATCCTCGGGCAACGCTTCCACCGCCTTGGTGTTGGCCGACACCGGCGCGCCGACCTTGGTGACCCATTCCACATAGAATTTCGGGTCGATCATCCAGTTGATGAAGGCCTGTGCGCCTTCGACATTCTTGGAGCCGACCGGAATGGAGAACGCGTCGAGCCAGGCGACGGCGCCTTCCCTTGGAATGACCAGCGAAACCGGCAGCTTGAAGTGCGTCTTGGCGCGGTCGGCCGAGCCGCTCCAATAGGTGCCGATGTCGATCTGGTTGGAGGCGACCATCTGGTTCCAGTCGTTCTCCGAGCTCCAGAAGGTCTTGATCTGCGGCATCAGCGAGGTGAGCTTCGTCTTGACCGCATCCATATCCTTGATGTCGTTGATGTTCTGGCCGGTGGCGATGGCGCCGAACTGCACCGCCTCGACGGCGTCGTCGCGGATGACGACACGGCCCTTATGCGCGGGATCCCACATTTCGGCGATCGACGTCGGCGGCTTGTCGAAGGATTTTTCGTTGATCGCCAGCGCCGTCAGCCCCCAAACCCACGGCACGCCGTAGACCTTGCCGTCATGGTCGAGCATTGGCGAGCCGGCCTTGTCCTTGCTGATGTCGGCATAGTTCGGCAGCTTGGAGACATCGATCGGCTGGATCAGTTTTTCTGCCATCGCCTGGTCGTTGAAGGCGGCGTTGATCATGACGACGTCGTAGAGGCCGGGATTGGTCCGGATCTTGGTCAGCATTTCCTGTTCGGAGTTGAAGAAGTCGTTGACGACCTTGTTGCCGGTCGCTTTCTCGAAGGCAGCGACCGCCCACGGTTCGTCGGCGCCGTAGCCTTTCCAGTTGAGCACATGCACTTCGGCGGCACTGGCGGCCAGCGTGAGTGCGGTGGTGAAGACGGCGGTCGCCGTCAAGAGAGCAGTCAGTCTTGGCATGCGCATGTTGGTTCCTCTCTTTGTTTGCCCGCTTCCCGGGCTTGTCAGGCTGTCTGATGGGCCTTCTTTGTCTGGCCGGGCGCGCCGGTCGCGGCGGCCTGGCTCAGGAATGTCTGGATTTCGGCACCGCTCGGCGCCGACGACCCGCCATGGCGGGTCACCGAAATGGCCGCCGCCGCATTGGCGTAGCGCGCCGCCTCGAAGGGAGGCACACCGCGCGCCAGCGCACTGACGAAAGCGCCGATATGGGTGTCGCCGGCGCCATTGGTATCGATGGCATCGACTTTGAACCCGGCGACGGTTTGCGCCGTACCGTCGGCCAGCCGGATATGGCAGCCCGTGGCGGCGGAGCGGATGACGACCCCGGCCGCTTGAGAACAATGGTCGACGAGCAGCCGCGCTGCGAGAGCCTCAACATCACCAGGGCCGGCAATCTCGGCGGCCTCCGTCGTGTTGCAGCTCAGCCATGTGGTGCGGGCAAGCACACGCGACAGGATGGCACGCGGAATGTCTGAGATGATCGGCGTCGGGTCGAAGACAAAGGGAATCTTTGCCGGCAGCGCCTCGATCCAGTCGGTCAGCGCATCGCGGCTGCCCGCATAGCTCAGCGTGTAGCCAGAGGTGAACACCCAGTCTCCCGACCCGACGGAGACGGGCGCCATCATGTCGAGGCTGAGCACGCTTTCAGCGCCCGGCCACGACACGAAAGTACGTTCGGCATCGCTCGAGATCATCGCGACGCAATTGCCGCTGTCCATATGAGGCGATGGTGGCGTCAGCGTTTCGATGCCCTCGGCGGCGAAAGCAGCGCGCAGGAAATCGCCATTCGGCCCGCTGCCGAGTTGGCCGCCGAACACCACTGTCATGCCGGTGCGGCTGGCCGCGACCATCATGTTGAAGCCGCCGCCGGCAAGCTGGGCAAAGCTCGACGCCGTCTTCTCGGTGCCCGGCGCCGGCAAGGCGTCAATGCGGTAGACATAGTCAACCACCGCGCTGCCGATATTGACGAGGCGCCCGCTCATGCCGCCGCGTCCTTGCCTGGGCCGGTGTCGTTCGAGCGGCCCTCGGACGTCCGCGCCGCCACTAGGTCGGTGGCCAGCGCGCGAACCTCCGTCATGTCTATACCTTTGAGACCAGCGACACGGTCCTGCGGTAACTGCGAAAAACCGGTACAGGCGCCGGCCATGCCGGCCGCGATGGCGCCGATCGTGTCGGTGTCGCCGCCGAGATTGGCGCTGATAACGGCCGCTTGCCAGAATCGCCGCTGGCGACTTCCAGCACCGCGAAGGCCGCCGGAACCGATTCCTGGCTGGCGACGCCGGTGCCGACCAGATCGGTGATCAGCCGGATTGCATCGCTCACTACCTTGCCGCGCACCAGATCCTGCGCCCAGACGATCCGCGCGGCGATGTCGCCGCCGGTCACCCAATGGCCAAGCGTCGCCCCTCGCCGCGCCGCCGCGACGGCGCTGCCGGAGGCGGCGCGCCAGTCACCGCCGGCAACGCCGCGGCTGACGGCGGCCGCAACCGCGGCGGCCGAGGCTATGGCGATCGAGGTGTTGTGCGTGGCGCGGCAGGTCTCGGCCACTTTGGCGACGAACCCATCGAGCGGCTCCAGCGGCATCATGATGCCGACCGGCGCGATGCGCATCGCCGCGCCATTGGTGTCGCCGCTGCGCCCCGCCTCCTCCGCCGGCACGCCATTGTTGATGGCGTCGATGGCACGCTTCGTCGAAGGACCCAGCAGATCGTAGCTGCCGCGCGCCTTGACCTCGCGCTCCCAGTCGAGCAGTGCGTTGACCCAGCGCGCATGGTCGAAGCGCTCGCCGGATTCGACGAGAATGCGGCCGAGCAGCAGCGCCTGTTCGGTATCGTCGGTGATGGTGCCGGCCGCGAGCCCCTTCGACACCGGATGATCGGCGAAGGGGGCGACGAAATCCTCGACATGGCCGTAGAGTTCGGCAATGCGGGCCGGCGACAGAAGCTGCGTCGGCATGCCGAGCGCATCTCCCAGCGCTCCGCCGACAAGCGCGCCCATGGCGCGATCAAGTGTGTCCGGCATCGTTCAGAACCTCATATGCAGCGCGAAATGCGCGGGATTGAGCAGGCTGGTGACATATTCGATTGGCCGGTCGTCGGCCGCACGCGTCAGCCGCCGACCGCGCAGAAAGGGCGTGCCTTGCGGGCAACCGAGGATGGCCGCATCCTCGGCGTTGAGCATCTCGATGCCGACCCATTCCTCGCCATGATCGGGGATGAGGCCGGCACCGCGCAGCGTCTGGTGCAGCGACCCTTCGCGCAGGCCACGCAGCGGCACATCCTCCAGCTCCGGCGACAGCGGCAGGCGGCTGCGCTCGATGGAGATCGCATGACCATCGCTGGCATTGGTGCGCACCCGGTCGACGGCGATGAAGAACGGACTTTCGATCTCCAGCAAGGCAGCGAGATCAGCGTCTTCGATGACCTCCAGCCGCAGCGTCCTTGTCTCGGCATTGGCGCCGGCATTGGCAAGCGCCCGTGACCAGCCGATCGAATCGTCGACCGGCTTGCCGTCGAAGGTGACGAAGGAGCCGATGCCGACCTTGGTGGTGATCAGCCCGCGGCTGGACAGTTCCTCGAGGCCCTTGCGGACCGTGTTGCGGCTGACGGAGAAGCGTTGGACGAGCTCGTTCTCGCTTTGCAGGCGGTCACCGAAGCCGAGCACGCCGGAGCGGATTTCATGCTCCAGAACGGTCGCGATCTGCTCGGGCTTGCCCGTGCCGGGAGACAGTTGAACCGCGCGTCGCTTCATATGCATACCTGTTCAGTGAACCTGTATAGTCCTGTTCAATATATGGCGACAAAGCCCATGTCAATGCGATACCAAGACAGGTCAAAAAGCCCGCAGTGGGTTCCTGACAGTGTGGTAGGTTCCGCGTTGAAGGAGCAACATGTCCCATTCAACAGAGCATAAGAATCCCAAGCTGATCGTGGTGGTCGCGTTCGATCGCGGCGAGGACGGTGAATTGTTTGCGGCCTTCGGCCCAGCCGACCAGCAGAGCGAGGACCGCGCCATACGCACCGCCAGGGCTCTGGCGGCAAAACATGTCGGCGTCATCGCCTGGAGCCGCGATGCCGACCCGACACTTGGCGACTACGGCCCGCCGACCACGCTGTTTGTCAGCGGCGACGTGCCGGATATGGAGTAGCCGGCCGCCTTGGCCGGATCGAGAAAATAAAAAAATTTTAATTTATGTTCACATAGAGGAACGGTTTGCTCTCGATGCCGTTTGTCTGCAGGTCGTTTATTCCAATGACCTCTACGAAAGGAATTCCCCGATGAACTTCAAGATGCTCACGATGGGCGCGATGGCGCTTGCAATGATGACCGGTTCGGCGCTGGCCGCTGCCAATGGCACCTCCGCGCTCGACAATCCGGAAAAGATGGCGCCTTTCTATACGGACTCCGGCATGAAGACGATGAAGTCCGAAAAGGAATTCAAGACCGCCTGGATGGCCATGAAGGAAGAAGACCGCGCAGGCATGACGAAGGAATGCGGCGACAAGGCCATCGCCAAGTCGCATGACGATTTCTGCAAGATGACCAAGCAGCTCGGCGGCGCGAACTGACGCACCGCGATTTGGGCGAAGGCCTGAATGGAACAGCTGGACGAAGGCGGGCCGAGTGCCCGCCTTTTCCGTGACAATACGGGACATCACGTCATCGTGGCCGGCGATTCACTTCGCGACAACGGCGCGGCAAAGGTGTAACATCAATACCCAGAGTGGCAGAACGCCGCTCGTCTGGCTTTTGCCCATGTTTCAACCCATCGCGAATATCGAGGATGCGCAGACGCTGGCGCAGGCGATCGTCAACACGATCACCGAGCCGTTCCTGGTCCTCGATGAGAAATTTCGCGTGCTGGCCGCCAGCCGCTCCTTCTACAAGACATTCGAAGTCGACCCCGCGCAAACCCAGGGCTCGCTGCTCTACGCGCTCGGCGACGGCCAGTGGGATATTCCGGCCCTTCGCCTGCTGCTGGAGACGATCATTCCCGAGAAGACCGCCATGGACGGCTTCGAGGTCGAGCATGATTTCCCGCGGATCGGCCGCCGCACCATGCTGCTCAATGCCCGCAAGGTGCTTTACGACCACAGTTCAGCGATCACCATCCTTCTCGCCTTCAACGATATCACCGCCCGTCGGGTGATCGAGAGAGAGAAAGAGGAGTTGCTCAAGCGCACCGAAGATCTGCTCAACCAGAAAGACGTGCTGTTGCGCGAAATGGAGCACCGGGTTGCCAACAGCCTGCAAATCATCGCCAGCATCCTGCTGCTGAAGGCGCGCTCGGTCACTTCGGAAGAGACGCGCCAGCATCTCAGGGACGCCCATCAACGCGTCCTGTCCGTGGCCGAAGTGCAGCGCCATCTCCACACCTCGGTCGGCATCGACGAGATCGATGTCGGCTCCTACCTTTCGAAACTGTGCGGCAGCCTCGCCACTTCGATGGTTGGCGAGGCCCAGCCGATCGAAGTCACCGTTACGACCGAAGGCGGCAGGATGGATTCGCAAAAGGCAGTCAGCCTCGGACTGATCGTCACCGAACTGGTGCTCAACGCCATCAAATATGCCTTCCCCAAGGAAAAGGACGGTGCTCGGATCCAGGTGAGCTACGAGACCGCGGGCAGCGACTGGAAACTGACGGTTTCGGATAATGGCGTCGGCAAGATCGCCAACGACGTGCCGGCCACCGGCCTTGGAACAGCCATCGTGGAGGCGCTGGTGAAACAGCTCGAAGCCAAGGTGGAAGTCATCAGCGACAACGACGGCACCAGCGTCTCGGTCACCCGGGCAACGTTCACCTCACGGGTGCCGCGCGCGGCGTAAGAACCGCTACCAGGAAGCCTGCCTTCCCGACAGCGCCTCGATCCTGATCTGATAGAAGAGATGTCGGCCCGAGTGCGTGAGGGCATCGCCAGGCTTCAGTGCTCCCGGCTCCCACCAATTCGCATGCGTGGCAAGAAGCGACCAGGCAAGCTTGCGGTCGCCATCGACTGGAACGGTCATCCTTTCGACGCTGGTCATGCCGGCATCCGGATCAGGCGCTTTGGGCAATTCCTCGAACAGGCCTTCCACCACGACGCTCCTCCAGCCATTGACACCGCCGACATCGTCGACCTGAAGGCAGACATGGGGGTTGGCCCGCATCCAGTCGACTTTCCTGCCGGGAAGCGAGAAACTGAAAATGGAATTCTCGCCGAAGGCGAAATGGACCGGCACCACATAGGGTTTATGGTCACGCACGCAGGCCAGGCGACCAAGGCGTTGCGTCTTCAAAAGGGCGACGCAGTCCTGCCGCGTCATCTCCTTGATGTTCATCCAATCCTACTTCCTGTTCATGTTCAGGCCGCGCGATCGATGCGGCGTATGACCTTGATAGCCTCTGCTTCCGCGATGCCGATCAAGGCGTCTATGCCCTGGATGGTCTCGATATGACCACGAGCCGCCACCATCCGCCGCAGGACATGAAGATCATCGCGAATTTCGCAGAGTGTCGTTCTGAGTGTTGCGGGCATTGGGTAGCCTTCCGCAAACTCAACTGTCTCGAAGCAAGCCGGTTCCCTTGGCTTCAACGCAAAAGCCCGCTCCGGTATACCGGGGCGGGCCTTGAGGAGGATGAAGGGGTGGGACCCTCTCCTCTTGTTTCCACGGGGGGTGTGGACCGAAATCAAACATACTCGAGTCCCGCGGAATGGCGGATCACAAGCCGGCTTGCTTTCATCACGATCCGGTGCGCTCCCTTTGTCTGGCAGTCACGAGATCGCGATTATCCGAAGCCTTGCGAGCTGCTAAATCCGCCCCAGCACGACAAGGACGATGAGGATCAGCAGCACAAGCCCGAGCCCACCGCCGCCATAGTAGCCCGTTCCATAGAAAGGTCCGCCGCCGAGCCCGCTGAAGCCGCCCAGCAGCGCAATGACAAGGATGATGATGAGTATGGTGCCTAAACTCATGGTTCCCGCTCCCGTTGGGCGCTGATGCGCCGGTTTGAGCACCGTCGCATGCGGTGTTTCGAAGACGAGAACGTTCGAGCGGCCTTACCGTTCCGCGTGACGGCGCGTGATCGCGAAGAAGATCCGCCGGCAAATTAAAAGGGCCCGCCACCTTACGGCAGCGGGCCCTGACATTTCCTGCTCTAGCGGCGCGAGATCAGCAGGCATAGCTGACGCAGATCGCGATCGTAGCTGCCCGAACTGGCCAGCACGTCGGCGCAGCGCTTCTTCATCCGCGCCACCTGGCTGTCGGACATGTCGGCGACGACGCCTGACAGGCTGGAATTTGACAGACTGCTGGGCGTTGCCCCACCAATGCCCGCGACGCCGGTGCCAACACCGACACCATTTTGACCGCCAACCGTGGCACCGAGCCCTGCTGTGCCGCCGCCGCTGCCGCCAATGCTTGCTCCGGCGCCCGCATTGGCACCAGTGCCGCCGCCGATCGATGCCCCGGCGCCGCCATTGACGCCATTGCCCCCGCCGACTGAAGCACCGGCGCCGGCATTGACACCGCCACTGCCGCCGACCGAAGCGCCGGCGCCAACGCCGATTCCGGCAGCGAGGGCCGGCATGCATAGAGCGGCCACGACTGCGCCGCCCGCGAGGATTGTGGAAAGTCTTTTCGTGATGCCAAACATGGCTGTCTCCTTGGGTTGTCTCGAACAACCGGACTTCAAAACCGGCTGTATCACCAACCCGAGCCTCTATCATTGGTTGCTAAAGTACGGTGAGCAACCAGCGGTATAGTTACCCGTGTACCGGCCAATTCAAGACAACTGGACAATTGGGGAGATGTTGATCGGAAATTGGCGCAGAGTTCTTCGCCTGGAAGCCTGAAAGCGGCCCCTGAGCGTCGACGTTACGAACGCGCTCCACAGCAGGAAGCCCGCCTGGGTGGCGGGCTTCCGACCGGCCGGAGGCCAGGAGAGTGCTATCAAAGCCTCACGGCTGGCTGTGCACTTCCACTCCTGGCGGTCTTGGCTTCAGCGGCGGGCGATCAGCAGGCAGAGCTGACGCAGGTCGCGATCATAGGTACCTTCGTTGCCGAGCACGTCGACGCAGCGCTTCTTCATGCGCGCCACCTGGCTGTTCGACATGTCGGCAACGATGCCCTGCAGCTTGGGATTGTTCGGATTGCTGGGGTTTGAGAGATTGCTCGGATTGCTACTCACGCCCACGCCGCTCGTGTCGCCAACATTGGCGTTGAGCCCGGCGGCGACGCCGGTCGAATCGCCGATATTGGCGCCCACCCCGGCATTGATGCCGTTGCTGTCGCCAACGGATGCACCGAGCCCGGCGGTAACGCCGCCCGTACCGCCGACATTGGCGCCGGCGCCGGCATTGATGCCGTTGCTGCCGCCGACGGAGGCGCCCAATCCGGCGCTGACGCCGCTCGAGCCGCCGATATTGGCCCCGGCTCCGGCATTGACGCCATTGCTGCCGCCGACATTGGCACCGGCTCCGGCATTGATGCCACCGCTGCCGCCGATGGAGGCACCGACGCCGGCATTGACGCCGCCGCTACCGCCAACCGAGGCACCGACACCGGCTGCGCTTGCCGGCATGGAAAGAACGAAGACTATTGCACTACCTGCCAACACACTGGCGACTGTTTTGATGGTAAAAGTCATAACACTCTCCTGTTGTCGTTGCGCTAAGGCAGCCGGCGCACAGCCGATTGCTGTCGCAACTACGCAACAGACGAGCTTCAGTTTCAAATCGACGGATGCCTGTGCAGTTAATGGTGAATATTTAAAAAATACAGAAACTATAAGAATAATAAAACTATACTACATATGTAGAAAATATTTTTCCTGCAACATATACATCACCGACATATTTGCAAATATATGAATAAAAACGATTTTTAAGGGCCGCCGACTCCCGGTTGCTGGCAGGCCTCTCTGCTTGGTGCATAGCGCGAAGATCGGACGTCAATCACCGATCAAAGGCATCGGATCCCAAAGGCCGTCAAACACTGATGGCCGTACCTGCCACCAACCTGGAGGGGTGACCAGCCCAGCAGCGACCTATGTCAAGGCAAACGATCCAGTTGGCGCTTTGGAAGCGCTGTTAGCCAATCCCAAGCCAGATGCCCTCAGAATATCCGGTAGAACAGCCTGTAGTGCACACGCTCCATGTAAGCGCGATACTCCGGCTCGGCGGCCAGCAGGGCCTCCTCGCGCAGGATACGATACAGCTGCAGATAGGTGATGACCGCATAGACCGCGAGGTTGTGGAAGGAAAAGGCCGAGAGCAGATAGAGCACATGGCCGGCAAGGTAGCCGGCATAGATCGGGTGCCGCACAATCCGGTAGGCGCCGCCCGTCATCACGCCGCGATTGCCGGGCAGGATGGCGAAGGAACGACCCAGCGATATCTTGCCCCAGATGACGAACAACAGCGCAACGACCTGCAGCGGCGCGGCGAAATAGACGGGAACAAGCGCAACGCCAGGCTGGAGGCTGATCAACGCAACCCCGAAACTGGCGGTCACGGAGACGATGACCGTAAGCGGATTCCAGTCACGCGTCACCGGGCGCCGCGACAGAAGCAGCCATGTGAAAGTGAGTATCTCGGAAATCGCCACCAACGCGGCGTTGAGCCGGGTCGGATCCTCTACGAGCTGATGTAGGCCGCGATAGACGAACAGCCCCGCACAGGCCAGCGCACAGACGCGAAAGAAGCCTTCGCGCAGGTCGACCAGCATGTCATGCCTTCGCGCGGCGGAGAAAAATCCACCCTCTTTGTTATGCGAAAACGCTTCACTTTTTGACGTGAGCAACGCGAGCACCCCGATGATCCCTCGAAGGGACCATTGCATGCAACCATTGCCGGGCGGTTAACCGGAGAGATCGCAATGGTATCAAACGGAGTGACGCCTCCGAAAGCATACGGGGGCAGGACGCCCCCGTACGCCAAGCCAACGGAGTAGGCCGGCCGCTACTGGTGATGCGTATCCAACCTCACCCCAAGTTCAGATTTGCGAAATACTTCGCGAAATCAGGGCGTTGCGCCAGAATCTTACCATCAGCATCGCGCAAGATGCCGGCGGTGAAGAGGTAGTCGCCGATCGCGTCCATCTTGGCCGGATCCATCGCGCCGATGGCGCCGTTCTCTGCGCGCAGATAGTGGCCGTCGATCAGCGCCTTCAGCGACGCCTCGATCAATGCCGGGTTGGTCAGGGCATCCTTGTTGGCGGCGATCAGCAGCGTGGCGGCTTCCCCGGGATGATCGACGGTGAACTGATAGCCGCGCCGCGTTGCCTGGATAAAAGCTGACGCCAGTGCCGGGTTTGCCTGGAGATACGCTTCGCTCGACGAGATCAGCGTCGTGTGTTCGTCGGGCACGCCGTAATCGGCATAGACGAAGCTGCGCTGCTTGATGCCTTTGAGTTCGGCCTCGACGCCCTCCCAGGTCGAGACCTCGAGCGTGAAGTCGACCGAACCGTTGGCCAGCGCTTCATAGGCGGATGTGCCGAGCGTCACCGTTTCGAAATTGCCCTTGCCGCCATCATGGCGGATGATGGTCGAGATCAGCGCGTTTTCCCAGGCGCTGCCGAAGCCGCCATAGGTCAGGCCGTCAAGATCTTTCGGGCTTTTGATCTGGCTGCGCGCCGCATTGAAGACCACGCGGCCGGTTTCCGACTGCACCACGGCATAGACGGCCTTCAGATCGGCACCGGCGGTCTTCTGGGTGAACAGGCTGATGGTGCCGTTGATGCCGAAATCGGCGACGCGGTTGGCGACCAGCGTGCCGGCGCCGGTATCGCTGTAGGGCAGAATGTCGACCTCCAAGCCGGCCTCGCGGTAAAACCCCTTGTCGCGTGCGACGAACAGCCCGATGTGGTTGGTGTTGACCGTCCAGTCCAGCGCGACGCTGACTTTTTGCGTGGCCGCGAAGGAGCGGTTCGATCCGGCGATCAGCGGAAATCCGCTGGCAAGGGTGAGCAGCAAGGCCTGCCGGCGCGTCAAGTCAGTCATGGTCATGTCCTTTGGATGGTTGCGGGTTGAGCAAAATGTCGAGAATCTCGGCCTCGAGTGCGCCGGCCTGCTGCGCGGCGGCGCCGGTTGGATCGCGGGGGCGCGGCAACGGCACTCCGATTTCACGCAGCACACGGGCCGGGCGCGCCGACAGCACATAGATGCGGTCGGACAGGAACACGGCCTCGCGCACATCATGGGTGATCAGCAGCGCGGTCCAGCGATGGTGCCGCCACATCTGCTCGAGCCAGCGCTGCATGGCCGCGCGGGTCAGCGCGTCGAGCGCGCCGAACGGCTCGTCGAGCAAAAGCATATCGCGCTCCTGCACCACCGTGCGCAGCAATGCCGCGCGCTGGCGCATGCCGCCCGAAAGCTGTGCCGGGAAATGCCGCTCGAAGCCGGCAAGCCCGAACTCGGCAAACAGCGGCGCGACACGCGCCCGCGCCGCTTTGCGTCTGACGCCTTGCACTTCGAGCCCGAGCGTCGCGTTGTCGAGGATGCGCCGCCACGGCATCAGCGCGTCGCGCTGCGGCATGAAGGCGAAATGCCTGCCATGGTCGTCGAGCGGCGCACCGTCGAACAACATCTCGCCCTCGCCATGCTCGGCACCCGTCAGGAGCTGGAACAGCGTCGACTTGCCGGCGCCCGACGGCCCAAGGATCGAGACGAATTCGCCGGCGCCGACGCTGAGCGAAATATCGGCGAGCACGTCGAGCCCGCCAAACGCTTTGTGCACATGCCGCAATTCGAGCCGGCTCATCCCTGCGCCCCCTTCCCTGCCGGCTGCCGGCCGGCCCGTTCCCAGGGCATGGCGAGGCGCTGCAAGAGCACCGTCAGCCCGAACAGGATCAGCGTGAGCGCGGCACTGACGCCGACAGCGGCCAGAACCAGATCGGGGCGGAAATTGTTCTTGGCGTTGAGCATGTAGATGCCCAGCCCCTTCGCCGCGCCGGCATATTCGGCGAAGATCGCGCCGACCACGGCATAGGTGATGGAGATCCTCAAGCCGGCGAAGAAGTAGGGCAGCGCCGAAGGCAGCCGCGCCAGCACGAAGACGCGCCAGCGCCCCGCCCCCATGGCGCGCAGCATCTGGCCGATCTCGACCTCGGTCGCCTCGTAGCCCTGTACCAGAGCCACCAGCATCGGGAAGAAGGTGACCAGCGCCACCAGCATGATCTTCGGCGCCAGCCCGAAGCCGAACCACAGCACCACCAGCGGCGCGATGGCCACCAGCGGCAAGGTCTGGCTGACGATGAAGACGGGAAACAGCGCGCGGCGCAGCGGCTGGAAGAAGTCGACCAACATCGACAGCGCGAAGGCGGCGCCGAGCGAGCAGGCAAAGCCGATCAGCGTGGCGCGGATGGTGGGAATGGCGTTGTCGATCAGCGCGTCGCGATTGAGCATCGCCTGTTCGAAGACGCGTGACGGCGCCGGCAGAATCGTCGGCTTGATGCCGGAATAGGTGGCGTAGATCTCCCACGTCACAAGGAGCAAGCCGACCGAGATGACGGCGGGTACGGCCTTGGCAAGGGAACCCACGAGCGGGCGTGACGCGACTGATGATGAGACCACGGGCATAACCTTTGACGGGGTCGCGCCGAAGCGCGGCCGGCTTAGACAGCCGACGGGCTGTTGGCCGAAACCGTGACGTCAAGGGTTACGTGGCCGGCGCCTGGCCCGAAGCGGCAGAAAGCCTCGTTCAGCGCCGAAAAGATCGCGCCCGTATCGCCGCGCAGCTTGGTGCAGAAATTCTTGGAGCGATCGTAGACGCCGGACTGTTTCAGGAAATCGATGCAGCCATAAATCTCGTCCATGTGGTCGCCGGCGCCCATCACATAGAGCGAGAATTGCGCCGCCGCCGGCTGGCCGGTGGCAGCAGCTTTGCGCACGGCGGTGATGGCGGCTTCCTTGCGTGGGCCGAGCGGCCCGACAGGTCCGCCAAACGCGTCGGAGCGGCAGATCGGATCGTCCGGCTCGCCCGGGCAGCCGCGCGAAATGGCCGCCGACAGCACGCAATGCTTGCCGCTCCGCGCCGCCGCCACGAACAGGTCGCGCAGCGCCGGGAACAACACTTCGGGCGGCCCGACCAGCAAGGTCGAGATGTCGTCGGTCTCGATCCTGAGCCTGTCCCGGTAGGGATCGAGCGCGCCGAGCGCGCCGAGGATGACGCCGACGAAATCGTCGGCCATGGGATATAGGGAAATCTGTGCGCCTGAAAACATAGCCCGCCTCGCTCCGCTGGTATTACCCAGATCAGCTTCTAGGGTCTGTGGGCTTTGCCGCCCCCGTCTCAGCCCCGACCGTACGGAGCACCCCTGTGGATGGGCGCGTTAAAGCACCATTCGAACCGAAGGGGAAGCCGTTTTTTCAGCGCACCGCGCCAAAAGCATTGCACCAGATCTGGGTAGCGGCGGTCGATCACTGGAGATCCGAGCAAGCCGGCTTCGCCCAACACCGTCGATCCGGCAGCAAGCACCACCTCCACCACACCGGGCGACATGAACTCCGATGCAAGCAAGTCATCGCCATAAACAAAGAAAGCCGCGGGGCATCCGCCCCGCGGCTTTCTTTGTTTCGACATCGCTTCCCAACGATGCGTTTCGCCAAACGTCAGGACGCGGCCTTCTCACGCACCGGCAGCTTCCAGCCCGGCCTGACGAAATGGCAGGTGTAGCCGTTAGGATATTTCTCCAGATAATCCTGATGCTCGGGCTCGGCTTCCCAGAAGGCACCGGCCGGCGCGACTTCGGTGACGACCTTGCCAGGCCACAGGCCGGAGGCATCGACATCGGCGATGGTGTCTTCGGCCACGTGCTTTTGCTCGTCGCTGGTATAGTAGATCGCCGAACGGTAGCTCATCCCGACATCGTTGCCCTGGCGGTTGCGCGTCGTCGGATCGTGGATCTGGAAAAAGCGCTCCAGCAGCGTGCGATAGCTGATCACGGCCGGATCGAAATTGATCTCGATGGCTTCGGCATGAGTGCCGTGATTGCGGTAGGTGGCGTTTGGCACATCGCCGCCGCTATAGCCGACACGGGTGGAGATGACGCCGGGATAGCGCCGTATCAGATCCTGCATGCCCCAGAAACAACCACCGGCAAGCACTGCGCGTTCGATCGAAGTCGCCATGTCACGTCTCCTCAAAAGGCAATTCCATTCGCGTAGCGGTTTCCCGTCCGGAATTGCGCAGACAAAATTGGATTTCCCAATAAATGGGCATTGTCGCCTGCTTCGTCCAGTCGCATGGAGACGAACGCAGCCATGCGCGAACGATATTACGACGCGGCTAAGGGATCGAACCGCTTCAATTACGCGGATGCCGGGTCCGGCTGTCGGCGTCAAGCGGCAGATACCGCGTGCCAGGCGGAATGGCGGCAAAGCTGATTGCCACAGGCGGCGCCGTGCGCGACCAGTTGAAAAGAACGGTCTTGACCGGCCGGTTGCCCAGCCATGTCCGCAACTGCGGCGGCACGCCATGCCCAGGCCAAACCATCAGCATGCCGTGGTCGCGCAAGCGCTGCCTGGTGATCCAGGGCGCGAACCGGGTATCGAGGTCGGTGAAGATCGACGGCTTGTCATAGGCATTGAGGCCCGCGAGCATGGCCAATTGGGTATCGCCGCCGACAATGTCGAGCCGGCCGGGCGCGGCCGCATGCCAAACCGCCTCGGCCTCGTCCGAGATCGGCTGCGCCGGCCAGCAGACGGCGTCGAGGCGCCCCCGCACATTGCAGCCCGTCCAGCGGAGGGTCGCATAGGCGCCCGACATGGTGACGATGCAGAGGAAGGCACAGATCGCCAGCCTTCGCATCTCGATGGCGCCGAGCCGGTGGCCGAGAAAGGCGAGCACCGTAACACCGACAAGATTGTACATCGGCGCCCCCCAGGACTCGCCGGTGCCGGTGAACAACGAGGCCACCATGATCAGGGTCGCCGGCCCAAGCCCCATCCACACGAGATAGACCAGAATGCCGCGTTCGACGGGAGCTTCGGGAGCGGGCGAGCGCCGCAGCAGCCCCGATATCGCCAGCACCAGGAGGAAGCCTGAGAGCCCGGCCAGTTGGACGCCGATATAGTAGAGGCGCGCGCGGTGTTCGGTTACCCACACGTCACGGTCGGCAAAATAGGTCAATGGCAAGAAGTCGATGCGGTAGAGCGCGATGGCCAGCGGCGCCGCAACGGCGAGAAAAACGGCAAGGCCGAGCCATGGCCAAGGCGTCGCCAGCCGGCTGCGCGCGCGCGCGTCGGACAGCAGCCATAGGGCGCCAAAGGCGAGCAGCAGGCCGGTGGAGAACTTGGCATAGAGCCCGACGCCCGACACCAGCCCAAGCGCCAGCCACCAGCCAGGCCCGCCACCACGGCCGGCGCGCCAAAGCAGCCAGCAGATGGCCGCCCAGAACGGCATCTGCGCATAGTCATGATTGAATTGCGGGGTCGGCCAGCCGAAGAAATAGACCGAGGGCATCAAAAGCACGGCAGCCAGCGCCCGGCGTTGCCCGAGTATGTCGCGGGCCAGCAGATAGACCAGGATGAAGGTCGACGAAATCGTCAGCTGGGCGAGCAGATATTGCGGCCAGTGGAACGATCCGGTCAGAAGATGGCTGGTTTCGAGAAGCCAGCCCGGAAGCTGCGGGTGCTTGTAGGTCAAAAGCACCCATTCGCGGCCCCACATGAAACCTTCCACGACATCGCCAGGCGGCGCGGGGTCGATCAGTGCCGGCACCACCGTCCAGCACAGGATCTGCACCAGGCACAGAAGCGCGAGCAAATACCAGGGATGGCGAAGCAGGCCGGGCCAGACCGATGACGAGTCGAGGCCGGTGGCAGTCAGCCCCGCCGGCGCCCAACCATCCATGGAGTCGTCTATTCCCACCATGCGGCGCTTAAACCACATCGTCCGGTTTGCCGAACAGCCCCAACCTCAAAGCTTACGAAAAAGTATACTTGCTGGCCATTGCAAGACCAAGATTGAGCGGGAGTTTCGGCGCTCCGTTGACTTCCCCCGGCAGAACAAGCCCGCCCATCTGATCCTGTCTGAACATCCCGGATATTCGATGCGTCACCAGCATGCCGTCATCCACCACCGCGCGCTCGACTTCTGGCTGGCGCGTGCGGCCGTCCTCGTCATCATCTGTCTGCAGCTCCTGGTGATCAACGATCTTTCGTTTGGCCCCCGCTGGCTGGCGCCGGCGCTCGAGGCCACCCTGCTCGTGCCTCTGTCCGTCGCCACCGCCTGGACACAGGTCGCCACCCTGAAAGCGATCGAGGAAGAGCACTGGTACCTGGTCGGCCGGTTTCGCGTCATGATCCGCAGGACGGCGCTGGTGATGACCGGCGTCGTCAGCGTCATGAATTGCGGTTCACTGGTGTTCCTGGTGCGCGCGCTGCTGGCAGGCCATGCCGGCTCCAGCGGCCAGACGCTGCTGATCGACGCGCTCAATATCTGGGTCACCAATGTCATCGTCTTTGCCCTGTGGTTCTGGAGCACCGACCGCGGCGGGCCGCCGACCTGCGGCCTCGTCAAACGCGCCCAATCCGATTTCCTGTTCCCGCAAATGACCTTGAACGACCGCGAGATCCGCGACTGGCTGCCTGGCTTCGTCGACTATTTCTTCCTCGCTTTCACCAATGCGACGGCGTTTTCGCCGACCGACACCTTGCCGCTCTCCCAGCGCGCCAAGCTTTTGATGATGGCCGAGGCGATGATCTCGCTGCTGACGATCGCACTGGTCGCGGCCCGTGCCGTCAACATCCTCGCCTAAGGTGCGTTGAGATTCAGGCATGAAAACAAAAACCTAAAGCGCGTCGCCCGAATCCGTTCAAAACGCGATGCGCGTTAGGCCCAGAAACGCAAAATAGCCCGCCCAACGAGCGGGCTATTGGATGGTCTGCGACGGTCTCGAAGCTGGAGCGGACGGACGATCCCCTCAATCCGCGCCGAGGTCGCGTTCGAACACCACCTGGTCGCGCAGCGGAATGCCATTCACAGCCGAGCCTTCGGGGTAACCGGTCGACGGCCCGAACGCATCCTGCACGATGCGAAACATCCGAAAGCCCTGTCTCTGGTAAAATCGCAGATTGCCGATATCGGCCGCCGCGGTCGAAACGATCAGGCGCCGGCCGTAGCGCTCTCGACAGCGGGTGATTGCCGCCGCGACGAGGGCACGCCCCAACCCCTCGCTCTGCCTTGCCGGACGGACCGCCAGGCTCTTGAGTTCGAAGACCCCGCCCTCGCCTGTCTCGATGAGCTGCACATGGCCGACGATCCTGTTTCCATCCCGCGCGACCAGCACCTCGCCCTTGTCGATATAGCCGGAAACCTGCGTGGGAGAATCGTCGGCAAGGGTAACCAGCGGCAGCAATATTTCGCGGTCCCCGTCATATCGTTCAATCTGCATCCGTAAGCCCAGGCTGGATTAATGCCGCCGCGAGTTCGGCAGCCTTGCTCCGGGATATAGCAGCGGCCGGTCAGGCGCCACAAACGCAAAAAGCCCGCCCCGGCGTGAGCCGAGGCGGGCTTTGGGTCGATCGAGCCGGCCGGTACGGATTTTCGACGCCGGGCAAGCCTGGAGCTATTCCTCGGAAGCTGCTCTGAACTTCCGCACGATCACTTCGAACAAAATATCCGAAATCCACATCGCAGACACGCCGATCAGGAAGGCGGCGGCAAGCGTCCGAAGGGCAATTGGTGGTGGCTTCACCTCGATCGAACGTCGGTTGCTCCTCGCCTGGATGCCTTCGCAGTCAGGACTGCATGTGAAGAATACTGGCCGTCGATCGCGCCCCGCCGCGTGCAATCTGTCATTCAAACCAGCCAAACGTAACGCTAACCACCAAGACCGCGATCAAGATTGAGAGCGGCACCGCCATGAACAGCCCAGCTTCTAAAAATCGGGTTTCCTTGTCACTGAACATTAGGCCTGCCTCATTAAGCTTCGCTCAGATAGAAGCTGCGAAGCCTGTTTCAGTTCCGAATGCCGGCGCCCTGCGATCCACGAGCGATCTGGCTAAACATGGTTGCCTGGAGAGCGAAATCAGTTCGGTTTCCCCAATGATGCCGGCCATCTATTTTGCAATGATACGGGAGGCCAGCGCATCATTCGATTGGTGCTCCATTCCGCCCTAACCAGGGCGCGGGGGGCTTCCGAAGCAAATTAGCGCGCCCAAATGCTGGTGTTCCCGGAGACGCGACAAGGCCCCAATACGAAAAGCCCGCCGGCCGGAGCCAGCGCGCCTTGCCCTTCCTTCGTTCGCATGTTTCGCTGATATGAGCAGGGGTGCATCATCTTCGCCAGTCGGCGCTGCCATCCTCAAGGCCCTGCCGGTCAGGCCCAGTGGCCTTCCGCTGCCAGTCCCCTCTAGCAACCAAGCCGCTGGGCCGCAGGTGACGTGATTTGCGCCTCATATGCGGCATGAAGGCGCCGAACAGAAGGTGTTGCTCGATGCTCCGGACTGACAATGGCGCGGCGCTCAGGCTTTCAGATTTTGCCGATCCTAACGACGCAGTGATTGCCGCAATCGAACTCTATGGGCCGGAAGCGCAGACCGCAGCGGCCTATTGTGCCATGGAAGCACACTTCGCCGGGCGACTGGCCGATTTCCGCCTCTGGTGCGAAGTCTTTCGCGTCTTCAAAACCAGATTCCATTGAGAGGCACATATATCTGGGCCTAAGGCCGCCCCGGCCATCAGCGCGTTCGCGCCGCGCAGCCTGCCGGGAAGATAACGAAGCAACCATCCGCGGCCTTTCAGTCCTCCGTCGCTGGCCTGAACTTCCGCACGATCACCTCGAACAGAATATCCGATATCCACATGGCGCAGACGCCGATGAGAAAAGCAGCCGCCAGCGTCGTGGTGTCGTCATTGGCCAGCGGCAGGCCCGTGGCGCGGGAATATTGGACCACGGGCAGCGTCAGATAGGCGGCGGCGAGTGCGCCGCAGATCGGCGACGCCACCATCTCTCGCAGCTTGTAGCGGTGGCGCGACAAAGCACGCAGGACACCGCCGGCCAGACCGGCGACGACGACCGGTCCCTTGATGCCGAGCAGGTCGAAGACATCGTGCATCATTTCATCGCCCTCGCGATGAGGAAGCCGAAGACCGATCCGGCGCCGAAAATGACCAGCCCGGCAAGCAGCATGGCCGAGTCCAGCGGAAGTGCGACAACGGTCATGGCTTCCACCCGCACAGTTTCTCGCCCTTGCGGTTGTGCGCCAGCAGCGTCTTGACCTCGGCGTCCGACAGCGCATCGACCGCGGCCGCCGACAGGCGCAGCGGGCTGGACACCGCGCAGAACCCGCCCTTGGCGGCCGTGCAGCCGACCATCGCGGCCAGGACGGACACAAGCATCAATCCCTTGCCCATGATTTGAGCTCCTTTCGCGCGGTGGCGGCCGGCAGCGCGCCGACATCGTTCTGGACCTGGTCGGCGATATCGTGCGCCGCGGCCTCGGCGGCGGCCTGCCGGGCACGTTCGCTGCGTTCGCCGGCAAGCCGCTGGCGAACACCCCAGCCGAGCGTCGCGAGGATGGCCGCACCGATGCCGAGAAGGGTCGGATTGCCAAGCAGGAAGGACAGCAGCGCGCTCATCGGTTTGGCTCATCCTTGACCAGATAGCCGATGGCGAAGACGGCGATCGGCAGAAGCGTCGCCCATGTCTCGGCGTCGTACCAGGAAGGCCAGATGTTGCGCACGAAGACGCCGGAGACCGACACGACCGCGGCGGCGATGGTCGCGGCCGTCAGCTTGTTGGTCGGGCGGATGGTCGGTTGGGTGATGGTGGCCATGGTCAGAAGATCCCTTGCAGGGCGACGGCAATGTGGTGCCAGGCGGCGTAGACGAGGAGCAGGCAGGCGGCGATGACACCCCCTGCCCCGGCGGCAACCGGAATTACCGAACCGCTCGGTGCCGGCGACGCCGGCTCGGCCGCCGGCGCGTTGCCGTCGGCCGTTTCAACCTCGGGCGGTTGCGGGACCGGTCGCGGAAGCGGCTCGGGCATCGCAGGCTTTACGGGCGCCGGCACTGTCGCCCGGTCCGACATCAGCAGGGCCTGAGCCCGCACCGACCTGACCCGATCCGACCAGCCGCGCCCGAACGTCGCCCATGTCGGCAATCGCTTGAGAAACGCCAGCCGCGCATCGCAAAGCTGGTCGATGACGACGCCAGCCGGCCTTGCCCTGGCCGCCGCGAGCGTCGCCGGGCCGATGCGCCCGTCCTGCGGGACGCCGACGCTTGCCTGCAGGTATTTGGCCGCCCTGCCCGGTCCGCTGTTCACCGCGAAGTCGAACACGGCATAGTCGACGCCATCCGGCAGTTCGGCGCCGAGCACGGCGTCCCAATAGAAGCGCCGGTAGACGGTCGCGACCTGGTCATCGCCGATCTTGCGCAGATCGGCCTTGCTGGCATCGGCCTTCACATAGCGGCGGAAGTTGGCCAGGGTGACACCCTTCATCGTGGCGCCGCCCGGATCGGCCGGATTGTCCGACCAGCCGCCCTCGGATTTCAGGACGAGCGCAAGCGCCCGCGCAAAGTTGCGGTCCATTAGATGCCTCTTTAGTTCTGGAGAAGAATTTGCGTTTTGCCGTTGGCGCGCCTAAAGCATCCAGGAAGCAACGGAGTGGTTCATGCTTAAGCAACTGGCCTTGTCGATACCGCCAATCCGTCGGCTATGGAACGATCGCTTGGCCCTCATCGAAGAGCGCGACAACCTTGCAAGGGAGCGCACTTGGTTGACGGCGCAGCGGAACCGGTTAATCGGCCAGGTTAGCGAACTGACGAAGCCCGCACCGAAAAACAAGCCCCCAGTGCCAGAGCCAAATGAAGATTCCCCCACCAAGACAATTACTTTAGGTGGCAAGGGGGTCGTTATCTGCGGCAGTCCCAAGGACGCCTATTTCAAACAGCTGAATGGCAAAGCCTTCGACGGCTCTTTTTTGGGGCGTGTCGTGCGAGAGAGACTTAGCACTGATGCCACCGTTTTCGATGTCGGAGCGAATATTGGTGTCACCACCGCCTTGTTTGCTCAACATGTCGGAAATGGACATGTCGTCAGCTTCGAACCGTCGCCGGTCGCCTTCAGCTACCTAGAAGCCACGATAGGCGCCAACCATTTTGTCAATGCCATGCCCGTGAACGTGGCTCTTGGCGCCTCGGCCGGCAAGCTGCCTTTTTCCGACGATCCTCAGTCGGCTACGGCGAGCCATTTGAACTTCGAAGGCTCGCTGGGTGAAGCATCGCATACCGTCCTGGTCGAGCGCCTCGATGCCATCGCTGCTCAGTACGCGCCCGATAGGCTCGATTTCATCAAGATCGACGTCGAAGGCTACGAAAAGGGTGTGATCGAAGGTGGGATGGCAACCATCAAAGCCAGACAGCCGCTGGTCCTACTCGAATTCAACACCTTCACGCTGCTGGCCTACGGCAACGAAAACCCAAGAGCCTTTCTCGAGTATCTGCAGGGCATTTTCACCGACATTCAATATCTGATCAACGGCGAGGTGAAGCACGCCAATACAAAGAACGAGACGCTTCATTTCATCCATGCAAATCTGATCAGCCATCACAGCGTATCCGATCTACTTTGCATCCCTTAGTGCGCCATTTTTTCTGGCGGCCGGCGCACCACGTGACACCTATCTGCGTCGCGTTCGTTTTGCCGGCCGGGCCAATGGTAGAACGTATTGGTTTCAGTAGAAGCGTGACCGCGGTTTGCGCTTTACGACATCAGACGCTTCAGTTTCGACGCAGAGGATCGCAATAGCTGCATTGCCGAAGACGGTCGCCGCCAATTGAGTGCTAGCGTCGTCGCCCCTGCCGCACCTATCCCCCACCGCTTTTCGTCGGCATACGCTTCCAACTCCCTGAAAAAGCTGGCGTCATAGAAGCGGAAACTCTCAGGTTTGCGAAACGCCTTAACACCGGCGTTAAGGCGCCATTCTACACCGTTTTGCTTGCTGACGGCCACATGGTGCTCGGTGTCAATGACATGATTTAGACGCTCTTCATCCGGCACCTCGCCTGGTGCAAAAAAGGGAATGGCCGAACGCAGGACACCGTGAGCGTCTGAGACAAAATCCTCGTACCTCACAAGAAGGCGCTCGGTCGGGAACTGTGCGTCCACCCACTTCGCCATGAACGCTGCCCAGCCCTCGGCTTTGTAACGAGCAAAGGCCCGGAAACTTTCGACGGTGTCCTCGCCGACATCGCCGTCGTCTCTCAGATAGAGCTCGAAGTCAGAGATTGTAGCGGGCGTAAGCGCGCGGTATTGACTAGATAAGGAACGCCCTCGACAATACGTCCAGACAGTTCGAAGTCGTGGTATTTTGTGAAATTGACACCAGGCTGAGTGCAAGGGAAAGTGTGGCAGCAGGCCGGGTCGTCCCGGTAGAAGAAGCAATACCTGAAGCTCTCGCCGAAATAATTTTGGACAAGCCGCTCCATAAGATGATGGCCGCTGCGTGGCCAGCTTACGCCAGCGACATACCTCTTTCCCACCATGAGCCCTCGAACAATCGCCTTATAAATTCGGTCTAACCTGCGAGGTGGCAGGTGTCTACCGGCTATCGGAAGTGGTCCAAGCCTTTATCTGAATTGCGGAGTGGTGGCAGCCGTGCTTAACGTGGGCCATGATCTACGCCGACATCAGCGAATTTGTTTCAAACCCTATTGGAACCGGCATCCAGCGCACTATTCGCGCAATTTTCCGTCATTGGTCAGACGGCTTAACGGCATGCTATTTCGACAAAGCGATGGACAGTTTGCGGGTCTTGGCGCCTGATGCGTTGGCGGCAGTCCTTGACAATTCAAGTGCGACCACTGCCGAAAAGGCTCAGCGGGCAGCACAGGCTATCGCTGCCAATCCTGGAGCACCAATCGGCGAAGAGGCCTATGTCCTGATTCCTGAACTGTTTTGGGACCATACGCGCTGCGCATTCTATAGGCAGCGCATTGCGCGCCATCCGTCGCGCTCGTTCGCTATCGTCTACGACCTTTTCCCATGGCTGCACCCCAAGGACTTCGGCATCGCTGACAAGACGCCATTCGAGCCGTATTTCAACCTGGTGTTTTCGATGGCCTACACCGCCCACATCAGCCAGGAGACTAAGCAAGGATACGAGATCGCCGGCCAGCTAAGGCGGCCCTGGCCGCTGCCGATCCTTCATCTTGGCGCCGATGGGCTTTCCGTTGAGAAACAAATTTTCCACCCGAGTCGAAAAACCTTCGTCTGCCTCGGATCGATCGAAGCGCGAAAGCGCCAAAGCGATGTCCTGATGGCCTTCGAAGATCTGTGGGACGAAGGCGTCGAAGTCGACTTAGTGTTTGTAGGCAAGTTGGTGGATCACGGTAACGCATCCCTCGGACCGACGATCGAGGCCGCCAAAGACAGGTATCCTCAGTTCTCACACTATCCGGCCGCCTCAGATGACCAGTTGGCACAGATCCTTTCCACCGCTCGCGCTACCATTTTAGCCAGCACCCTCGAAGGTTATGGCATCCCGCCAGTTGAAAGCCTTTACGCCGGCATCCCCGTGATCGTAAGCGACGTCATGCCAAGCACGAGACGACTGCAACCCTTGGGTCAAATTCGAGTCGAGCCCAAACGCCCCGATCAGATCGCGGCGGCGGCAAGAAAAATGCTGGACGATGATGAAGCCCGCAGACTTTGGGCTGAAGCGGCAAGCATCCCACTGCCAACATGGCGCGACACCGCCCGACAGGTACGGGAATGGGCCACACACATCGAGATAGTTCATTCTGCAATTGATCGCGACCTAGCCCGCCGCGATCCTATCCCCAAGTCAATGCCCCTAGCTGACATCAAGCCGATCGATCTCAACAATGACCCTAGCTTACAGGCCGAAAGCGCGCGTTGGCTCCGCGAGGTGGCAACGTAGCGACGCTAATGTACCATCTTTCTGGCGGTCAACGTGCCGGTATAGGTGATCGCGACCGCCTCGTTTGGTTCAAGTTGAATACAAAGCGGAACATTGGCGCCCAGCGCGGCCGGCAGTATCGACACGCCACCTTGCGTGGCCGCTGTGATTGATGTGGTCGCTGAAGTGTAAACTGTCTCCGGCGACGCGCCAGCCGTATAGGTATAGGGGGAAGCTCCTGGGGTGATGCCTGCCGCGCCAACCGGGTTGTAGCCCGCATTTCGTTCGATGCGCGTGCTGCCTAGCCAAGCTCCAGCTATCTTGTTCGTACAACTCACAAACGAGTTGTCGTAAATCATCGCGTCTGTCGGTGTGCCGTCCGAGAAAATGCCGTACAACAGACCACCAAGGCGGTTGCCTTGAAGGCGTGCGCGAACAACACCGAAATTCAATGAAAACCCGGCAGCGGTACCAGGACCGTTGATGGTGTTGTTGACGAAGTTACAATCAGCGATCACCGCACCAGTGAGTGTAACCCCGCTCGAAGCATTGTTAAGCATAAAGCAGTTTGCAAAATTGACATTTGTCACTGAGGCGCTTGCGCCAGGTGCCATCTGCACTCCGTGAGTTCCTGAAGTGCTGAACCAGCACTGTACGAAATCGCAGCCCGTGATCGTGCCCGTGCCCGTGGGGGTAATGGAAAGACCCGCGCCCAAAGAGGTATCGAACCAGCAATTGGTAAAGCGGCAATAGGCAACGGATTGGCCAGCAGCCGGTGCGATTTGCGCGCCATTGGTCCCAGCGAGAAACTGACAATTGGTGAAGCTATAGTCCCCTCCGTTGTCGATATAGAGACAGGCAAATGGATGGGCTGCACCGTTCCACACCACGATCATATTGGCTATCTCAACTGCAACACCGCCGTGGAGCCGGATACCAATGCTGGAGGCGCTAGCTGTGCTAATGTTGCCGTTGGCCACGAAGATTGTTGAAACAGCCGCCGAGAGAAAGATTCCTTGGAATGCTCCGGTCATGTTGAAGTTTGTAATCGAAACGACGTTGGCCGAAATATTGAAATAGCTGCCCGCCGTTCGGGTGATGTTGGTCCCGAAGGAAATCCGATCCAGAGTGAACGAGCCGTTCGAAACAGTCAGAAGATCGGCAGTCGCCGAGGTCGTGGTGAGCGTGACCTTGGCTTTGCTTTCTCCGAGCCAGCAAGCAAACGATGATGGTGTGATCGCGGCAGAGACCAGATAGTTGCCCTTTGGGAAATAGAGAGCTTTGCCCAAGGCTGCTGCAGCAGCGTCGGCCGCGACGATGCCCGCGCGGCTGTCTGAAACGCCCGTAGGATCGACGCCTGTGAAATCGAGAACAGATATCCTCTCCCGGGCGCGGTCCTGCATCGCACGCGCCAATGAGCCAGCCCCACCTTGGGTGTAAGACACGTCAGCACCATCGATTGCGGCTATGGGCACATAGGCCGTATTACCGGCATTCCGCTTAAGGAAGGTGTTGGCGACCGGTGCCGGAAGATTGATCGCAGCCGCCGACGCGGCCGCGGCCGAAGCCGAGCCGGCGGCGGCGGTCGCTGAATTCCCCGCATTGGTCGCGGATGTCGCCGCGCTCGATGCCGAGCCGGCCGCCGCCGTGACCGCATTGCCGGCGTTCGTCGCGCTGGTGGCGGCGGCGGATGCCGAGCCCGACGCGGCGGTGGCCGAGTTGCCGGCATTCGTTGCGGAGGTCGCGGCATTGGTCGCGCTCGTCGATGCGGCAGTGGCCGATCCGGCGGCGGCGGAAGCACTGCCGGCCGCGGCCGTCGCCGCCGCCTGCGCATCGCCCAACGCGTTGTCGGACAAATAGAGCGACAGCGTGATGTTGTCGGTGCCGATCACCGGCTCATCGGTCTGGAATGAAAAAACCTTGGCGGCATTGGTCGATCCGGCCTGGGTGTGGACCGTGGTGCCCTTCTGCATCGTGCGCGAGGTCCGCGCGTCGGCGGCCCGGAACCAAGCCCCTGTGCTTGCGGTGTAAATGCCGTTTTGGGTGGCGTTCGTCTGGTTCTTGACCAGCACGCGGTCACCGACTTCCGTCAGCACGCCGTCAATCGTCTGGAGGCCGGATAGAGTAATATTGATCGTGGTCGCCAGGCGCACGGGTTCGCGCTCACCGGTCAACAGGCGAACGGCGGCAGTTGCAGGTCGGGCCATAAGGCTTGCTCCATGAAAAAGCCCCGCTGAAGCGAGGCTTGAGGATTTCGGGTCGGATGGGTGGACGGGACGGGCGCGCCAACTAACTTGGCCAGCGGCTATCGTTTATTTCCGGTTTTCTCGTCCTGAAAGCGCTCGTGCCTCGACTGGCGTCTCGCCTGAGTCACCGGGTGATGCTTACGGTGACAGTGCACTATTCCCCCATATCTCCGCCCGGTGGTTCACTCCAGCGATATTGGGGACGATTGATTAAAATGGACTGGACTGCACCCCATGGGTGAGACACGGCAATTTCTGTGACAGGTTATCCTGGAGGATGACCCATGGCGTGCAGTCCAGCACTGTCACCGTAATTCACCGTCACCGTAATTCGTTGACGCCTCGCACCAAATCGGCCAGAAAAGAGCATTCAATTATCGAAATTTTCATCGACGAACATCTCGGAAAATTTCTGAGGCGAAAGCGTTACGTTGTTGTCCCGAGCGATTTCGAGGTTTCTTGCCCATAGCCCCCGGATTTCGGCCGGTATTTCCTCGGAAAAATGAACCGATGCGGCAATTGCACCTTGCCAGTGTCCATCGCCACCGTAGAGAGCGTGCAGTTTGGGAGCTATCGCCTTCAAGGATTTATCCACTTCTTCCGGCAACTCCCCAATTACCCATAGAACATAGAATTCCAAGAGTTTAAGCAACGGCTTTCCGTCATAGCGCGGATTATTTTCCATTCTATCTCCTATGCGTCATTGACGGCGTATTGGATAAGCCTTTGACAAACTGCCGATAGGCTAGGTTTTTCTTCTATCGAGGCAAGCCAACCCTCGATGACTTCTCTAGAGATATGTATCTCAAGAAAATATTCCAAACCCGCTTCGACGGCCTCCGGTGGCGATCTTCCCGTGTCTAGCCCGGTAGCAACCATCGCATCCGGATCCTCGGTCCAAGGCTCCGACGCATAAATCGTGTCGTACTCGTCAAACTCCGACAGCCTTTCGACTATCTCTATCAGCCTGCCTACTTTCCCCATCGAGAAAACCCTCCTTTGCCATTCGGATGCAGAACCTTCTGGAAGATGGTACCAGGATCATGCTGAGATCTAGGCACGAGTTGCATCACTCCGGACTCATCGGCGTGATGCCACGAGAAACCATCAGGCGCGTTTTGGGGAGCCAGCCCCCTCGGCGTTCTCCGAAGATTAATTCCATGATTCTGCATGGCTTGAGCGAAAGCCGCTTCTCCCTCCATCGCCTGCAACAGCGCCTCGTTTGCTTCTTGATAATGTAGATCGCGTGAGATACCCGGATATGACGTAGGGGCTAGTCTCATTTCAAACACTACACTATAAAATCGGCCGGTCGGTAGGTGAGTTGCTCTGGCATTCGCCTCTCCTGCGGCAAGTTCCGGCGCAGGCTTGGATAAATCGACGCCTTGATAGAGGTCTGCCCCCTCGGACGCGCCTTCCTCCAACGCCTTGATGCCCGCATCACTTCCCCTGCCCTCAGCGGCAGATGCCCCTGAATCGGCCTGGCGCCTGGTGAGCCTTCTCACCACCTGACCGCCAACCGCACTCAAACCCTCGGCAAGGGCATTGCCACCTGCACCCAACAGTGCTCCGGTGCTCATCTCCGTTACGATGTTCCGGCCGTTTAGAGCGGCATGGACACCGCCGAACACAGCGCCGTCTGCTGCCATGGTCGAGCTTCGTGCGAAAAGGCCGGGTATGCCCTTCAGACCTTCTGCCGCGAACTTTCCCGTGAAGGTGAGGCCCGCGCTCTGAATGCCGTGGCCGGTTGCGAAAGCGCCGAGCAATTTCGCGGCTATGCCGGCCGAGCCGGCACGATCTTCAGCATCCTCGCTTTCGGCTTGCTCGGCTGCCTGCAACTCGCTGTAGCTTTTGTCGGAGAAAAGCCATTTCATTCCCGCGGCGAACTTATCGGCCTGATCGAATGTCGCGCCGTTGGCCACGAGCCTGACGCTGTCGTTCACAGCCGCAATCGGCTTTTGCCACCATGAGCCGGCGTTGAACCGCACACGGGCGGGGTGCAGGGCCATCTCGATCAAACCGGCCTCGAGGGCCTTTCCCTGAGCTTCCAGCTCTGCCGGCGCGATCCTCGGATTGTTTGCCGCGTTTTGGCGCAGGCGAGCCAAGGCGGACTGGAAAACCTGCCCAGCGAATGTGAAGCGCGCCTCCGGATCGCGCACGGCCTTGAGAAACTCACTCAGTTCGATGATGCGCTGCCGCAATGGCGCGCTCTCATCGACGTATCTCGCGCCGAAGCTGTCCGAGAGCGCCTGCGGAACCGCCAAGACCTTGCCGAAGCCCATCTGCTGTTGAGCAGCCCAGGCCCACGTGATGGCGGCTTGAAAATCCTGGGGCGTTGAGACCTTGCTCCAGTCCGGAGCCTTGCCGGGGAATATCTGGCTGATGTAGGCGACAGGATCGGCGTCGCGGGCGCCCATGATCAATTGGGCGGCGCCGGCTCTTACCTCGTATCGCTCGCGCTCTTCCAGCGAGCCGTTGGGGCTTGGTTCGAAATCCCGAAGCTCGGCATGTATTGCCTGGTTCGGCGCCCGATACATGTCGAAGAAAGACTTGGCGACGCCGGCCGTTGTCCTGAACTGATCGAAATGCTGCGGGCCGTCCTCGGCTCCGTAGATGTTGACGAAATCCTGAGCGGTCGGCTCCTCCTCCGGATATTTGCCCGTGGCGGCGATGACGGCCGGTGCGTTCTGCTCCGCAAGCAGGACCCTTGCACGCGCACCGATCAGTTGGGCTGCGGTGGCGGTGTTGGCCTGGTCCTTCAACGCCGCAACGTCACCAGGCTTCAGGTAGGTGATGGCATCGAGGGGGATGGCTGTCTTGTCTTCCGGCGTCGTCGAACCACTTCCGCCGAACGCCTGCGCCACGGTTTCATCTGGCGTGCGCGTTCCAACGCGATCGCCTTTCGCGGCCGCCGCATTTGCACTGTCCGAGGCACTGGAGCCACCAACGACGGCATCGTCCTTCGTCCGGCCCTGCGCCGCGCCCAGCATCTCGGCAGCCCGCTTCGGGTCCTGGGCGATCATCGCCTGGACCAGCGCCTTGGCCGTGTTGGTGCGCCAGGCGGCTTCCGCCGCTTGCCGGGCAAGCGGGTTGCCGATCTTGGCGATCAGGTCGGACCCGCTCTGCCGGATCGCCTCGAAGTTCGCGGTGTCGTTCGGGTCGCTTTGGGCGATGGCGCTCGTCGACATGGTGTCGACCTTGGTCCACTTGGCCAACTCATAGTCGTCGCGCCGCTGAAGCTGCCGTGCCGCCATGCGCAGCGCGCCGGTTTGACGCAGCGGTTCCTTCTGCCCGGCGAAAGCGGCGCGCTGGCTCTCGGGCATACCCGGCAAGGCGGCGGCAAACAGCTTGTCGAACAGGCCTGTCTTGACCACCCGGCCACTGTACGGATCGACCTGGCCGTACATGACTTCATGCAGGCCGGCGCCGTCGGCCGGCGCATTTGCCGTCACCTCGTCTTCCGCTTGCGCGATCTGGCCGTTGAACCGGCGGCGGGCCAGTTCGGCATCGAACGCCTCCTGCTGGTCCTTCATCTGCTGATAGCGCTCGGCGACAGCGGAAAGGTGATCGCCAAAACCCTGCATGGCGCCACCGATCGGCGAGCCCTGGGGGTATTGCGGCGCGTTGCCGGTATCGAGCCGGCGCTGGGCGATGGAAAGGGGGATGACGTGGACCATTTCAGTAGAGTCCCGAATAGCCGCCGGCTATGGCGGCGCTTGCCCGGGGCGAAAATGCCGAACCGCCGAGGCTCACAGCCTTGGTCGGGTCGTAGATTTTGGAGAGGCCGCCAACGAGCGCGCTGCCGGCGTTGAAGATCGATGCCGTCACCGCCTGCTTGCCGGAGAAGCGCGAAATGGCGGCCTGACTGTTGAGGTTGTTCTGGCGCAGCTGCGAGCTGTACTGGATCGCGTCGAGGTCCATCTGACCTTGCCTGGCATTGGCGGCCAGCACCTCGGTCGGCGAGCCGGATATGCCGACGCCGGAGGCGCCGGCCTGGGCGCGCGCCTGGGCCTGCAGCAGATCCTGCTTGTGGCGCTCCTGGCTCTGTTCGAAGGCCGCGCTTTGTGCCTCGGCCTGCGCCTGCTGCTCATAGGCCTTGGTCTGATAGTCGGCCATCTGCTTCGACTGCTGGCCTTCGACCAGCGCGCCGCCAACCGACAGGGCCGTGCCCGCCAGTCCAAGAAGGGCAAGTGTGCACATGGTTCAGCCTCGTTCGCTCAGAGAGGGAGTTGCGGGAATGAATTTGCTTTTGACGCCGTCCACGGGCGCGCCGAGCGGCGGGCGCGGGTCGAGCGCACCGCCGGGGGTCAGGAAGGAGAGCAGCACCCTGTCCGCCTGCAGCGCCGGCCGGCTGAGCCGGGCGGGCGGGGTGGCCCGAGCGCCGGCCATGGCGGCGCGGCGTGTGGTGGTCAGGTTCACCTTCAGCTCGCCGACGCCGGCGGCGTCGAACAGGCCATTGGCGGTGGCGATGCGCGGGCGAGCGCATCGGCCTCGAACAGTTCCTGGCGCAGCTGCTCGACCAGACGATGAACGGCGCGCCACCGGTCGACAAGCAGGGCTGCCCTGGCCTTGATCTCCTCGCCGAGTGCGGCGATGTCGGCGCGGGCCTCGCCGCGCGCGGCTTCCGCGCGGCGCTTGCCGGCGGCGTCGATGGTTTTTTCCAGCAGCGCGATCCGGTCGTTGCAGTCGTCGAGCGCGGCACGCGCTGCAGCCAGGTCGCCATCGCCGAAGACCGCGCGGTCCTCGGCTTCAGCCAGTTCGCTCTTGCAGGCGAGCGCGTCGTTGAGGTCGGTGTCGAGCAGAGCGATGACGGCCGCGAATTCGGCAGCCGTCCGCGCCCTGCCGAGGGTTTCGGCATGGGGGGATGTCATTGGGTGGGTTCCTTGTGGGGAGTGTTATCTCCCCCTCGAGGGGGAGATGGCCGGCAGGCCAGAGGGGGTCGGTACGACCGGATGCGACCTTCTGCGGCGGATGAAGGTTGGCGCCTCGCGTGAGGCGCCGGCATCGTTTCAGGCTAGGAGGTCGCGTCCCGTCGTACCGACCCCCTCTGTCGCCTTCGGCGACATCTCCCCCGTCGATCCAGGGGAATCGCATATGGCGATTTTGGGCTTGAAGTTGGTTTGAGAAGGGATTCTTTGGGAAGGCAGTCCAGCGAGGAGTGACTGCCATTACCAGCCTTGAGAGCTATTTCGGTACGGTGCCTGATCCGCGCGCGGCCAACGCCACACATCGGCTTGGCGACCTGATCGTGATGATGATCGCTGCGAGCCTGTGTGGCGCGACCAGCGCAACGGAGTTTTCGTTGTTCGCGCAAGAGCGCAAACAGGCGCTGTCGCGCTTGATCGACTATGAGGAGGCGCCTAGCCACGACACCTTCTCGCGGCTGTTGCGCCTGCTCGATCCGGAGGCCTTCGGACGGGCGTTCGCCGCCTTTGCCGCAGGCTTTGCCCAGGCACGTCAGGGTGTGGTCGCACTTGATGGCAAGGCGCTGCGGCGGGCCTATGAGAAAGGCCTTGCGGCCAGCCCGCCCCTGACGGTGTCGGCCTTTGCCAGCCAGACGCGGCTGTGTTTGGCGGCGGTCTCGCCCGGCGACGAAGACAATGAGGTCGAGGCTGCCCTCAAGGTCGTCGAACTCATTGATCTTACTGGCCGATTGGTCACGGCCGATGCCCTCCACTGCCACACGCGCATGGCCAAGGCCATCATTCAGCGCGGCGGCGACTATCTGCTCGCACTCAAGGGAAACCGCCGGCATTGGTTGGCTCGGGCCAATCAACAACTGGCCCAGACCACTCCCGCCGTCACTGAGCGGACCGAGACCAGCCATGGCCGCAACGAATGGCGGCAGGCAGAGGTCGTGGTGGCGGCTGAACCAATGATGCCGGGGCACAAGGCCTTCATCCGCATCACCAGCCGGCGCGATCAGGCCGAGCCGCTGACGCGCCTGTTCATGGCCTCAACGCTGCTGTCGCCACAGCAGGCGATCGACCTCACCAGAGCCCATTGGCAGATCGAGAACGCACTGCACTGGATGCTCAACGTTCATCTGCACGAGGACCTCAGTCGTGCCCGCAAGGACAACGCTCCCGCCAACACCGCCCTCATCAACCGCATCGCCAGAAATATCCTTCAGGCCGCCGACATCGACAAAGTCCCCATTAGCCACCGCATCAAGAAATGCGCTTGGAATGACGACTATCTCATCCAGGCAATCGCTCATATGCGATAGCCCTGCCCTCGAGGGGGGAGATCAACTACGGCTCGGCGTCGAACACCGGCGTGAACGCGCGGATCGTGCAGGGCGTCGGATTGACGTGGCGGATGCGCACCCGGCCCTGCCCTTCCCAGCTGTCGTCGATCGGCACCTCGACATTGCCGGTGAACAGTGTCGCCCCGCCGTCGGGTGCGACGATCGAGGGCATGCGCACCGGCTCCCAGCGGCCGCGCATGAAGGACTGCACCTCGAGCCCCGTGGTGTCGGTCTCGAGCAGCGACAGGATCGCTTTCGCCACCTTCTTGCGGCGGCCGATGATGGAGCCGTCCTTGCCGCCGACATCGAGTTCCAGCGTGTCGGCCGCCGCCGCATAGGGCAGGCCAAGCTGCCATTTGGCGGCAGTCGAGCCGCCCGGCAGCGTCACCGTGCCACCGCCGCTCACGGTGAGGCCATGGTAGACCTTGCCGTCTGCCAGCACGTCGACGGACTGGCCGGCAAGGTGTGCCGCCCCGCCCACCGTGGCCACTGCGGCGCCCGTATAGGTCAGGCCGCAATCGACCTCGAAGGCATCGGCGACGGCACCATATTCGAACGGCGCGGTCTTGACCTCGATATAGCGCCTGGTCACGCCACCGATAGTGCGCTTGACGACCAGCCAGAGGTCGTCATTGCCGTCCTGACCGGGAGTCACAGCGGCACTTTCGACAATTGCCCAGTCTACCCCGGTGAAGCTGCCGCCCAGGCGATGCCGATGCATGCCTCTAACTTCCTGGGATGGCTGGTGGGTGTAACCGCCCAGTTCGCCATTATCGAGCGGGAACCACAGCAACGGGTCAGGGTCGGTCTGGAAGGCCAGCTCGACCACGCCTTGCTTGGGGATGTGCTCGGAAATCTGGCCGACATCGTCCGAGGTGAAACGGCTCTGCGCCGTCTGCGTCAGCTCGGCGATGGATTTGCGCGAGCGCGTGACATAGAGAAACGACTGGCCGGCATCGACCGGGCGGATGCGGGCACAGCCGAAGGTGCGCGAGCGCCGGTTCTTGAACGAAGACGGCGTCAGCGCCTCGTCGATGCCCGAGCCCGAAAGCGCGCGCACGCCGCCTGAGGTGCCGATCATCAAGGCGCCGTCCGATTCCGCGATCCACTGGATGTCGTTGGCCTGGCCGCCGCCGGCCTGGACGAACTCCAGCGCATCATCGTCCTTCTCGCCCAACGCGAAATTGTCGAAGTCGCCGGTTTTCGATGCGTAGACCGAGAACTTGCGGCTGAAGGCCAGGCGCTCTTCGTACAGCGATCCGCTTTCGACATACTTCCCAGGCACGAACGTACCCAGCCGCCAGCGTGTGATCGGAGAGAAGTCGGGCAAGGCGTGGCCATAGAGCCTGACCTTGACCACTGTCGTGCTGGTGCGACTTGTGATCTTGGCCCAGCGCCAAACATTGTCGGCGCCGAGCAGTCGGATTGATCGGCCGACATCGGTTGTCTGAAAGCCCGTACCGCCGTTGATGCCGGATATGCTGGACGCGGTAAGGTCGAACGGCGTCATCATGTCGCCGTTCTCGGCCAACGCAACCTCTGAGATCCCGGTGTTGTTGGCGTCGTCCCCGCCGCCACCGGAGAAGTCGAATTTGTAGTATTCATAGGTCGTCTGGTTCTGAAACTCGTAAAAGCGCACTTCCGAGCCGGACCAGCCCCGTTCCCCGCTCCGGCCATCCAGCGAGACGTAATTCACGCCATTGTTTGAACCTGACAGTTTCCATTGTGTCGGCGTGTCGCCCCATTTGGCGGCATCCTCCGATGCAGAGATCCAGTAGGCGTTCGCCGCCTTTCCCTGACCGGCGGGGAACTGGTACTGAAGAAACCCGCTGCTCCCCGTCGACACAGTGACGGAGCCGTTTATTGCCCGGTCAAAGGCCCTCCAACTGGTTGTGCCCGTGCCGTTGTCAGTAACGGTGCCGCTCGGTGTCGTGGCGGAGGTCATCTGCGGCGTGGCGTGGCCAGTATTCGCCGGGGTGAGCGTCGTCGGCGTGGTGTTGATTTCGTCATAGGGGCCATCGAGAAAGGTGAAGTCTGCCAGCGACCAGGTGGTGTGCGCGGTGCGCGTCAGCACCTTGGGCGGATAGTCCTTGTGGCTGATCCACATCTGGTCGGCCGACTGCACATAGGCGAGCTCGAACAGGTCCGCTTCCAGATAGGGCGAGGCGACCTCCACCGTGCCGACGCGCGCACCATAGGCGTAGACGCGGATATAGAGGTCGCCGAATTCGAGCGCGTAGGCCTGGTCGGCCGAGAAGATGAACGGGATCAGCCGCGTCTTCTTGGCCGATGTCTTGACCTCGCCGGCGAAATAGGTGCCGCCGCGCTTGCGGATGCCGCCATGCGGCAGCGTGAGGAAGTTCTCGCATCGGGCAAGCGCCGCCCGATAGAAATCGAGCGACGCGCGGGCATGCAAGCGCGGACTGATTTCACCACGCGTGAAAACATCCTGGACGGGATAAAGCGTCGTCATCAGCGCACCATCCTGCTGTCGCCGCGCTGGCTGGACCAGGAGGCGGTGTAGAACCGGCCACCGCGCTGGATGGCATTGGCGTTGAGTGCCGCATCCAGCGCCCGGTCATAGGCCGAACGGGCAATGTCGATCATGCCCGATTTGTGGGTCAGCGGATGCGCGACCTTGATGGCAAGCGCGGCTACCAGCACCTCGGTGAACAGCGCGTCCCAGTCGTTGGGATCGGTGAGGTTGGCGAGGTAGCGGATGGTCAATGGACCCGGCTGGTCCGAATAGATCAGACCCGCCTCCTGGCGCCACGAGATCGGCACGCCGTCCGGTTCGCCATTGTGGGTCAAGGGCAGCGGCCGCAGGCAGTCGGCCGGCAGTTCATAGGCGACGTTCAAGCCGCAATCATTGCCGCCGCTGTCCGACCCCACCACATTGGCGCGCAGGATCGCGAACACCCAGGCGTATTTGGTCAGTTCGGCTTCGCATGTCAGGTCGAAATGCAGGTTCAACAGGCGCGCCGCCTTGACGTCCTGATCGAGACTGTCGATCGGCGCCTCGTCGAGCACGGCCAGCGCCATATTGGCGATATCGAGCGGGGTGATGGCCATGGCTCAGCGCCTCGTCCATACGGGTCGAGCAAGGGTCATGATTGTCTCCAGGCATGAAAAAAGCCGCTTGGAAGCGGCTTGGGAAAATCGTGGTCGGTGGAGCACCGGCGCCGAAGCTGCCGGGATCCTCACTGCTTCGGAATGGTGATGTCCTTGACCAGCGCCAGCCAGGCCATCTCAGCGGTCTGGTATTTGTCTTCGCTACCGTAGCAGGTCAGCGTGACGGCGCCGAACCGCGCTTCCTGCGCGGCCGCCCAAGCCCGCGTCGGCGTGCCGGATTCGTCGTAGCGGATCGAGGATATCGAGACGATAACGCCGCCTTCCATGAAATTGGTCGGCGGATCGACCACGACGGGGTCGACGCCGAGCTTGTCGAACTCTTCCACCAGATTGTCGGTGAATTCCTTCTGATACGCGTCAAAGAACTGCCGCGACGTCAGCGCTGCGTTGTTCATGGTCAGCATCACCTCGCATTCGCCGCTCTCGCCGCCGCAGGCATCGGACTTGCATTTGAGATCGATGTCCTGATCCTCGATCGCCGCCGACCAGAGCGCATCCTGATAGGTCAGGGTCACACCATGTGTCGGCTCGCTGATCTCGGCGGCGGAAACCGGCACGACAGAAGCAACGACCAGCAACAACACCGTTGGAAGCCGAAGCAAGATCGAGGCCTCTGGTTTCATTCCTTGAGATCCGCTGATGCCGCTTCAGACAGCGTGCCTGACGGCGGACGCGTTTGCCAGCAGGTTGCCGACCGAGAACGGGGCACCCTGCCCCGCCCTCTCGCCTCGGCCCGGTCAGGCCTCCGTCGTCTTCAGCGCGATGAAGGTCATGTTCTTGACGCTCGACGCGGTGCGGTCCCAGTTCACAGCCAGCGCCAGCTCGGTATCGGTGGCGAATTCGCCGGCCGAAGAGGCGTCGAGGAAGCGGGTGCCGGGCACATGCGGCACGAAATGCCGGCGGCCGACCATTTCGGTGACGCCGCCGCCATGACCCTGGCGCGGCTTGCGGTCGAACTCCAGCGGGCCGCCCTCGGTGTTGACCGGCAGCTCGTTCCACAGGATCGCCTTGTCCTTGAACATGAAGGCGGTGTAGACGCCCGCCGTCACCGGAATGTCGTCGTCGACGACGGCGCGCAGCCCCATGTAGTAGGGGATCAGCGGCCCGCCCTGCTCGGACGACGGCACATAGTCGATGAGGTCGGCGAGCTTCAGCGCCTTCATCTGCTTGGAGTGCATCCAGATCGTCTTGAACTTGTCCGCGCGATCGCCCATCAGATAGGCCGCCTCGATGATGTCGGTGTCGACGATGGAGGCGCCGGTGGTGCGCACCAGGTCGCCACCATCATTGGCGATGTTGTCGGCGACGACCCCCTTCAGGATGCCGAGCAGGGTCAGCTTGTTGGCGCGCTGCCAGTACTCGGTCTGCCGCTTGACGATCAGCTTCTGCGGATCGTCGCCCGCCAGGATCGAGGTCAGGTCCGGAACGCCCCACGCCTGGGCGCGGACGTTGCGGGCGGCGACCTCGCGGCGCGAGCCGACCTTCTTCATCTCGATGGAATCGGCCGGATCGTCATTGACCGGCTCGGACGGATCGTTGCCGAGATCTTTCCAGCCGGGCATGTCGACGGAGCGGCCGCCCATCGACAATTTGGACGAGATGGCCGGGTCGGAAAACAGGATTCCGGCCTGGTAGATTTCGAGCGACTGCACATGTTCCTCGAAAGCATATTGCGCATAGACGGACGGAACGATCGCGTCCGCGATGCGGGTGTAGGCATCTGCCATTTTTCTCTTCCTTCAGTTTGGGTTGGTGGTGAAGGTGTGTTGAGATTCAGGTCAGGCCGAGCCGAAAATGATGGCTTTCGAGAACCGGAGCGGAGCGGACATTTGGGTCCGTGAGCACCGGAAGCGCAGAAAGCCATCGTTTGCAGGCCGGGATCACCTGAATATCGACACAGCTTAGAGGGGGTTGTTCGGCATCCAGCGGTCCGGATTCTCCCCGGCCTCGCGAGCCAACCGCCGGGCACGGGCGGGGTCGCTTTTGACGAGGGCTGAAATGGCGGTCAGGTTGCGTTCGCCGGCGGCGTTGCGCTTGAACGGATTGCCTCCGCTGCGCCCGGCGCCGCCGTCGATCGTGTCTTCCCTGAACATCGCCTCGCCAATGGCGTGGAAGGCCTTGGCGATCTGCGGATCGGTCAGCGCCCCGTCAGGCAGAAGGATGCCCTTCGCCTTGTAGGCGTGGACCAGGCCGAGCTTCTTCATCGCCCGGTTGGCGACCTCGAGCTTCTGGCGAAAGCCGTCGCTGTCGGTCGGTCCCCAGTCCCGGACAAGGTCGTCATGGGTGGCTTCCACCGAGCGGGCGAGCGCGATCTCTTGGCGCGCGGCCTGCTCGGCCATGTAGCCGACGAACTTGTCGTGGTAGGCCTGTGCGATCTTCGGGCTTGCACCCGCTTCGACCGCCCAGGCCTTGGACGCATTGGCGAGCTCGTCCGAATAGGCGAAGTTTTCCGGCAGGCCTTCCGGCCGGCGGTATTCGACCTTCTCGGACGAGGTGACCGGACGCATGGTCTCGGGCAGCCGGGCATGAAAACGCTCCCAGTCTTCCCGCGATGCGTCCGGGCCGGGCACGCGCAGGCTCTCACCCTGCTGCCGCTCCAGTTCCGCATAGGATGTGAAAACCCGATCGAGGCTTTCAGGCTTGGTCCAGCCCTTGGTTTCAGCGAGCTTGCGGTTGCCTTCGGAAAGACCGTCAAACCAACTTTTGCCGGCCGCCGGGGCGGACCCATTGTCCCCGTTGGCCGGTGGCCGTACTGGGTTGCCCGCCGGCAGCGCACGCGCCGCCACGGACCCGGCGTCTGCCAGATCTGTCATGTGATGTTCCTCAAAAAGGTTTCGGATAGAGGTGAAATGCCGGCGCGCGTCAGCGCCTGCCATGCAGATCGCTTCTCACCCCGCCAGAAAGGGGAATGCCCTCAAGCGCGGTCAACTCAACTGGGAAGCGAACGGTGTTACGGTTGCGACACCCGGCAGGTGGTTGGCCGGTCGGGATCCAGTATCTTTCGCAGTTCTTTGATTTTCCCGCACAAAGTGTCGGTGTAGTGCGTGAACAGGTCCTGCTGATCCTTGGTGAACCCTTGGGAGAATTCGGCGCGTTCCTTGTCGTCCAGCCGGGTATCAAGTTCCCCGACTATTCCAGCGATCTGATTTCGCTCGACGTCGCGGCCGGACGCCTGTTTGAGGTATTCCAGATAACCGGCACCGGCGAACGCCACAAGGCTGAAGGCCATGAACATCAAGATGAGATTACGGGCTTCCGGCCGCGGCACTGGTCTTTTGAGTTCGGTATTCAACATCGCGGCTGTATAGCCGAGAATCAGGACGCCAATGCTGAGGGCTCCAAATTTCAGAAAACCCATCGCCGTGTCCATGTCGCTCCCCCTTGGCGAACAGCTCAATTCTCCGCCTGAAAACTATAACAGATTTCTCGGCAACTGCCCACTGCATGAGATATTAAACTTTCATCGCGCGTTAATAGCAACAAGACGCAAAGATCGGCTTTCAATTTCATCAAATTGTCGAGAACATTGCTGCCTGACGCGCATCGCATATCTTGCTGGAAAGGAGTTTCAGCACATCACTGTTAGCGTAGCGATGCGCTGGCACTGTCTCTCGGCTCAACACGTTCAGACATTATCGCCCCAGTTCTCCCACAGCAGCGTCACCGTCCCGGTCACGGCAATCGTCCCGTCGGCATCGATATCCGTGCCGGTGGCAAACGCCAAGTTGAGATAGAGGTCGACAGGCGTCGTCGTCCCATCCAGTGTCGCGGCGGCAGCGATGTCGGCGGTCGAGGCCGTGGAGAGCGCGGCGCCGGCGCCATCCAGCGGGCGCGCCGTCGAGGCCAGCACGTTGACCATGGCCCCAGTGAGCGTCGCGCTCGACGCCGCCGCCGAGCCGAGCGACCAGGTCAGCGCCGCATTGTCGTTGATGGTCGAGGCGCGGGTGGTGAGCACCGCGAACTGCAACCGTGCCGTGCCGCCCTTGATGCGCACCTTGCCGTCGGTGAAATCGAAGAGCTTTTGGGCGGCATAGGCCTGCGCATCGGCAACCGGCACCGGCATGCCGGCGAAGCTGAAGACGGTGCGGAAAGCACCGCCCTGCCCCGTGGTCACGGCTTTCAGGCCGAGTTTTGGCGGGGCAAGGCCGGCCTCGCGGGCGGCGGCACGGACAAGCGTCCGGGGAAGACCTCGGGTCATGGCATTTCTCCATTTTTCGATGAGACGAGAAGGGGGTACGCGCAGCGCGCGGGACGGGGCCAGGCTCGGCTTCGGCCGAGCCGTCATAGGCTGAATCATTTTGACAAGGACGAGAGCTAGCGCCTTGTTCGAAAGAGGTGTTTTGGCCTCCCGATCCATCAACGCCCGAGAAACCATGTCTTATATCGTGAGCGTCCATGCCCCCGTTCCGCCGCAATGCGACCGCACGGGACGATCGATAGGGATTTCAGACCTTTAAGGGAGACCTCGCATGACCTTTCACAAAGCCATGGCCGCCGTGCTGATGACCGCCGCACTTGCCGGCTGCCAGTCGCAGACCGAAGGCCAGCAGCGCGCCACGACCGGCGCGCTCATCGGCGGCGCCGGCGGCGCTCTCGTCGGCCAGGCGATCGGCGGCAACACCAAGAGCACGGTCATCGGTGCGGCCAGCGGCGCGCTGCTTGGCGCCGTCGTCGGCTCGGCCACCACCCCGCAGCGCCGCGGCGACGAGATGTGCCGCTACCAGGACCGCTACGGCCGCATCTACACCGCGCCCTGCGACGACCGCTACTACAACGGCAATTATTGAGACCTCAGCTCCCTTCTCCCCGTTCCACGGGGAGAAGGTGCCCGAAGGGCGGATGAGGGGCAGCGCCGAGGCCTGAAAAGCTGGCACTGCCCTTACCCCCAAAGCATTTCGACGCTATCGTCTCTTCTCCAAAGGGGGTGACGATGCGACTTCTGATAGCCTCACTGCTGGTTGTCTGTTCGGTCTCCGCACAGGCCAAAGAAGCCATCAACATTGACCAGATCGGCGGTTGCCTGGTCTTGCCGGTTGCCGCCGTCGACAATCACATCAAAGCCATTTTCGAAGTGACCCTGGACAAGGCCGGCAAGGTCAAGTCGGTCACCGTCGTATCCTACGAGCCGCATTCCGAACCGGCGGCACAAGCGGCCCGGCAACTTTCGAGATCGGTCCAGCGATGCTGGCCGCCGGGCGTCAAAACCAGCCCGATGCGCATCACGGTGGATCTGAGCGAAGTCTAGGCGTCCAGGACATTCGCCGATGCCAACCTGTCATTTCTGACCGTCTCGCCAATGCCATGGAACATTGGAGGGTGTATTGGCCAGTTCCAGGGGTGGCTCCAGTTCGCCGTACTTCCCTTCGAAGCGTTCACGCCATTCCTGCTCGTCAAGCACGTTGGCGGAATTTCGGACATCCGCAGCACTAACCCGAATCCAAGGGGAGTTGGGCTTAAGCTTGGCATACGCGCCTCCCGCGCCAATAATCGCGGGGCGATGGTCCCAATCAACGAACCGTGGTGGTCTATTGTCTGGTAGTGGTGTCATGTTTGACTCCTTGAATCAATGTTCCCGCACTATAGCACTGACTTCCAGAATATTCATGCAGAAATGGAGGAACATTAGCGCAAGCCCGTTATTTCCAGGCCGCTCCGATTAGTTGCCAAAGGATATTGTCTGCGGCACTGGGTCGATAAATCGGTTTGACGAAGCTATTTCGACGTCGACGAACTTGATCCGCCCTTCAATCTGGCGAACACCTCCCTCCAGAGTGGATCAGTATCGCGACGAGCCGCAGCGTAAAGTGCAGCCTCCTGCCCCTCAAGATCAATCTGCTGAGGGCTACCTTCTTCTAAGCCCCTGCTACGCGTATAAAAATCCTGCCCCCCGAGTTCGTACTTAGCCTTGTAGATGTTCGGCTCCCACATTTGAACTTCGCCCAGCGTGCCGTCATCAAAGCGGACCATTACTTTTCGATCGAAGTAACCGTTGTCTTTTCCAGCCCACTTTTCATCCAGAATTTCGTACCGCTGAGCGAGCCGGGCGACGATCTCATCGGCTTGTGCGGGTGTCTTGACCACGAACCCGGCTCTGACCACGTCAGTCAGCCCCGACGCATCCTCGTATCCCTTGCGTCCAATCTTTTCGTCCGCTGTAGTCCTCTTCTTCATACCCTTGGTCACGAACTCTGCGCCGACTGAATCAGCAATTTCATGGCCGGTGCCCTCAAGATTTGCCTGCCATTTGGGCGCGACCGAGTACAGACCATCCAGCGACGTCGCGGGTTGCTTCGAGAAATCATCAGGCTGTGGCTTGGTCGGCGTGTTTGCCGCTGCGTTCTGTCCGGCGGCCGGTTCCTGAACCGGTCCGGTGGCATCTTCGGAAGTCCGAGCTTTAGCCACTGCCGAAACACCGGCAGATCGTTCTGCTTGCCCGGCCGCCCCGGAACCGGCCCATTCAGCCGCTCGCGCTATTCCTTTGGCAATACCTTCACCCAAGCCCCAGGTCGCCGCATCAGATCCCTGACGCATCATCAAATCTTCAACGTCGTTCGCCGGCTCGTAGTAATCGTCTTCCTTTTTCGGAGATTCGATGTTGGCTCCGCCCAGTGAAGCAAGGTTGTAGCCAATCTGGTCACTGACCCTGCCTAACGATATCCCCGCATTGGCAGCGAGTTTGCCAAGCGCTTTGGCCTCCGATGCAAATATTGAACTCGTGGATGGCGGTTGATAGCCAGCCTCGACCGGCATGATCCAACCCAGATCAGCGGCAGCCAGTTGCTTACCCACGGCTGCCCGGGCAACAGGGCCGGACGTTTTCGCAAGCAGCGCGCCTATTTTCGCGTTCTTTTCCTGCTGGTACGTACTAGGACTATTACGATTGTCCGAAAGCTCTTGAATGATGTGCTGCGGCACGAGCTGGGGATTCTCGATGCCCAGTCCTTCTTGCGCGGCAAGTGTTATGGCTATCGCCTTGTCGTAAGCTTCCTTGTTATACCCGTCGGGATCTTCGAGCCCGCCACCGATCACGGCTTTCCAGGCTGTGGCGATTGCCGGCACCGACTCCGCGACGGAGCCCCAGGCGTCGGTTCGTCTTCCGGTGAGAACCCGCATAGCGGCAACGGCGGTTGCCAGGCGATGCAGATTATCTTCCTGCGATCGGCCGGACTCCGAAGTGGCATCAAGAAGGGCGGCATTGACCGCCTTGTTCGTCATGGTCCGCATGTCGAAGACTTGCTTGTTGACGCCGACCTGCCACTCGAGACCCTTCCGGCGCCTGTCGCCCTCGTCGAGGCCATAGATGATCCTGTAAGCATCCTTGCCCGGCATCGTGCCGGAATAGGCGCCGGTGCGCGCAATCTCGTCCGGCGCTTCTGTCTCGGCCCGACCGATGGCAGCGCGGATCTCGATCTCCTGAGCGAGCTTGGCCGCTCTCGCCTTTCGAACCAGCGCTTCCTGTTGCGCCTGCGGAAGGTCGTCCCTGAACGCCTGTGCTATACGCTCATCCGGTGTCTGCGTGCCGACACGGTCGTCTTTCCCCGCAGCCATGTTTGGGCTGCTCGACAAGGAACTGTCGGCGGCTTGCGCGCTGTCGCCCGTAGCCCCGCTGCCGGAGGCCGGCGTCCCGACACCAAATATCTCCAGCGCGCGCTTCGGGTCCTTGGCGATCAGCGCCTCGAACCGCATCTTCGCGGCCGTGCCGAACCAGTCCCTCACCTTCTGCTGTCTGATCCCCGGGTCGAGACCCATCTTGTCGATCAGATCGAGCCCTTGCTGGCGGGCCGCTTCGAAGGTGGCGTGATCGTCGGGGTTGGCACTGCCGATGGCGATGGCGCTGGTCTTCAGCGCCGTATCGACCTCGGCCTGCTCATAATCCTTGCGCCGCTGAAGCTGCCGTGCCGCCATGCGCCGCGCGCCAACCGCTCGCATCGCCTCCTTCTGCCCGGCGAAAGCGGCGCGCTGGCTGTCGGGCATGCTAGGAAAGGCGGCGGCAAACAGCTTGTCGAACAGCCCGGTCTTCACCACCCGGCCGCTGTACGGATCGACTTGGCCATACATGGTGTCATGCAGGCCGGCCCCGTCGGCCGGCGCGTTCGCCGTCACCTCGTCTTCCGCCTGCGCGATCTGGCCGTTGAACCGGCGGCGTGCCAGCTCGGCGTCGAACGCCTCCTGCTGGTCCTTCATCTGCTGGTAGCGCTCGGCGGCAGCGGAAAGGTGCTCGCCCAGCCCCTGCATGGCGCCGCCGATCGGCGATCCCTGCGGATATTGCGGCGCGTTGCCGGTATCGAGCCGGCGCTGGGCGATGGAAAGCGGGATGACGTGGACCATTGGCTGTTTCCTGCTCGAATGGCTTTGAACAAAGGCGCGCCGGCGATCGTGGCACGGCCGGGACGCGCGCACGCTGGGGCTGACGCGGTCGCGGGTTTTGTCGGATCGATTCTTTGGAAGCCCCCAGGAGCCGCGGGCTGCCTGTGTGGGTCAATGAACGGCGTCGGCAGTGCTACCACGATGTGAAGCCGCGGCGACCGCGACTGGCTCCTTCTCACCGTGCACGGGGAGAGGGTCACGGAACGGTATGGGGGGCAGCGCTAAGTTCCGAAATGCTGGCGCCGCCCCTCACCTGCCTGCCGGCATCCCCTCCCCGTAGAGAGACGGGGAGAGGGGCGCAGCTTCGCGGACTCCGCCTACCCCTCCGCCCGCGCCGCCTTCTCCAGCGCCGCCAACTGCGTCTCGTCGAGCGTCAAAAACCCCATAATATGCTGCACCACCTCGGCGCGCGCATTGCTGAGCGCGCTGTGCAGCTCGAAGCCTTCGGGCGTCCGGGTCCGCGCCATCCATTCGCCATAGGACGGCCGCCTGTAATAGCCGACGGTCGCCGCGAGGTCGGCCAGCACCATCTCGCCGTCTTCGCCGGAAAAGACGCGCAGATATGCCTTGGTCAGCGCGTCCCGCGCCCTGGCCGGACCGCCGGCCTGGCCGGCGCGGGCGAAGCGTTTGCCGCTCATGCGCCGCCTCCCGTCGGCGCCTGGCCACCGGGCATGGCTTGCCCAGCCTGGCCACCGCCCTGCCCGCCCGCGCCCTGCAGCATGTTCTGCAGGCCGTCGAGCAGGCCGCTGTCGCGCGCTTGCACCGCCGCCGGCACCGCATCCTTGGCCGCCTTGCCCGCACTGGCGATCGCCGCCATGCCGGCCTGCGCCTGTTGGGCCTTGGCGCGGGCGTCGCGCATGCCGTCGACCTCCTCCTTGCGCCGGAAAATGCGCTGCGGGCTGCGGCCGGCGCTCTGCACGATCTTGATCGCCTCGTCGCTGTCGATATTGTCCATGACGCCCGGATCGAACTGCGCCATCTGCATGGCGGTCGTCACCACCTGGATGGTGTCGCGCGCCTCGGCCGAGCGCCTGAGCACGTCGAGCGGGCCGGTGAAGGTCGGCCGCACCGTCTTGCCGGCCAGGCTTTCCGGCGGCGCAAAGCGGCTGTCCTCCTCGTAGAGGCCCTTGTCCACGAGAATGCCGAGCTCGCGGTCGAGATTGGTGGCGAAGCCCGCCTGGATGATCGAGCCGGAAGGCCCGAGCAGCGCGCCCTTCTCTTCCTGGCGTATCAGCGCTTCGGTCGCCGTCATCTGCGGGTTCTGCACCAGCGTCTGGAACAAATTGACGAACATCATGTCGCGGATCTCGTCGGCTCGGCTCTGCGCGTAGTTGAAGGCATAGGTCGGGTTCTGCCCGGTGGTGATCGGCGCAATCAGCGGCCGGCCATTGTCGTCGATCAGGCCGGGATAATTCTCGCCGGGATTGAGCACCGGCACATAGTCGAGCCTCGCCTTCGAGGCGGTCGCCGGATCGGTGATCTGCTGCAACGCGCGGAGCCCAGAGCGGCGCACGGCGTTCTCCTCGCGCACCGTGGTCAGCGCCTCGATGGCCGGCGAGATGCCATAGGGGTCGCCCTCGTAGCGGCGCCAGTTGAAGGTCGACACCGGAAAGGTACGGAACCCGCTTTCCCTGGCGATTTCCTCCTCGTCCTCGACGACGTGGTAGGAGGCGAACGCCGTGTCGAGATACTGGTACTGGTCGCCCAGCCGATACATCTTGCGCTCGTCGCGCGGCTGGATGCATTGGACCAGCGAGATCTTGGTCTCGCATTTGACCGGATCGTCGACCAGCATTTTTATGCGCGAAGGCAGTTTTTCATAGCCGAGCAGCTGCGCCGCCTGCCGCGCCGTGCGCTCGTAGCGGCGATGGAAGATGTCGACCTGGCCCCAGCGGTTGCGCGACAGATACCCCTCGACCACGGGGATCGAGGCATAGTGGATCAGCGTGTTGCCGAACCCTTCCTCGGCATAGAGATAGGCCGGACCGTAGCGCACGACATTGCGCAGGCAGGCTTGCGTCGCGGGGACAAAGTTCGAATTGGCGGAATAGCGCAGCGAGAACAGGAAATCGCGCAAGCTTTCCGCCCATTCCTTCTCCTCGTCGGTCTCCTCGTCATTCATCGCCGCCGTCGACAGCCCATGCCATTTTTCCGACTGCGGGATGATCAGGCTTTCGAGCCCGGCGGCCAGCCGATTGGCGGCCGAGTTGATGGTGTTGGCGTAGACGCGTGAGCCGCGCCGCTCCTGCCGCTCGGCCTGCGAGTCCGGCCCGCCGCTTCGGCGCCCGCTCCAGACATCGGGCGCGTCGGGGTCGCAGAACTCCGCCACCTGCTCCCACACAGCCTCATACTGGCTGCGCTCGCTCTCGAGCTCGGACTGGCGGGACAGGATATCGCGGGCGCGGGAATCGGTCATGGGTGCCTCGCTGGGGATTGTGGAAAGGGGGTGACGTGGGAGAGCGTAATCTCCCCCCTCGAGGGGGAGATGGCCGGCAGGCCAGAGGGGGTCGGTTCGACTGGGCGCGGCCTCTTGCGGCAGATGAAGGTTGGCGCCCGGTCGTACCGACCCCCTCTGTCGCCTTTGGCGACATCTCCCCCTCAAGGGGGAGATCACCCGCCCCGCTTCTTCAGCAACCTTGCGTGCCGGCGCCAGTACCACCAGTCCAGCACGCGCCGGCGAAAGCTTCGCTTCATCGCGGTCATGGTCTAAAGCCCCAGGAGCACGCGGCGCTGGCCGGTGAGGCTCGACGGCGCGAGGTCGGTCTTGACGGTGCTCTGCGTGCCCTGGCGCTGTTCGAGATCAGCCCGCAATGCCGCCTCGCGAGCCTTGACATCTTCGTCCTTGATCGTCGGCGCCGGCGGCAGCGGCTTCAGTTCCGGTGGTTTTTGAAACAGACACATGGTTCCAGCCTTCTCTTGTCCAGTCGTAGAGGAAGAAATCTTCGCCGTTGCGGCCGTAGCCCGGCAGCAGGCAGCGTTGCGTGGCGCCCAGCCGGCCAAGCCAGCGCAACGCCAGATCATTGGCGGCCAGGGCGCGGGCCTCGACCCGCCAGGCGCCGCGAGCGGCAACCTGAGGCCCAAGCACGGTATGAAAGAACTCTGTAATCCTGGGCACGCAGCGCTTCATGCGGCGCGTGCCCCAGCTCCAAGCAATCCACAGACCGCCGCGCTGCTCGGCCGCGCCAAATCCGGCCTCCGGATTGCCGTCGAGCTCGGCGACATAGGCAAACCCCTGCAGCGCGGTGAGCGCCAGCAGCGCCGGCGACCAATGGTCGAGCTGGCAGTCGATCTCGGTACGGTCTTGCGGGCGCAGGTTCGCGGCGATGTAGGAGAGATCGCGCAGCGTGGCGGGAAGGATGCGGACGGGCATGGATGGACTTTCCTCCGCGGGAAGCGAAGTCATCGTCAAGCGAGCGAAAGCGATCCCAGCTTCGTCACTCCAGGGCGAAGCGACGCAGCGCAGACCCCTGGAGCTGCTCCGCAGCCCAAGGAATCCATTCGGTGACATCGAGGCGTCGCGACGATGCGGAGGCGCTGCGTTGCTTCGCAATCATTGCGGCATCCGCACCGACCATCGCGCAAAAACAAAACCCGCCTCAAGGGCGGGTCGTTGGCGCAAATCAGCACCATGGATAAGAATGTACCATTGCTGCCCTCACGCGGTCAATGGGCCGCAGGAAAGAATTCCTATTTGGTGCCATTCCGGGCCAAAATTACGATGACAGTGCACTGCTTCCGTTCGATCGTCCTGAAGCAATAGCGGACTTCGAGAAGCGGAGTCGCATCCGAGAATGAGTGCACTGTCACGGCAATTCCGTTCGTCGGCTGATGTCGCGGAATGGATCCCCGGGTCAAGGCGGTCAAGCCCGAGGATGACGAACCGGTAGGCGTCCCGCCCCTTGAAGGCGGTTCAGAGGCCGTGCCAGTCTAGGCTTTTGGCTTCGCCTTCCTGACTTCCTCAATGGCCATGTTTAACGCCGTTTCAAAGGCGTGCCTTAAGCCAGAGATCTTGTCTTTCCTCAGCGCAGCTGTTTGTTTTGAAATAGGTGCGAGTTCCCAAATGAGCGCGTTGCCTGCCTCCAGCAGGTGAGCCAGAGCTGCATCCGTTGCCTGGCTCGTTTCCAAAAGGTCGCGCGACTTCCCAATGTTCAGCTGCAAATGACGCGTGATCCCTTTCACGTTGCCTGCTTCCGCATGGATCGCCTCTCTGCGCAACTTATGCAGGTACTCCACCGCTGCTCCGATTGGCATTTGTTCCTCCCTTGCTGTCGAAACCTAACGGATCATCATACGCCTCATTCTGAAAGAGGCCGCGCGATATCGTGGGTTTGGCGACTCGGGCGAAACCAACCAGGTCCGGAACTCAAGAATGTTGGAAATTCACTGGTCGAGCTGGCAATCGATCTCGGCGCGGTTTTCGAATTACGGTGACAGTGCACTATTTCCCAGATCTCAGTCCGAACCTCACTCCAATCACATAGACACAGTCGTTAAAATGCACATCACCGCAATTGCCGCGCCCTAACGATCCGCCCGCGCCGCCTTCTCCAGCGCCGCCTTACGCTGAATTTCGATAGTTCGATTCCAGAAGCGCACCACTTCAAAATGCTCTTGTCTGGTCAACCAGATCTTGTTCTCCAAACTGACTGGATCGCCGCCAACCGCAATCGGTTTGACCTCGAACAGTTCCATACCCTTGGAGCGAGGAGCTGTATCTTGTACGCTCATTTCAAGTCCTCCAGCGTGGCAAATAGATCGGCGAGGTCTCGCGCTATCGTCTCGGCGGATTGCCGTTCCATAAATATAAACGGGATGCGCACGATTGGCATTTCCACATCGTGGGTGTCGAAGCCATAGGCTTCCCCTCCTCCGTTCGATGCGAACAAGAGGATGCCTGGCGCGTATTTTTCAACCTCGTATTCTCGATTGAAATCAGCCAACTCTTCGGCTTTAAAAAAAATAATATAGTTGTCGCCGATGAAACCTTCGCCGCCATTATGCTCTTTGAGGAAGTCGGCGTAATCCTTGGGCAGCACGACGCCCAAGCGCGCCGACAGGCCATCGACGACTGTGGATTCAGCCGGCGCGTCGAACTGGCCCTCAGTCAAACTATATCCCACTGATCTCCTCCTAGGTCCTTCAGCAACTCATTCCACCACGGCGTAGCCTGTTGTCTATGAACTTCGCGAGGCAGAACGATCTTTGTAGGAGGTGTCGATCGGACTACCGCCAAACTTCACTGGAGAGACCGGTCAGCGTTGCGTCGCCGCGACAACAAAGGCGCGATCCGGTTACAGCTCGTAAGGCTCGACCACAGCAAACGGAATGCCTAACGATTCCAACAAATCGAGAATGCGTTTCGAGATGACGAGACGGAAGGGTATCGCGATCCCGAAATCGTCGCGGCCAGCCTTCCCATTTACTTTCAGCCAGACGAAAGGTGGTAGCTGCAGCCCGGGTTGATCCTCTTGACACTCTTCCGAGGTAGTCACCTCGGCCTCGGCGAACGTGGCACCTGAAAAGCCCATCTTCTGCAGTGCGCGCTGGGTTTCCTGGGTGACGAGGAAACAGGGGAATGTCGCAACGATCACATCACCGAACCAGCCCTCTACCACATAGTGAAGCCTGCTTACGATTGGTGGGTGGACGCTCCGGTCAAGAACGGTGTTTTCGCCAATCCCACCAGCGACGTTTGGCCGTATTTTAAAGTATCGCATCACTCACCTATCAGGGGATTGAACAGATACCCATATTTCCTATTGATATAGGTCACGTATAATTACGGTGACAGTGCAATATTTCTGTTCGATCGACCTGACACAATAGCGGACTTCAAGAAGCGGAGTCGCATCACGGGATGAGTGCACTGTCACCGCAATTCCTACCGCCAAACTTCACTTGAGAGACCGGTCCGCGTTGCGTCGCCACGGCAACAAAGGCGCGATCCCGTTACCGTTCGTAGGGCTCGACCACTGCAAACGGTATTCCCAGTGATTCCAGCAAATCAAGAATACGTTTCGAGATAACGAGGAGATAGTTTGCTGCAATCCCGAAGTCGTCGCGGCCTGCCTTCCCATTCACTTTCAACCAAACGAAAGGTGGAAGTTCCTGCCCAGGTTGATCCTCATGAAACTCCTCGGATGTCGTCACTTCGACGTCGGCGAACGTCGCACCTGAAAAACCCATCTGTTGTAATGCACGCTGGGCTTCTTCGGTAACGAGGTAACACGGGAACGTCGTGACGAGCACATCACCAAACCAGCCCTCTACTTCATAGTGAAGCTTGGTCACAATCGGCGGATGGACGCTCGCGTCAAGAACGGTGTGGTTGCCAAGCCCACCAGCGACGTTCGGTTCTATGTAAAAATATTGCATCAATCACCTATTGGAGGATTGAACAGATGTCCGTATTTCTTGTCGATGTAAGTGACGTAGTCCAGCACTTGCTGGCGGGTTGGCTGGGGATGCGACCTGTAAAAATTATTCCATTCGTATCGGAAAACAGTCTTGTGCAAAAGATTATCAAGCCCTTTGGGAATTCCGCGAAGGTTCTGAAGCGAGTGCATTTCATCTTCGGCAACGAGGCCAATATATCTTGTCAATACCTGCCGCTCTGCCGCGTGATGGACCACTACTTGACCCTCCAAGCTCGGGTATGCATCGAGGAACGTTTTGCGATAATTTTTTGAAAGAGCCTTGCCAAACGATGCTCCCGGATACTTTACCTTGGAGGGGTCCCTTGCGATCGACTTTATTATCTCAAGAAGCTCGGCCTTGTCAGGCTTGGCGCCTGTGCTCAAGCGGTAGGCGGCCTCTTTTGCTGCATCTATTGCACGAGACTCCGCCTCGACAGCCTGGCGAGCCACCGACCTCTCGGCGGCGAGATCCGATGCTGCGCGTGAGCCGCTATCGGCAAATTCCTCTATCGGCCTAGCAAGCTTGCCAGTCCCGCCGCGGACTATGGCCAAGCCTTTTGCAACGGCTTCGCCGACTGCCTCTAACGCTAGGCGCCCGTCGGCAACCGCCCCCGAGCCGGGGGTAGCCGGCAGTTGTTCAAGGAAGCCCCAAGGGGAATCGCGCAGATCCTGGAGACCCAGTCCAATGTCGTGCGGGATGCGGCCTAGGGCCTCGAAACCCTCGCTCAGATAATTGCCGAAGTCGTCCGCGGCTTGTTGGAATGCCGACTGGGGTTCGCCAGGGCGTGCCGATAGAGGCCGCCCTTGCCCTATCGCAGAAGTGACGATCGGATCGACTAGAGCCGGCCAAGAAATGCCAACGCGATCCAACTGCTGAGACAGGGCATCGCGCGCCGTCGGATCGGGCGCCGCTGCCAGAAGATCACGCAGGATGTTGCCCTTCTCACCCTGCGGCACGTCTTTGTTGCCAAAGGTATCAGCTATGCTTTGGACAACAGCCTTCGGCAGGGGTTGAGGGGTCTCGACGCCCAGTTGCCTCTGGGCTGCAACCGAGACGGCGATAGCCCATTTGTATGCCGCCAGATCGCTGATCTCCGACTTGCTGCCTGGACCGGTTGCTGCCTTCCACGCAGCGTCCACATTGGGGAAGACTTCTCGAACATAGCCAGCAGGGTCCGCCCGCCTCATGCCTAGTGTCTTGAGAGCCGCCGCAGCGGTAACCCGATAGCGCGTCTGCTCCTCTTCGGAACTGCCAGGCCCAGGCTCCGCATCGCGCAGCGCTGCGTGGATAGCCTGGTTGGGCATGGTCCGCATGCCGAAGGCTTGACGGCCGACATCCATCTTCAAGCTGAAGTCGTGGTACTGCTTACCGCCCTCCTCAGCGCCATAAACGGCAGCGAAGTCCGCAGGGCTGGGCATGTTGCCGGCATAACTGCCGGTCTTGGCGATTGCGTCCGGGCCGTTCTGCGAAACGAGAGCGATGTTGGTGCGCGCCTCGATCAGATGCGCCGTGTTCGCGGCATGTGCCTGGTTGATCAGCCACTGAACGTCATCTCGAGATAAGTCAGCGAGATGGTGGGTTACCGGCTTGATCGCCATTGAATTGGGTGCCGAAGCACTGTCCCCGAACGCCTGTGCTATGCGCTCATCCGGTGTCGGCGTGCCGACACGGTCGTCTTTCCCCGCAGCCATCTTTGAGCCGCCTGACAAGGGGCTGCCCTCGGTCTGCGCACTGTCGCCCGTAGCCTCGCTGCCGGAGGCCGGCGCGCCCACACCAAACATCTCCAGCGCACGCTTGGGGTCTTTTGCGATCAGCGCCTCGAACCGCGCCTTGGCGGCGGTGCCGTACCAGTCCTTGACCATTTGCTGCCGGATGCCGGGATCGACCCCCATCTTGTCGATCAGGTCGAGACCCTGCTGGCGGGCCGCTTCGAAGGTGACGTGATCGTCGGGGTTGGCGTTACCGATGGCGATGGCGCTGGTCTTCAGCGCAGTGTCGACCTCGGCCTGCTCATAATCCTTGCGCCGCTGAAGCTGCCGTGCCGCCATGCGCAGCGCGCCGGTTAGACGCATCGCCTCCTTCTGGCTGGCGAAAGCGGCGCGCTGGCTTTCGGGCATGCTGGGCAAGGCAGCGGCAAAGAGCTTGTCGAACAGTCCGGTCTTGACCACCCGGCCGCTGTACGGGTCGACCTGGCCATACATGGCTTCATGCAGGCCGCTGCCGTCGGCCGGCGCGTTCGCGGCCACCTCGTCTTCCGCCTGCGCAATCTGGCCGTTGAACCGGCGGCGTGCGATCTCGGCGTCGAACGCTTCCTGCTGGTCCTTCATCTGCTGATAGCGCTCGGCGACAGCGGAAAGGTGATCGCCCAGCCCCTGCATGGCACCGCCGATCGGCGAACCCTGCGGATATTGCGGCGCATTGCCGGTATCGAGCCGGCGCTGGGCGATGGAGAGCGGGATGACGTGGACCATTGGCTGTTTCCTGCTCGAATGGCTTTGAACAAAGGGCGCGCGGCGCCGGCGAGCACGGCAGGGCCGGATCGCTCGCGCGCTGCGTTCGTGTGTTTTTCGGATCGACGTTTCTTGGAGGGATCGGCCGGTGTTGCGGATCACAGGCGCGGCAGGAGCCCCGTGTGTTCATCCCACGGGCGGAGCAAGGAGCGGAGCGACACTACGCAGATCCCTGGAACTGCTCCGCAGAGGAATCCATGCCGCGACACATAAGCGCCGCTGCGGTGTGGAATTCTGCTCCGCTGCACGCTTCGGCCGATGTCGCGGCATGGATTCTCGGGTCAAGCCCGAGAATGACGATGTGTGGAAGCTACCGAAACGCCCCCAGCGGATCGCTCTGCCCCGCCGGCCGTCGCGCCGCCTTGAACTCGGCGGGATCGACCACCGCCTCGCGCAGCATCATCACGCCATAGCGTGTCGCCGCCATCAGGTCGTCGCGCAGTTTTACAACCTGGCCGTCCTTGCGATGGTAGAGCCGAAACTCCTCGAACCAGTCGGTCAGCGTCGAAAACACCTTGAAGCGGCCGGATTGCATGCGGTCGAGCATTTCCATCAGCCCGGCCTCGACCGAGACGGAGCCGTCGGCGAACTGCGCATGGCGCGACAGCATGTTCAGCCCGTGCGCTGAATATTGTTTGGCCAGCGCCACGCCCGCCCCTTCCAGCGTCTCGCGGCGGCCGTCGCGTGGCCAGGCAAAGGGCAGCCATTCGCCCCAGGGTTTCAGGGTCAGCGTCTGCATGGCCGGCGTCTGCTGGGAGGCCCGCACTGCTTTTGTGACATAGACGACATCGGCCTCCGTATCCCAGGCGAGCTCGACGGCGGCGGAAGGATGGTCCCAGCCGAAATCGAGCGCGCCGATGCGCGGCCAGTAGCGTGGTAGCCGGAACGGCGCGCAGGCGATCAGCGCCTCGGCCACCGGAAAGATGCGGCCCGAGCCCAGCACCGGAATGCCGCGAGCGCGCGCCTCGCGCTCATGCGCGGGATAGGCGGCGACGATCGCCGCGCGCTCTTGCGCCGAATAGTGCGCGGCATCCTCGATGGTCATGAAGGTGACGTGACGGGACATATTAGCCTGTCCTAATTACCTGCCGTGACGAGCTATTGCCATTGATAATACTGTTCATCAATGCGAAGTAGCTGATGACTCGGGGGAGATACATGATCCGCATAGCAATCGTTGTGGCCATTGCAGCCAGTGCATCAGCATGCCAGTCGAACGTTCCATACGATACAAGTAAGCAGACCTGCAAGATGTACGATCTCCACGGGTACCAACACAAAGTTTGTGCCCCGGACACACCGAACAAAGTATGCAATGTCTGGTTCAATCCGATTTCGGGCGACGAAAGGATATGGTGCCAACCGCTCACCCGGAAAGCGACCGATCCCAAGGCCCGCGCCAGACAGCTTGCGGGCAGCCAATACCCCTGATTCGACTTCAATCAGCTTTTTTGACGCTCAGACCTGATCAGCCGATGCGAACGTCACGGTGGCAGCGCTGCTTGAGCAAGTCCTGGTGTGGCCCGCCGCGCGCGAGGCGCTGCATGAAGGCTCGGAACGGGCGCTGGCCGGTTTCAGCGAGGATGAAGTGGCGACGCTGCTGGGTTTGCTCAGGCGGCTGAACGAAAACCTCGATCGGATGGTGGCGCGGGAGACGGAGTGAACAAGGTCAGAACCCGAGTTACCAGACCCGCTTAGCTCTTATACCCCTCGTTCAGACAATCATTCTTCCAGGCCCAGTCGAAGTCGGCCCGAGACATGGACTGGCCCATGCCCGGCTCGACAAACGGACCGGCGGCGTTGTCGATATAGACGATGAAGCGCGCCTCCTTGGTGAAGGTGCCAACCTTGGCGGTGATGACGCCGCAGGTCTGGCCGGACGAACTGTCGCCGGTAAGCTGGACATGTGAGAATGTGGCGGAAGGATCGCTCACCAGACTGCGCATCTTGCCTTCAGCGGCGGTGATTGCATCGGCGCGCCAATCGCCGCTTCCGGTGCAGGCTGAAAGCAGGGCGGAGAGCAGGAGCAGTTTTGCGATTTGGCGCATGTCAAACCTCGAACGTCGCGCCGGACGCTACTCGACCACCGGTTGCTGCAAAAGCGGCATTGCAAATCATGGTTTCGCGGCGGTTCACCCCTTCGCCATCCTCTCCACCTCACCTGCCGACAAAAACAGCAGCACCACATCGCTCATGCCGAGCAGCGGCGTGAAGGTGACGATCGTAATCCCGCCGGTGGCGTTGGTGCGGGTCAGGCCTTCGGAATAGATGTCAAGCGGCGGTTCCTCGTCGAACCAGACGCCGTGCAGCGTCTCGCCCTGCCATTTCTCGCGGCCCTTCTCGAAACTCTTGAACGACAGCACGCTCTCTCCGGCCTGCACATCGCCGCCGCCGCCATGGCGCACCACGACGCTGTCGAGCGCGCCCGGCGCGCCGCGCCCATGATGGCGTGACGAATAGCATCGGCCGGGATCATGCCGGTGCCCCAGGCCGCCTGCTGCTGCGGCGGGCCGACGAGCACGCGCTGTGGGTTGTCGCGCGTGCCCTCGCCGGTCACGCCGGCGGCCCACAGCCGCACGGGCGTGTCGAAAACCTTGCCTTGCCACCACTGGGGATAACGGCCGGTCAGATGCATCGCCCATTCGGCGCCGCCGGCCCTGGTCTTGCCGAGCTGATTGCCGGCCATGAACAGCCTTTCGCGGTTGACCGACCCAGCTGCGTGAAATTCAGCCTGGCGCGGATACGGCTTGTAGGCCGCCAGCTGGTTTGTGCGTCTGCGGCGGTCAAGCTCCGCCAGCAGCGCCAGGTATTCCGTCTTCGCGGTGATCGGCGGGCTCTTCGAGGAACGGTTTGACGACGGCTTCGAGGCTGCGGATACGGCTGCGGATCTCTTCATCGCTCAGGGCATCCAGATGGTTGATGGCGACATCGAAATCTTTGGGCAGAACCGACAGCACGATCTTCAGATACTGGTCCGGCTTGTCGGCCCGCACCTCGGCGATGACGCCGGCGCCATACGCGCGGAAGTCCGCGCGCACGGCGGCCAAAAAATCATCGCCCAGCGTCTTCTTCGTCCGTTTCGGACGGGGCGCCTGCGCAGCAGCCTCACGAACGGGCTTGCGCCTCGTCGGCCTCGCCTTGCGGCGTACCGGCCCGGCGGCGGTGTCATCAGCCATCGACCTGGTCCATCACCGTAGCAGCGGCATCGCTTGCCGCCTTGCCCGCCTTCGGCGCCGATCCGGCCGGCTTCCTCGATCGGGTTTTTTTCTTCGCTCGCTTGGCGCGCCTCGGCTTTGCCAGCGCCGCAGGTTTTGCGGAACCAGCGCGTTTTGCCAGGCTAGCCTGCGCCTTGAGCCGCGCCAATACGAGACCGATGGCGTGGCCGCCGATGCCGGCTTGCGGAAAACCAAAGCCACCGGCCGCGTCCCGCACCATGCCGATCAGCACGCCGGGCGCGACCACCTCGACCCGGCCAAGACGCGGCTGGGGCGCGGCGCCCTCGAACGCGCCGATGGCGCTGACGACCTCACGGCCGTCATCGTCGGTGATGATCGTGGCGTAGCGTTGGGTCATTGGATTTCTCGCAAAGGTCGCGCTCTACGGGGCCCCCCTCTGTCCTGCCGGACATCTCCCCCACAGGTGGGGAGATCGGCTGTCATCCCGGCTTTCGCCAATCACAGACGTTGCAGGAAAGGCGCTGCGCCGAAGCTGCTGATCTCCCCCTCGTGGGGGAGATGTCCGGCAGGACAGAGGGGGGGCGCTGTCCCGCCAGCGTGCAAAATCGGCAGTCTCAGCGCCGTCACCAGACAAGGCGCCAGAAAAACAAAACCCGCCTCGGCGGCGGGTCGTTGGCGCAAATCAGCACCATGGACAAATATGTAGCATGGCTGCCCTCACCCGGTCAACGATTTTCTAAGAAAAAATTCCTATTCCATCTTTCGGCACCAATGCGGAGACGCAACCGGCATCGCTTGAGGGGAAGCTGAAAAAACAAAACCCGCCTCACGGCGGGTCATCGGCGCAAATCAGCACCATGGGCAAAATCATAGCACAACGGCCCTCACCCGACAATCGGACCGGCGACATCAGACCATCCGAAACCTGCATTGCCTAGCCGGCTTTTCATCGGCCGGCAGCTGTGGGATCATCAGCTGAAGCTCATGGAATGATTCGCGTCGCACGGCCTTTTAGGAGAGGACGATGGACAGACCAGCCATGGCATCCGTGTTCAGGATGCGGCATGCTCCAGCCTCGGTTTCCGGTGTGCGCAGCACCGGTCAGGGCCAGGCTGATCCGGTGATCCGCGTCAACTCGCTCGGCGACGCGATCCGCTTCGTCGCCAACGCCTACCCCAACTACGACATCAGCGGCGTGGCCATACATTGCGGCGATCCGTCCATCCCACGCCTCGGCAGCCTGGAGGTCAAGGCGGTGTGGCGCGAATATGGCGAGCGCCTGACGCAGGAATAGAGCACGGTCCCGAAAGGTGGAATCCGGCTTCATCCGCGCCATTACCCGATAGCGTCACGGAAAACGTCTTCGCGCTTTTGCCGTCGCGATGGTTTTGCCGCTGCCATCGAGCGCCTTCACCGATATCTCGTACATATGCGGCCTGGGCGGACAGGGTCCGCGATAGCTGAAGGCTCCATAGGGCAAGGTTTTCTGGCCGCCGAAGACCACGGTGCCACCGCCATGTTTGAAGTCGGGCGCGTCCGTATCGACCATCTTGAACGCCAGCGTCTTCGTCCCGGCGGGAACGCCGGAAAGCGTGATCGGCGGCGACTTCGGATCAAAACACTTGACCGTCGGGCCCCATTCGAAGTTCATCGCCATGTCGGCGGACGCGGCCGTCGTCATCGCCACGGCAAAACCAAAGGCTAGTACAAGACGCAAAACGACCTCCCTGCTTCGCACCCGGCCCTGGCGATCATAGTCTCTTTTCGCACGCAAGGCATCGCGGCGAGGCTCGCGACCGACGGGCAAGACGTCCGCGAGTTGGCCAAACGCCTGCCCTCGGATCGGAAACGCTGCTGGCGCGTTTCAGCTTTGGTCAATGGAGGGAGCAATCGCCATGAACGTCGCCAATCTGCAACTCGAAGGCCTGCTGATGGCCGTCGCATCGATCAACCACGTGCTGGTTCGCAAGGGGGTGCTGACATCGGAGGAGATCGACATTGCGCTGCGCAAGGCCGAGGCCAGCGAAACCGGTGAGGAGCGGTCCAACGGCATGTCGGCGTCGAGCCGTGACGCCGTCAATTTTCCGATCCGGCTGCTCGAACTCGCCAACCAGTGCCAGCCGGAGGCCGACATGCCGTCCTTCTCGAAACTGGCGCGCATGGTCGGCCAGATGAAGGAGCCCTACAACGACCAGCTGTGAGGCCAGCCTCACGCCCTGCCCGGCCAGCCAACGCTCAGCGCCAGCGTCCGTCCCGGTCCGTGGACGGCGGCGAAGAGCAGGCCGGCCAGGAACGAAAAATGGTCGACGAAGAAGCCGAACTCGGCCTGGTTACCGGCCCAGTGGCTGGGGCCGTGGAAGGCAAAGCCCAGGAACAGCACATAGGCCGCCGCGACAAGAGCCGCCTGGGTGAAGAAGGCGCCGCTCAGGAAACACAGCACCAGCGCCACCTCCAGGATCGCCGCGCACCAGGCAAGGAAGAGCGGGAAGGGAAAGCCGGCGGCGGCGATGAACCCCGCGGTGGCACCCATGCCCATGAATTTGAAGGTCACCGCCATCAGGAAGACGGCGGCGAAGATCAGGCGGGCGATGAGAAGGGCCGCGGTCTGCCACGGCGATTGAGTGATGTCCGGCATGCTGTCTCTCCAGGGTTTGCAATGGATGTCGACCCAAGGACGAGCGACCGTGCGCAGTTCCGACACCGGCTTGGAATTTTTTGCACGAAAGCGATGCCGCTCCGGATATCGGCACCGGTCTGGCGCGCACGGACAGGACGCCGTCGCCGGGCCTGAAACCTTGCCGCGACCTGCCCCGAAAGCTACCCTCACAAAGGGGCGCTTGATCAGTTTATGAGGAGAGCCAGCATATGGCGACGGTCCGGTATCTCGTCAGCGATGTCGAGTTGGCGATAGCATTTTACACGAAGCATCTGGGTTTCGTGCTGCAGCAGCAGTTCGGTCCGGCGATGGCCATCCTCAGGCGCGATGACCTGACGCTCTGGCTTGCCGGCCCGATGGCGTCGGCGGCGCGGCCGATGCCGGATGGCCGGACGCCGGAACCGGGCGGATGGAACCGCATCGTGCTGGAGGTGGAGGACCTGCCGGCGCTGGCCGCCCGGATGCGCGAGGCCGGCGTGCCGTTCCGCAACGAGATTGTCGACGGCCCCGGCGGCCGCCAGATCCTTTGCGAGGACCCGTCCGGCAACGTCGTCGAGCTTTTTGAACCAAGAGCATGACCCCTCCCCGAAATCCGTTCGCTTGCCTCGGCTTGCGCCTTGGCGCTGTCGGCGCGGCGCATCCGCGCCGGTGAAATCGGATTATTTCGGTTTGCCGGCTGATGGTATGATCGCTCTCGCCCACGGGGAGGGAATCAAACATGGCCAAGGCCTTGACCATCGGCGCGCCGCAGCATCCGGCGATGAGCGCCGCCTATGAACAGCACTGCCGGGAGATGCTCGTCCCCCATCTCGACGCGCTGCTCGACAAGGTCGAGGCCGCCGGCTGGGATCGCGGCCAGGCCGCGTCGGCGCTCATGTACCTCGCCGCCAGGCGGCTGACGCCAGCCTGAGGTCGGTGCCGGGCCTTGGGCCGAGGCGTTCACGAACAATTAATGATCCTGAAACTTGTCCGTAACCAGCAACGTGGTATCGTTAGCTGGGGCTAATGCACAGGTCCGTCCTGTGCAGCAATTTGGGTGGGTTGGGTTTTGGGCGCGAGCGTCAAGTTCGGGACGATGTCCTATATGGTCGGGTCTCCGGTCCTCGAGTGCAGCGGTTGCGGCGGCACCGGGCAGGTTTTCCAATGCCCGCGCTGGACACGCTCCAACGGCCTTTGCTGTCCTGCCGGCACCCACCAGCGCGGCTGTCCCGGCGCCAGCGCGCCTTGCGCCGATTGCGGCGAGACCGACCGGCACGGCGCCGGCCTGGCCCCTGCATCGGCCTGAAAGCCTGCAATCCGCGTCGGGCAGGCTTCTGTCCGCCACCTGCCATGGAACCAGTAGCGCCGATCGCTGTTATGTCTGATCGCGGCATCCTATATAGCGATGTCCGCACGACCGTGCGGCTCACAGAAAGCGAGGTCCGCCATGCCCGACGATAAATCCAAGATCAAGCAGGACCGCAAGCTGGTTTCGAGCGAGGAGACCTACGAGGTCGCCGCCTTCGCGCGCAAATACGGCATCCCGCAGAGCGAAGCCCAGACCATCATCAAGCGCTATGGCCCGTCGCGCAAGAAGCTCGACAACCACATGGCCGCGCGCGGATAGCAGCCGCGAGCCGCAACCATTTCGCCGTTATGGCGTTGAAGGATGCTGCGGGCCGCGTCGGCCCGGTTGGTGCTGCCAGCCGGGCTCGGCGGTACGATGGACAGGATGTCTTTTCCTGGTTTCTGGCCAACGAAATGGCAGATGAGCCTCTGTCCCGCCCGACCCGTAGCGTGCCAGACTGACGAGAGCCAGACCGAGGGAGGGCCGCGATCATGTCCGACACCACACGCAGGACCGGCAGTTGCCTGTGCGGCGGCGTGCAGTTCGTCGTCACCGGCCAGCCGATACGGGTCGGCCTCTGCCATTGCAAGGATTGCCGCAAGGCGGGCGGCTCGGTCTATTCGGCCTTCGCCATCTGGCCGCGCGATGCCTTCGAGACATCGGGCGAAGTCGCCAGCTACGGCACGCGCAGCTTCTGCCCGACCTGCGGCGGCCGCGTCACCTGGATCGGCGACGACGAGGTCGAGGTGATGCTTGGCAGCCTCGATGTCGCGCCGACCGACCTGGAGCCGCAATATGAATTGTGGACCGGCCGCCGCGAGACCTGGCTGCATGCCTTGCCCGGCACCGAACAGTTCGAACATGACCGGCCCCTTGACGGGCCAGCCTCGGAAGACGCCGTTCCGCCGCCGCCGCGATCTTTGTCGGATGCCGTCGCCCACGATTGAAAATTGATCTTTCGGGCCTGGAACCCTCCCCTGCCGGCGGCGTTATCCGGCGCCCCTTGTGAGTGCGTTGTTTCATAACCGCTGTTCACTGCCGGGGCGACGTGCCACGGAGACTTCAGTTGAACGACAAGATGTTCCCCCGACCGATCCGCCTGAAATTCGCCCCCGAGCGGGAGCGCGTTGTGCGCAGCGCCTGGGAGGGGCTGGAATGCCTCGGCGACTGGCCGGCCGGCCGGGGCCGGCGATACCGGGCAGCATTGCGCAGTTGCCGCGACGCGCTCGACGGCTGGACGCCACCGGAAAAGGCGATGCGGGCGATGATCGACGCCGCACGCGAAGCCCACATCCTCCAATAGCGGGAAATCCAATGGCCGATGTGATGCTGTCGACACCAATGCGGATCAAGCCGCATGGCTCGGACACGATCCGCGAGGTGACGACGCTTCAAGACGCCAGTGAAATCCTGATCGACTGGCCGCATGCCAGCCGCGACCCTTTCTACCAGGCGGCGCGCGAGAAGATCGAGGCGGCGCTGGAAAACAAGGACGGCACGGCTCAGGCACAGGAGGCCTTCACGGCGCTCTGCGATCACGCCGGCCTGCTGGTCCGCTGATCGTGACCGCCGGCCGGCGCCCCGGCCCCTCTATTGGCGACAAAAGGGTTGGCCCCTTGTCCCGGCGGCATGACGCCTCGGCCGCTATGCGTAGCGGAGGCGCCATGGAAACGGTCCTGACGGGCCGGCGCCCGGGTCAGCGGGATGTCCCCTCGCCCTTGTCGGTCGGAGGAACAGGCGGATCGGTCCTTTGCGGGCACGCCTCGTAGCGGTGGTCGCGGCCGCCGCAGAAAGAACAGCACATGGCCTCACGGTCTTCGTTACCGGGCCACCATTGCGGCGTTTCGTAAGGCTTCCTGCTGTCCATGACCAGCAATGCGCGACACGTGGTTTGGTTGCGTCTTGCCCTGCGCAACGCGCGGGCTGTCGCGGAACCGGCGGACAGATGGCGGGTTTTGTGGAACAATGAGGCTGCGTCAAAACCAAGAGAACCGTCATGTCCGCTCGCCTTCGAATCCTGTCGATGACCTTGGCCACCGTGCTTGCGGCGACCGGTCTGGCCGAGGCCCGGCCCGACAGCCGCAGCATCAGCTGCGCCGGGATCCAGGCCATGATCCAGAGCCATCGCGCCGTGGTGCTGACCACCGGCCCGAACACCTATGACCGCTATGTCAGGCAGTTCGGCAATGAATGCGACTGGCCGGAAGTGCCGATGTCGGCCTATATCCCGGCCCGCGACGGGCACTGCCCGGTTTACCGCTGCGAAGAGCCGGTCAACAACTTCCCGAATTGACGCCTAGCCGTACTGACGGCATAACCATCCGAGCTTCTCCCGCTTCGTCTAATGGTAGGACAGCGCCCTTTGAAGGCGTGAATCGTGGTTCGAGCCCATGAGCGGGAACCAACATTTTCAATCAGTTAGCTTATTTCGTTTCCGAATTGTCCAATTTCTGGCCAATACGCGACTGATGGCGTCCCTGGTCATCTTCCGAAAGAAGGTCCACTGGCCTAACATTAAGCGCTTGGGAAATCTGCCAGAGCGTGATCACCGTCGGGTTTCTCTTCCCCATTTCCAGCCCGCTGACATAGGCGCGGTCGACGCCCATCCGCTCCGCCACCTCGTGCTGAGTTAGACCCGCTGCCGTGCGGCAGCGCTTCACGTTCTTCGCAACGAGCTGACGCATGTCCATCAGGCATGCGTGGCGAATTGTGCACTTTAGTGCGACGCACTATAGTGCACGCGTCAACATCAAACGCAATTCAGGGGGGCCGGAATGTCCATTCTCGGTAAGTTAGTCTACGGGCTAGTGGGGCTAGCGCTCTTTGCTTCAACAGCGTTTTGCGCCGACGAGTTAGACGCAAGAAAACAGAATCTTGATCACGCTTTGAGCCTTTTTCAGGGGGCAACTATGTTGCAGCGCTGTCAATCATCAAGCCGATAGCCGAATCCGGCGATCCGAGGGCGCAAACTTACCTCGGCAAGATGCTTCTCGCGGGCCAAGGTGTTCCGAAAGATGTACCGGTGGCAATGGCGCTGTTGCACCGCGCAGCAGATCAGGATTACCGCGAAGCGCAATTCATGCTTGGGGTGGCCTATGCAGCTGGGGAGCCTGCCGTTCCTGTGGACAACATCGAGGCCGTGAAATGGCTGATCTTAGCAAAAGCCCAGGATGGCCTCGCTTATAGCATGCTGACGCATCAGATGAGCGCTGAGGCCGTAGCAACGGCCACTGCGAGAGCTGCACTTTGGCGAGAAGATGCCGACGGCAAAAAGGTGCAGGCGGCATTGGCCCTCGGAAACAGAAATGAAGTTTCTGATCTCACCCGCCTGGCCGATGAAGGCATTCCGCGTGCTCAATACGAGCTGGGCTGGTTATACACCGTCGGAGTGCCGGATGGCATTCCTTCCAAGATGGTCCCTGGGCTGACGGAATTTCAGCCGAACGATCGCAAGGCCGCTGAGCTATATCTTAGGGCGGCATTGCAGGGGTATCCACCTGCGCAATCGAGATTGGGTTCGATCCTGTACGAAGGAAAAGGATTGGCCGTTGACAAAGCTGAGGCTGCGAAATGGTTCGAGAAGGCAGCTGCACGCTCGGAACCTACCGCGATGATGGCGCTAGCGGATATGTTCGCAACAGGAGACGGTATCCCAGCGGATAAAAATCGCGCCATCACGTTGTATGGCCGCGCCGCAGCCAAAGGCAATGCGGGCGCCATGAAGGCGCTCGGGGAAAACTACGCGAATGGCCGGCTCACCGAGAGGGACAGCCAGCTGGCATATATGTGGCTTACTCTCGCCAGTCAGAAATACCGAAAAGAGCTTGTTGAGGTTTTTGCAAACGAGGCCGACGAGACCCGCCGTTCTTTGACTGAGCTGATGCCCCAATCCGAAGTAGAACTTGCCAAGCGTGCGGCAGACAGGTGTTTGAGGACAAACTATCAACAATGCGGGCGCTCGGGTTTCGTCGACTGGTTATGGGAGCTTCTATAGCCGTTGCGACATCAGCGCCGGACGTGACGGGCAAGGTCGGCTCCCGTCGCGCTTGGAGCTATGGCTGAAACTGGGTGATGACGGTTTGAGAAGGGCGGCGTATCGAGGCGGGTGATGAAGCCTGCCAGAACCTCTCAAGGAGAGCGATACGCCATGAACGAGACTATCAACATTGTTCGCCTTCGTCAGCCCGACGAAATCGATGATCCCCTGACGGATGTGCTTCGCACCGGCGCGCGCAAATTGCTGGCGCAGGCGATCGAGATGGAGGCCGAAGCGTTTCTTGCCGAGATGCGGGATCTCAAGCTTCCGGACGGACGTGACCGGCTGGTCCGGCACGGTCACGGGCCGGAGCGGAGCATCCAGACGGGGATCGGGGCGGTGCCCGTCAGCCGGGTGAAGGTCCGGGATCGCGGCGCGAACGGTGAAGCGGAGCGCATCCGTTTTTCCTCATCGATCCTGCCGAAATGGGCGCGTCGGACACGAAGTCTGGATGCGCTTCTTCCCGTTCTCTATCTGCGCGGCATTTCGACGGGCGACTTTCAGGAAGCTCTGGCAGCTCTGTTGGGCAAGGAGGCGCCGAACCTCTCACCCTCGGTGATCACGCGACTGACGGCGGAGTGGGGCATCGAATACGATCGTTGGCAAAAGCGCGATCTTTCGGCGCGCCGCTATGTGTATGTGTGGGCGGACGGGGTCTACCTGCAGGCCCGGATGGAAGATCATGCCGAATGCATGCTGGTCCTGATCGGCGCCACGCCCGAGGGCAAGAAAGAGCTGCTCGGCTTCCAGACCGGCATTCGTGAGAGCGCACAGAGCTGGCGCGAGCTGCTGGTCGACGTCAAGCGTCGTGGCCTGCAGATCGCGCCCGATCTTGCCGTCGGCGACGGCGCGCTTGGCTTCTGGAAAGCGCTCGATGAGCTCCTTCCCGGCACCAAGCACCAGCGATGCTGGGTGCACAAGACAGCCAACGTGCTCAACAAGGTGCCGAAATCGGTGCAGGCCGCCATGAAGACGGACTTGCGCGAAATCTTTTCCGCCCCGAACCGAGCCTCAGCCGAGACGGCGATTGCCGTCTTTGTCGAGAAATATGATGCGAAATACGGCAAGGCGGTCGACTGCCTGACCAAAGATCAGAATGCCTTGCTGGCGTTCTACGATTTCCCCGCCGAACATTGGGATCATCTGCGAACGTCCAATCCCATCGAGAGCGTCTTTGCGACCGTTCGCCATCGCACGGTGCGTACCAAGGGCTCACTCTCCTCGAAAACCGCCAGGCTGATGGTCTTCAAGCTGGTCATGGCCGCGGCCAGGACGTGGCGACGACTGAAAGGACAAAATCAGTTGCCTAAACTCATCGCAGGTGCAACGTTCCAGGATGGAATCGAGGTCATTGAACTGAAGCCGCAGAGCGCCGCTTGATCAGCCTCGTCACCCAAATTGCAGCATAGCTCTCGCGCTTGCGCGTCAGCGGTGTTGGCAATGCCGGCGAGCAGTCCGCGATCACGCCATAACGCCGTCCCGATAAATCGGCCACTGTGAGGCGCGGCGGACCTGTTTCCGCCTGGCCGGCGCCTTTTACCCCAACGCCCCCGCCCAACGAGGCGCCGGCCACCTTTCCAACATGCATCGGCCTAGGGCTAAAAGTCGAACAGGTCGTCCTTCACTTCGTCGAGCAAATCAGGAGTCTTGTTTCGCGGGTTGCTGCACGTCCTGTTGTCTTCATCACAATGAACGGCGACACGCGTGAGCCTCCGTGGGACACCTTCTCGCATGGAAAGATCAGTAGGCCTTTACCGATGCCCGGGAAGCCCGCCCTTTGCCTGCATCCTGGAGAGCGGCAAATGCAGCTATATCGGCCAGGACGCCTACCGTTCCGGCGGCCACAAACCCGACTTTGACGCATTGCCGTGGGAATCTGAATACAGGGCCACAAAGCAAAAAACCAAATAGGGAAACCCGCCGGGCGAAGACCCCAACCACCTCAAGCCCGGCGAGCCTACTACCTGATCAGGTACGCGATCAGGGCCGGATTTACCCGGTGAGGACTGCCCTGCAAGACGGAAGCCAATGACTCTTGTTCCAAATTGGGACGGGAGGAACCGATCCGTCGCCGGCTCTTTACCTTTATTCAATGCGCCTAATTTAGAGATTTAGTGCATGCGCTTTTCACTTCTGCTCTTAGGCTGGGTGGCGTTCTGCTGTTGGGACTTTGCCACTAACGATGGCCGTTTCATCACCGGCCTTGGCACGCAGGTTGCCAAGCTGATCAACTACTTCTAGCCCGTCTTATGCACGACGTTGCGTCTGAGAGGTTGGCGGATGTAGCCTAAGCGATTGATTTGGCGTAGGATTCGGTTGTCTAAGCCAACCCTGCCACCGCCTCTCGCGAGCCACACCCGCCATGACCGATGATACGTTGCTGCCGCTCTCATTTCCAGCCGTTGGACGCAAGAAGATCACAGCTGCGTTTGACGGCGGACGCATCACCTCGGATGGTGGCGTCATGCTTTTGGCAGCGGCCGAGCGACGCCTGCAACTGGCCGACAGGCTGGCCGCCGCGATCCACGATCCGCGCGATCCAGCGCGGGTGACGCACGCCATGGCCGACATTGTGCGCGCCCGCATCTTTGCGATCGCATGCGGCTACGAGGATGCCAACGATCTCGACCGGCTGCGCACCGACCCGGCCTTCAAGCTCGCCTGCGGGCGGCTGCCCGACAGCGGGATTGATCTGTGCTCGCAGCCGACATGCTCGCGCCTCGAGAACCTGCCCGACCTGCGCACCGTCATCCGGCTCGGCTGGGTGCTGGTCGATCTGTGGCTGTCGAGCTATGCCGCGCCGCCCAAAAGCGTCACGCTCGACATCGACGACACGGTGGATGTCGTTCACGGCCATCAGCAGCTCTCGCTGTTCAACGCCCATTACGACGAGCGTTGCTTCCTGCCGATCCACATCTACGACGCCGCGACAGGACGCCCGGTCGCCATGATCCTGCGTCCTGGCAGGACCCCGGCGGGCAAGGAGATCCGCGGCCATCTGCGCCGGCTTGTCCGGCGCATCCGCGCCCGCTGGCCGACCACCCGCATTCTGATCCGCGGCGATGGCCACTATGGCCGGGCGCAAGTCATGGCATGGTGCGAGGACAATGCGGTCGACTACCTCTTCGGATTGCCCGGCAACAAGGTTCTCCAGCGTCTCGTTGATGAAGCCGCCGACGATATCCGCACCCGCCGCGCGCTCGAGCAGAAGCCGGTGCTGCGCGGCTATGCCGAGACCCGATACAAGGCGAAATCCTGGAAGACGGAACGCCGCGCCTGCGCCCGCATCGAGGCAACCACCCTCGGCCTCGACATCCGCTTCGTCGTCACCAATCTCGACAAAGGCTCCGCCGAGCATGTCTACGATGTGATCTACTGCGCCCGCGGCCAGGCCGAAAACCTGATCAAGATGCACAAGAGCCAGCTCGCCTCCGACCGCACCAGCTGCCGCTCACCGATTGCCAACCAGGTCCGTCTCGTCCTGCACACCGCCGCATACTGGTTGATGCTCACCCTGCGCGAGGCGGTGCCCACGACCCATCATCTGTGCAACGCCGAGTTCGCTACACTGCGGCTCAGGCTTCTCAAGCTCGGCGCCCGCGTCACCGAAACCGTCTCGCGCATCCGTCTGGCCTTCGCCGCCGCCTGTCCCGAAGCAAGTCTGTTCCGAACGATCGCCATCACGCTGCAGCCCGCAGGGCCATGAGCGCCGGGGCATCAAAGCCCCGCCGAACCCGATACCTTGACCCTCCAGCGCGTTCCAAAGTCCAGTCTCAGCTGCGGTGAAAAAGACGCCTCACACCTTCATGACCGAACGCTAAGCGGCAAGGAACCAGGCCGCTCGTGAATAGGACGGGCTAGCAGCGCTCAGCGTCTTCGGCGCACACGGCGGCCCACACTGAGGAAGCTTTGATCGTCGACACCTCAATCCTCCTTGGTACGAGTCGTACAGTCGAATCTTATTGAACCCTTAAACGAAGCGAATATGAGTCATTATCGTCGCTGGCTGGCAATTGTGGGTGCTGGCGCTTGGAGAGTTCGCAAAGCTCCCGCCCTTTGTTGGGAGCTACGTCATGGATTCACATCGGTAGACCTTCTCTGCAGTAAAGCGCATGATGCCGCATGAGGCGACCGATACCCCTACCGGAAAACGACAACGGCAAGCCCGAAGATCACCTCGCAGCCGTGACCACCGCCCTTCACAAGGTCGTTGAGGGGCTGGATGCACAGGCAGCGCTCATAGCCGATGCTATAGCCACTGTGCCACCTATAGGCGCGACCCAGCCGTAGCGGATCATTGGAGGCGTATAGCCAAATGTGCTATGATTCGCGTCATGGGGAAGAAGGCGAAGCAGAGCCGCGAAGAGCCGATCGACCGCGAAAGAGTGGCCGAGGCCGACTTCTATGCCCGCAGATGCGGTCTTACCCGAGAGGAGGCTCTGAAGTTTCTCAAAGAGGCCAGCCCGTCAAAACCGGTGATCCATCTGGTCGGCAAGGGTAAGGGCCGCTAGGCAGCTACCCAGCCGCAGGGGTTGCACCGGTCCTGTTGTGTTGCATTGGATGAAACCTGACTTCCTTCCCGGGCTGAACCCTTCACTCATCCTTCCAGATCACGCGCTTTTCCCATCGGATCTCAACCAGGCGCCGGAACCGGATCGTTTCAAGCTCTTGGCCGACCGGATGAAATAACTCAGCGCTCACCGATTCCTTGCGCTTGCATTTTTCGCAGCGGACCTTTGTCCTTAGCTGATCGGCGGTGACGTTGCCGATCACTTCCCGCAATTCCAGTGGCTTGTAGAACCGCTTGATGTTGCAATAGCCGCACCGGATACGCGCCACCTGCCCTGCATTGTGGGCATGCATTAGCGTCCACGGGGCGCCTCTCGGCCACTTTTCTGGTTGCTCCGGCATTCCCTGAAATGAGGAACATATTCCTGCCGGTCAAGAGGCTCTTGACTCCGATGTTCTTATTTTGTTCACTGGGCACAAATTGGAGACACAACCATGAAACCGATCATCGCCACCGAATCCGAACAGCCCGAGCTTTACGCCCTGGTAAAGCGTGAGCGTCCAGCGATTAACAGGGCGGTCAACAAGATGGCCAAGCAGATGCGTGGCCTGTCCGATGTTAGTCAGAAAGTGGCCATTGCCCAGCTTACCGCAACCTGGGCCTTGGCGAACTATCCCGAAGACGTCGATCTTGCGTTATCTCTTTCCGAAGCAATCCGCCATCAGACCGACATCTATCTCCGGGAAATCACGAAGGTCGGCGTTCGCCACTGATCGAGATTTCAGCCGGCAACTAGGGGTAAGACATGTGCGGTCGCTACACCCGATATCTGTCTTGGTCGGAGATCCACCGGCTCTATCGGCTGACAGCGCCGGCAGAGACCGGCCGCAATGACGCGCCGCGCTACAACATCGCGCCGACTGACGAAGTCCCGTTCATCACGGCAGGCGAAGATGGCAACCACAAGCTCCGCACCGGCCGCTGGTGGCTGGTGCCCTTTGGGCAAAAGACATGCCAAAGGGAGCCATGTTCAACGCCCGGATAGAGGGCGTCGAAACGACACCTGCATTCCGTGACGCCTTTAAATCGAAACGCTGCCTCATCCCTGCAGATGGCTACTACGAGTGGACGATATCACCGGCTGACGGCAAGAAAGACCCCTGGCACATTTTCCAGCCTGAGCACGCGCCGTTCTCATTCGCCGGCCTGTGGGCATACAACTCGAACCTTGACATCACCAGTTGCACGATGATCACCGAACCGTCGGCCGCGCCGGTAAATCAGATCCACGATCGCCAGCCGCTCATTCTCGATCCGGCTTACTATGACGCTTGGCTCGATCCGAACACCCCTGCTGGCGACCTGAAGGACATCCTCAGCCACGACATCGACGAGCAGTTGCAGTTCTACCGGGTTGGCCGCGACGTCAACGCCGCCGCCATCAACAAGCAGCCCAACGATCATGCCGGGCTGATTGAGCCGATAAAGCTGCTATGAGCGACGAACCGATTAAGCTTGCCGAAGGCATGACGGGGACGCCGCGCGATCGCGCAAAGGTGCTTGGCCATACACCTAGCCAAACAGCGATTTAGATATCATTCCAATGTAAACGCCGAAAAATGTCTCGACGCCACCGAGTGCGATTTTCAACTGATCCGGGCCGAAGTGATCGAGCTGCTGGTAGAACAACCAGAACAGGACTAGTACCAAACTGATAAGGATGACGGGAAAAGCTACGCAAAGAAGTGCGAAAGTGCCGGACACCTTCTCTGGCGCAGGCTGTCCAGTTCTGTTCGCAATCACATTGCTGAATGCACCGAATGCGATGACCGCCAGTACGGGGCTTGCCATTAACAGCGTCTGCATCGCATCGACTCCAGACAGAAGGGAGAATACTCCAAGTGCGATGCCGACAAGAAAAACAAAAAGGTGACCGAAGATTGCTACAACCGATACGACCGTCCTCAGGGTGCCGAGGGTCATGAGCGCTCCTATCGAAACTCACTAGTCATCGTGCAAACAAATGGCTTTGTATCTTCCAATCCTTCGGCCTCAACTTTGCATCGGCCCGAGCTGCCGCCCAGAAATAAACCAAAACTTGCGGCCGCAATATATTCTGCTTCATAAGCGCCTTGTGAGTCGTCGGCGAGGCGTCTGAAATGCTCAACGGTCGGGGGGGTATCACGCCCATTTACTTTTGGCGCCACGCGAAGGTTTTCGGTGTGAACCACTACCAAATAGTTTGAGCCTCGGGACGTTAGAAACGTCGCTAGCCCGTCTTATGCACGACGTTGCGTCTGAGAGGTTGGCGGATGTAGCCTAAGCGATTGATTTGGCGTAGGATTCGGTTGTCTAAGCCAACCCTGCCACCGCCTCTCGCGAGCCACACCCGCCATGACCGATGATACGTTGCTGCCGCTCTCATTTCCAGCCGTTGGACGCAAGAAGATCACAGCTGCGTTTGACGGCGGACGCATCACCTCGGATGGTGGCGTCATGCTTTTGGCAGCGGCCGAGCGACGCCTGCAACTGGCCGACAGGCTGGCCGCCGCGATCCACGATCCGCGCGATCCAGCGCGGGTGACGCACGCCATGGCCGACATTGTGCGCGCCCGCATCTTTGCGATCGCATGCGGCTACGAGGATGCCAACGATCTCGACCGGCTGCGCACCGACCCGGCCTTCAAGCTCGCCTGCGGGCGGCTGCCCGACAGCGGGATTGATCTGTGCTCGCAGCCGACATGCTCGCGCCTCGAGAACCTGCCCGACCTGCGCACCGTCATCCGGCTCGGCTGGGTGCTGGTCGATCTGTGGCTGTCGAGCTATGCCGCGCCGCCCAAAAGCGTCACGCTCGACATCGACGACACGGTGGATGTCGTTCACGGCCATCAGCAGCTCTCGCTGTTCAACGCCCATTACGACGAGCGTTGCTTCCTGCCGATCCACATCTACGACGCCGCGACAGGACGCCCGGTCGCCATGATCCTGCGTCCTGGCAGGACCCCGGCGGGCAAGGAGATCCGCGGCCATCTGCGCCGGCTTGTCCGGCGCATCCGCGCCCGCTGGCCGACCACCCGCATTCTGATCCGCGGCGATGGCCACTATGGCCGGGCGCAAGTCATGGCATGGTGCGAGGACAATGCGGTCGACTACCTCTTCGGATTGCCCGGCAACAAGGTTCTCCAGCGTCTCGTTGATGAAGCCGCCGACGATATCCGCACCCGCCGCGCGCTCGAGCAGAAGCCGGTGCTGCGCGGCTATGCCGAGACCCGATACAAGGCGAAATCCTGGAAGACGGAACGCCGCGCCTGCGCCCGCATCGAGGCAACCACCCTCGGCCTCGACATCCGCTTCGTCGTCACCAATCTCGACAAAGGCTCCGCCGAGCATGTCTACGATGTGATCTACTGCGCCCGCGCCAGGCCGAAAACCTGATCAAGATGCACAAGAGCCAGCTCGCCTCCGACCGCACCAGCTGCCGCTCACCGATTGCCAACCAGGTCCGTCTCGTCCTGCACACCGCCGCATACTGGTTGATGCTCACCCTGCGCGAGGCGGTGCCCACGACCCATCATCTGTGCAACGCCGAGTTCGCTACACTGCGGCTCAGGCTTCTCAAGCTCGGCGCCCGCGTCACCGAAACCGTCTCGCGCATCCGTCTGGCCTTCGCCGCCGCCTGTCCCGAAGCAAGTCTGTTCCGAACGATCGCCATCACGCTGCAGCCCGCAGGGCCATGAGCGCCGGGGCATCAAAGCCCCGCCGAACCCGATACCTTGACCCTCCAGCGCGTTCCAAAGTCCAGTCTCAGCTGCGGTGAAAAAGACGCCTCACACCTTCATGACCGAACGCTAAGCGGCAAGGAACCAGGCCGCTCGTGAATAGGACGGGCTAGCAAGTCATATCTGTCCCAAGTACCCTTCTCCTGCGGGCCGCGTGAAATCTCCGATGGAACTATAACTGTCATTCGTTTCGTAGGGACAGATGGGGTTACGGGACTGACGGAAAGCGGGCCTTCAATTATCGTTTCGCTCTTTCCAGCCGGAGCCACATATCGCTTTAAGGCAGCCCGGAGAAAAGCTTCAAACTTTGGACCCTTCGAGATATCCCCCACGGCCGCTTTCTTGACTAATGCATAGCTTATCTCAGCCCCTCCGCAAACGCCGATTGCATGCGTAACCTGGCTTGCGAGCCCTGCATCAATCAGCGCGTTTCCAATAAATTTCTCTGATCCGGTCGGAACAATGAAATCAGATGTTTCTGAATATAACTCATAATGTTTCCCACGTTTCCATCGATCGTGAAGCTCTTTCTTTAAGGTTGTTTTATAGCTGCTATCCGCAAAGCTAACAAATGATTTTGAATACCACGGAAATTTGGATAGTATATCGTCAATGTCCTTGACGCTTTTGATTTTTCTAGTGAAGGCTACCGATAGAGCGCCATACTCTCCACCGCATTGCGTCGGGCCAAGATCTAGAGCGAGGGCAGTGACATTCCCCATGAGGAGAAACGACGCGACAAGCATGGCGAATATTGGCGCAAAATGCCTTGGAAGGGAAATCTTATGAATTCGCATTTTCCAAATCCAACACCATTCCGGATTATTTACCGCAAAGTCGAAAATATCAAGCCTTCCATCGATATCAGCAACGGCGTCGACCTTCAGAGCGTAGGGTTTTCGTCCTACTGGGTGTTGACGAGGAAAGGGCGCGACCGTTGATCGGCTATCTCGGCTACAACGGTCTTCTCTGGTGAGCGAAGCGCGACTGATGGCCCCTTGGGAGATGCACGGCCGGCCAAGCAGCGGTCGGTTATTTGGTGGTCTGCGGCTTTGCCGAGAAAGGCCGCCGCTTCCGCAATTTATCCCATGGCGTCCGGTCCCTCCAGAAACAAAAAAGCCCGCCGGCCGGAGCCAGCGGGCGCGTCTGATAGTCCGACAGATTGTCGTCAGGCGGCAGGTCTCGATGTCACTACCTGCGCAGTGACCTCGGAAAGGCGCTCATGCTTGATGAGTGTCGGCTTCTCGTACTTCTTCATGGTTGTCCCCCTGGTTCTCCCTCTGCGCCAAGGTGCCTTCGGGCGATGACGGTTGTCAAGCTAACGCTAAAATTGCCGCCATCTTTCGGCAGCGGGCCAGGGTCTGGGTGCTAGGATCAGCCAGCATAGGTAAACGAGGGCTGGAGGGGTGGTTTCGAGCCTGACAAAGCGAACGGTGATGAATCGCGAAATCAGCCCTCCCCCATAGAGCGACTGCTAGCGAACAACAGTCCTCAGGTCGCCTCCAGGGCTTTTGGGAACGCTGGCGTCTCTTTGTTGGCCTTGCGATAAAATAATCACGGAATCGCGCATTATCGTCACGAGGGAGCCGAGATCACCTGTATTGTCCATCCGGGTGGTAGAGACTGCCGACGTTTCACGATATGACAGAGTTGCGTCGGTGCCTACGCCGAGAATTCTCATATCGCTTTCCATCCTTCAAAATCCCGCTGATCGGTTATTTGTTCCATCACGAGATGTGGCGCCGCCGGATTCGGCATTTGAGACTTTGTCAGAGTTCCCTCCGACAGGAACCCGTGGCAACCGCCGCTAGTGCTTTCTACCAAGCCTCGAACCAATCGATACTGCGTTACGGCATTGCCTGCAAGTTCTACGGACGGGTTGAAAGGCTCCGAAAGTTTCAATTCTAAGGCGAAGTCTTTGTGTATCTTCTTTAATATCGCGTAAAAGTCGTCGCTTGGTTTTTCGATCGGGAGACCAAGGGCGGCAGCCTCACGTCGATTGATCGTATAATCATGGCTGCCAGAATCGGCACACAGGAAATCTATTATCGCTTGGACCTTATCCGAATCTTGCACATTCTCGTTGAGGAGCTTTGACGCCAAAAAGCGGATTTGAGCGCGGGAGCGAAAAATCTCACCCAGGACCAGGGGATGCACCTTGTTTGAAAGGTCCATGAGTATGTTGCCGAGCGTCTCATCGCTCTTGATCGCGAGATCCTCGGTTGCTGCGTCTAGATAACCGCGAACCGCTTCGACGCTAACCGGGATGCGAGCCAGTTGATTTCCCATAGGAATCTGCGGGCCAAGCGCATGCGTCAAACTGGGGTCAATCGGTCCAAGAGCAGCTTGCTTCGTCATAACGATTTTGCTGGCGCCGAGCGATATCAGCGTCCCGGCGCTCATAGCCTTCAGCGGGATCAGCACTTCCAACTCGTCGCAAAACGATTGAATGAGATTTACAAGCCGCCAAGCTGCAGAGGTGCTCCCGCCGTTCGTATGGAGTAGCAGAGATATCCTCGGCGTTGGGCCGATCCTATCTAAGACATCGACAAATAGGTCCACGCAGTCGGCGCCGATCTGAGTCTCCGCACCTTGACGGTCGCTAGTTATATAGGCAATGACTTTTGTGTTCCGCTCCGCCTCGATCTTTTTGTAGATCGCTCGCCTAGCTGAAAATGCCATAGAATCCCCCCAGATCGGAGGAATACAATCTACATTCCCCGTTTTGTCAAACGGACGGCGCGTGTTGTGGCGCCCGGTTTGTTGTCACTCTTCTTCCACCGGCTTGAACTTACGCACGATCATGTCGAACAGGATATCCGAGATCCACATTGCCGAAACGCCAATCAGGAAAGCGGCGGCCAATGTCGTCGCGGCGATCGACGGCCGGCGCGCCTGGTTATGGTTGCACCAAACTTTGCGCGGGTTGTTGACCAGGGCGGTCGTGAACGCACGCCGCGAGAAGAAGCAGCGACGGGAAGATTTGGACTTTGCCGAAAATGGTCATGACGACCTTGCCGAGGAGCAGGGCTTGCCTCTCCGCCCTTCATTGCATCCCTTGAACCCAGCGGCCGGGTTAGTCGCTCCGGCGGCCGTAGCGCCGCGTGACGTCGGCGTCGCCGGGCATCGGACGGAGTTCCCGTACTTCCGCGTGTTGGCGATGAAGCGCGATCTTTTCGAGACCGAGAGCATGCCGCTTGATGACGGCAAGGGCTTTTTCGCCGACCGCCCGGAGCGGATTCGATTGCTCGCGCGCCGTCACAAGTGCGCTATGTGCGTTTGCAAGCCGCAGCTGGTAGGCCTCGTCGCTCTCACCTTTGCGATGGACGTTCAGCCGCCTTGCCAGCGCGTAGCGCAACCGTTCGCGGTGGTCGGCCTCGGTTTCGCAGTTGGCACGCTGCAAACGCAAGGCGCTGGCCACCGCGGCCCACCGGCGAGCGCTGTAGCCATCGTCACCCTCGTTCGCGCGCCGTTCGACGTGGATGGCGCGGCACTCGGCAACTACAGCCGGGCTCACGGTCGTGCCACGCTCTTTTTGCCGTTCGGTGCGACCCCTGAATTTGAGGCAACCACGGACCATAGCCTGGCTTCGAACGCCTCGTCGGTCTCGCCTGTGCGGACAACAGGAACCACGACGCCGACATGCTGGGTGCCGATTGTGTCGAGTACGGCGCGGCGCAGGATGTCCATGTCGATGACCAGGTCGCGGCGGTCGTTTCCAAGCGCCTGCTGGTTCATCCCCTCGATGGCAAGCGTGTGCTCGTCGAGCACCATTGCGCTGTGGCAGACGCCGGCCAGCAGCTTGTACATGGTCTGCAAAGCCTCCGCCGCTGGGCCGTAGTGCTCATCCCTGGCCGCCGCAGCTTGCCTCTCCAACGCCGCCTTGCCGGCGGCGGCCTGGGCTTTCGCAAGCATGGCCCGCGCGGGCGCAAGCCCCGCTTCGAGGGTCTTGATCATCTGCTCAGCGTCTCGCAGCCCGCTGTGCAGCGCGTCGAGATCGCCGCCGTTCAGAATGACATCTGCCCGGCTGCCGTCCAGATCCGAAAGGCGCTGTCTTGTTTTCGCGACGTCTGTTTCGAGCCGGTCGACCACGGCCTGCCGCCGCGCCACCTCATCAGCCAACGCTGCGGCGTCTACGGCCGGCGTGGTCTCGGCCGGCCGCAGCAGCTCGTCCAGCGGGGTCACCTCGCCCGGGCCATAGGTCTTGAATTCGGTCGAGGGCTGTTCGGTAAGCGCCGCTATGCCGCGCTCATCGCCATCGGCCGGCTGCACCGGCGCTGCCGCGCCCACGGCTGCCGAATTCTCGGGAAGGCGCCCGCTTTTACTTTCGTATAAGCCGGCGAAAGCGGCTTGCTCGTCGGCGTCGGCCTGGGCTTCGGTGGTCCGGGTTTTCATGGTCTCACCCTTCGTCTGGTTGCGAGGAAAGCGGAAATGCGGGCAAGGTCCTGGGTAAACCACCGCGCGGCATGTTCGGCCAAGGCATCGGCGGGGTCGCCGCCGGGGGAACGTGCGTCGTCGAGCGCCCTGTCAGCAACGCCCGGCTGCGGGGCGACCTGTGTCAAGCTTTTTACGATGACAGCCATTCAGGTTCTGCCGTGGTCGTTTTGTGGGGCTGCCAGGGCGCTGGTTGCGGGCACGGTGGACCTTCGAATGGTACAGTTGTTGGACAGAATACCACGCGCCCATCACTACGGCACTGTTTTTGTTAGTTTTTCTATGCCCAGCAAAGTCCAATTTTGCGCCTTACCAAGGCGTAGCACTGGGTTTGGACAAAAAAGTCACCAATCACCAAGCGGCACGGGGGTCGTCAAGCTCAACGGGCTCGCCGTCCTGCCACGCCTCTCCTTGCCACTCTTGCGGCTCTTGCGGCTCCTCGTGCCCCGCAGTCGCCTGCCTGGCGGCGCGGCGCTCTGAGAGGCGTCTGAGGTGCTCGTCAGCGTCGGCGGGCACCTCGGGCGGCTTGGCGGAGGCAAGCCGGTGCGCTTCTTCAACTAATTCTCTCAACGCCAGAGCGGCCTCGTGTGCCGGTCTACCGGCTTCGGCAGCTTGCCGCTGGGCTTCGGCAGCTTGGGAGGCTGCACGCGCCTGGAGGCCCCGCACGAGCGCTGCACGAAACTCCGGGTATTTGGCGCGCCATCGCTCAACGGTTCGCGCGTCGCAGCCTACCTCGGCCGCTATCGCTGCCTGCGTGATGCCGGCCTCGGCAAGCGGTACGGCGATTTCAGATCGGTAACCGGTAGTTTTACCGGGGTTACCAGCCGTGAAGTACCCCTTCCCGGTCCTGTTTCCGGGCCTCGAAGTCTCGCGCGCGGGGGTGTGCGCGAGCGTCACGCGTTTAGGGTGTGCCAGAGCCGTTCCGGCATTACGGTTTGCTTGCCGTGCTCGCGGTGACGTTGGCGGTGACGGCGGTTCGGCTCCAGGCGTTGCGTCCGTGGGTCTTCTCTCACTCATCTTCGCGGGCTCGCGGCGGTTTAACGACTGCCGGCCCAAGCCGCTTTTCGACCTCATCCAGTAGTCGCCTCAGCTCGGCATCCGGCGCGGCGGCAGGTTTGGCCGCCGCCGCCGCCGGTGCGAGAAACAGATCCGCGACGATGTCGCTAAGAAGCTCGTCCAGCGTCCCGGTTTTCATCTTACACCTTTGGCCTACCTAGCGAAGGGGACCGGATAAGAGCTATGGCGATTTCGCGATCCTGCTCGGCTGTAAGTTCGGAGAGCGTTTGCGGTGGCGGCGGCTCGGTACCCGGCCATGGTGGCGGCACGGCATAGCATCGCCGTAGCCTCTGGGTCATTTTGACGAGCTTGGCAGCGTCGCGCGCATTCACGCCGCGAGAGCGGCGCAAGGCAACTACGATACGGCTCTCGACGTGGGTCAGCATCACCCAACGCTCGGGGTGAGTAAGCCAGGCCAGAAGCAACGCGCACTCGGCTGCGTTAGGAGCCTCTGCAGCCGCTTCGGCACCTTTGGCGCCGGCTTTGGCTTGCTAACCTTCGGCTCCGGCCGGAGGCGGGCGCGGGCGGCTTTGAGGTCGATTACATCACTCACTGTCTTGGTCCTTTTCGAGCTGTCTGCGGCCGCTCGATCTCGCCGGTTATTCGAGGCACCGAGGGCAACGGCGGGTAGTGAAGGTAGTGAAAGTAGTGAAAGTAGTGAAAGTAGTGATCGCGCATTGCGGGGGGTAGATACATATTTCTTTTCCTTTTTCTATCTCTTCTGCCAGATGTTTTTTAGGCTGGCAGAAGAGGAGAATATAGTTGGAGGGGGTGCAATACGAGATCACTACTTTCACTACCTTCACTACCTGACTGCTGCTGCTGATGCATCGCTAAGCCCCAGTATTTGCTAAGTTTTCGGCCGCCTTCTGCCGCTGCTGCGGCGTCAGCTCGCTGCGCGTGTATATCACCTGCTTTTTGCCGTTCACCGTCCACAAGCCGTTTGTAGCGCCGTGGTTGCGCGTCGCGGTGTATCCGCAACTTTCCAATCGGTGCGGCACTCTTCGCGAATTGCCGCGGTCCTGCAGCCATCTCCCGAATTCGTAGTTGCGGGCATCGTGTGCGGCTTTCGACAGCATGGACAGGGTGACCGCTGCGGGGTTCTCGACCGCCGTCAGCGCATCGGCCATCTCAGCGTCTTCGGGCACCGCCGAGGCGCCTACGATAGCCCAGAAAGCTTCCGTTTTCACTGGTGCCGCCTTCGGATCAAAGCCCATGGCGTCAAGGTCCAGGTTGGCGAGATAGTCGGCAACGATTGCGTCACCACCGTTTTCGTACCAGCTGTAGAGCCGCTTGAAGTAGCCGGCAGGGATATCGACCGTCTTCAGCTTCGACCAAGCCACGTAGTGCCGCCGGTCGTTCGCCGGCAGGTACATGCCATCTGTCATGTGGTTGGTCGTCATGATCGGGAAGCACACGTTCTGCACGTAGTACTGCCGCAAGTGCTTCTCGTTGACCTTCAGCGTGCTAGGCGGTGCAACGCAGTAGCGCTTGGACCGGTCATAAAAGGTGAACCGGTTGGTTTCGCCCAGGTCGTGCACCTCATTGATCCGCAAGATGACGCTGCGCGCAAAATGGGTCCACGGGCTCATGAGTTCGTCGGGTGCGATCTCCGCGAAGTTGCCGACCCCGATTGCCGACACAACAGGTTCGAGGATCGTGTCCTTACCGATGCCTTGTTCGCCACCCAGCACCAGCGCGTGGTTGATCTTGTCGCCAGGACGCTGCACGCGGTGCGCCAGGCAGGCCAGTATGTGGTTCGCGTCGTCGGGATATGCCCTGTCAAGGAGGTCCAGCCATGGCGTTACGTCGCCTTGTTCGTACGCGATCGTCGGAGCCCGGTATCTGTTCAGCGTCATGCTGCCCTTCTTGCGGATGGGGCCGTCGGCGGTGATCATGACATCTTTGATGAGCTCCGGCTCGCCCGGCATCCACGTGATGGATTGAACGCCCCGGTGGCGCTCCATCCATTTGCTTGCCGACTGGTTCTGCGTACCGCCTTCGCCGTCGTCGACCGCTATAGGCGGAACCTGCGCGTCGATACGGGCTGCGACGATCCACGGTTCCATGGTCGGCAGATGGATGAACGCTTGCGTCGGCAGGTAGGCGACGAACTCGTCGACCGTCATGGACTGGCCGCCGGCCGCGCCGCGGCGCGTTCCTTCTCGGCACGGCGGGCGTTGCGCAGTCTATTGACCGCCGCCTTGATCGTGCTGGCGTGCACCTTGTATGTGTCGCGGACCGTGTTGCGAACGAGATCGAACTCGGCGCCAGTCAGCCATGACAGCTCTTCGATTGCCTTCTCGTATGCCGCCTTGAATTCTTTCTTCAGCTCGGCCGTGGGGGTGTGCGTCACTATCTTATTTCCTTCATGATTTCGCTCAGGCGCTGCTGTAGGGCGGCCCCGATAAATGTGTCTGGTTTAGCTGCCCTGAGCGTGTCGAACATGGCCGAGACGTCGGGCTGCTTGCGCCAGCTCGGACTGGACTTGTCCGCCCAGAAGAACACGGTTCCCGCGCCCGACCGGGCTTCGCCCGCGAACGTCTCCCACTTGCTGTGGCAGGCGCCGTCGTATGTGTCGGATTTCGTCGACCAGGCGTCCCAGAGCTCGAGCCCTTCTGCGCTGCCGTCGGTGGCGTGGTAGAGCGCCGCACCTATGGCGATCCAGCGATCGTAGGTCTCGGGATAGATGGACATGACCGACATGGCGGCGGCTAGCAGAGGCAAGGGCGCGTGCGGATCGGCCGCCGTCCTGCGAGCCGTCGAGCGCTGCTCGCGGGCCTTCCTTGTCCAGCCAGCGGCCGCGCATGTGGCGTTGAAATAGTCGACCAGCGCGAAAGCATGCTTCTGCGTCATGACCGACAGCGCCGACCTTGGCGTGTCGATCAGCCCCTGATCCGGCCAGTAGTACGGCTGGCCGGTGCCGGGATGGATCGCATAGGCGACGAACTGCTGACCGTCGGCGAGTACCTCTAGTTTGTGCTCGTTGCCGTCCGGCGAGACGAACGTGTCGGATTTCACCTTGCGGAACGGCTCATCGGTTCTGTACGGGAACAGCTCGCGCGGCGGCTGTCCTATGCGCGCGATCGTCGGCCCGATGTTGGCCGCGCACCAGTCGGCGACCTGATCTACCAGCCGCGGCGACGGCGTGTCGGCGTCGACGGCCGACGAGCGTTTGGTTTTCACGCCAACGCCGTAGTAGGCTTCACGAGGCATTTTAAGGGCGCGGGGGTGTCGCGGCGCGGCGAGAATAGCGGCGGGAAGAGCGTTGAAGTCGTACTTCTGCCAGCCGAACCGGTTCGGACGTTTCGTGCCCGGCTTTATCGGGACGATGTCGAAACCCAGCTCGACGAGGCGCGACCCGTGCGTAAGGAAGAACCCGCTCATGACACACTCCCGAGCTGGTCGTACGCCGGGTCAGGCAGGCCCGTAGATTTGCCTTCGCGGCGACCGCGGGCGGCCTCACGTAGCGCGGACAGGCTGTCCTGCAAGGTTGGAGCCTTCGGAGGCTCTGGCGCTGGCTCGCCTGCCTTGGCGGCTCGCCGTACAAGCGCCTTTGCGGCGTGCGCGGCCTGGGCTGCGGTGACGGTGCCCGCCGGTTGGCCGGCGAGATCGACGCGAACCGCCCCCTCTATCTGCCGCTTCCCGTAGTTTTGGCGGCGCGTGTACCAGCCCAAGCCGACGCTTACCTCGACAGCGCCGTGGCCCGCGGCGAGCATGTCCTCGCGGATCCCGATCTTGAGGGGGCGTGCGTTCTTTCGATCGAACGCGAGCGGGTATGCCTTTTTTCCCAGGCTCTGACGATGGCGCGTCCGGCGGTCATTGCAGCACCGCCTTGAGGGCGGCAAGCAGGGATTGCACGGCGCAAACGGCGAACCAGCCGGCTATAGCGCCGATCACGGCGCGCGATACTGCGTCCTGACTTATTTTGGGTAATTGCATGGCGATCGGTCCTTGAAGGGCCGTCGCGAGGTTGACCGGGCTGGGGCTTAGGGTTATATTCCTAGCGCTGATACTGCTAAGCCTACAAAACGAAGCCCCGCCGTTTGCACCCTCGCAAGCGGCGGTTTTTCGTTAGGCGGCACGGTCATTGCGCGCTGCTTCGCGCTCGCGCACCCATTCTGCTTCAGCCTCGGCGCTAATACGCACCAATTTGCCAACTTTGAACTCGCGCGGGCCAAAACCGGAGGCCCTGAGATTGTAGTAACTCGAACGGGAAAGGTGCATGCGACGGCAAAAGCCGTCAATTGACGGATCCCTGGCAACTACTTCGGTATCCATTTTGGTTTGTCCTCTGTTTTCGGCTTGAATGCCTCCTATGATGCGGCGCGGGCTCCGCGCCTCTGTGTGTATTTGTGCACTACGATAACCATGATTATAGCCAGTCCGTCAAGTCTTCACGGGGTCAGGTACTACATTTACTTTCGTGGTGCTTGACAGGCACCATAAAATTACTTGCCAGGCACACGGAAACGCCCGCGGCAGTTAAAGCCGCGGGCGTCAGGAATTCGCAGGTAGATCGTAGGTGGTTCGCTTACTGGTCAGCTCGGCGCTTCACTTCACGGGCTATGCCTTCTGCCCTCGCTGCGAGGCCCCGCGAAGCTCGCAGACCCCAGCGCGGCCAGGTTCAACGCACCCTCGCGTGTGGCACGGAGCAGCGACCGAACCAGACGCGCGTAAAGAACGAGCGCGATGATTGCCACCGCTGCCGCCCCGACGGCGATCAGCACGTCTTGATTTTCCCGTTGTTTTCCCCGTTTGCAGGTAGGGGTCGTAAGCTGCGTACTCGCTCAGCGAAGTATTGCCGACGGGCAGGTCCGTGTAGATGGTCATGGTCTTATCCCTTCCTGAGCGGCACGACATTGTCGCCCGCCTGCGGCGGCGGCGCCAGCGGGACGATCTTCCTCCGCGCCAGATCTTCGAGGCCGCTCGTTATATGCTTGGAATAGTGCCTCTCGATCATGACGACGCTCGTATCGTGCAGCGCCGCAACCAGCCGGATCGGCAGATCGGCTTCGATACCGCGCACGATCGAACTGTGACGCAGAGCGTAGGCGATTACGTCCGGCATACCTGCCCGCTCGCGGATTGCCTTCCAAGCCTTAGCTATGTCGCTGGAGGTCTGCCACGGCCCGCGCCCGTTCCGCTCCCATTTGATGCCGCCGGAAGGCTGCCGATACTGCCAGCGCTCCAGCAGCAGTGCGTCACCGGCGCGGCCTGTCACGACCGGCCGCAGGGCGTCGATAACCGCCGGCTCAACCGGGATCGTGATCGCGCCGGACTTGCCTTTGCCTTTGCGGCTGCTGGGCACCAAGAGCCGCGCCTCGGTCAGCTGGCAATCTCTGACGCGCATGCGAACGATCTGGCTGAAACGCGCGCCCGTGGCGTTCAGCACGAGCACAAGCCGGTATAGGTCGCCATCCCAGCCTAGCTCGGCGTCGACCTGCCGCGCCGCCACGAGCAGGCGCACGACATCCGCGTCGCTCAGGATCTGATTGTCTCTTGCGACATCGGCGCTGTCGTCACTGTCAACGTCGGACTTCAGCCCGGAACCGACGAGCAACGTCGCCGGCATATGTTTCCGCTCCAAATGCAGTGCCGCCTTAAGGTCGTTCGAAAGGCGGCGCTTGGTGGTCTCGGCCAGCGACGCCGGCAAGCCAGCGCGCCATGCCTTGAGGTCATCTTCGGTCAGCGATGCCATGGCTATGGCCGCCAGCGGCGCGGCCGGGACGGCTTCAGAGAGACCCCGCTTGCCCTGCCCCAGGACGTACCGCGACAGACGGCGGCTTGCGTCAGAGCGAATGGCGCGCGCCCTACGGCGGGTGTCGCGGGCGTCGCGGGTTGCAACGTAGGCGGTGACGACGTCGGCGACGGTGAGCGGCGCCGCGTCGGCTGTCGACGGCGTCTCAACAGCAGTAGCGAACGCCCGAGCCGCAGCCTGCGCTTGCCAGAAGTCCAGAACGGCCGTGCCGTCCGCGTCGCGGGCGTCGTCGGCGACGCCGATTTTCTGAACTTGGTAGTCCTGGTCTCCGATGTACACCCGCGCGACCCAAACGCCGCCGGTCTTGCCCTTGCGGTAGCCGACGTGCAGGCCGGCGCCGATCGCCTTGTAATAAGGCTTGCCCCGCTGAGCGAGCTTAGCTCGTGCCGTCCTGCTTTCGAGCTGCGCGTCTCTTACCCGCTTGGCCACTGCTTTGCTCCCTTGTCCAACAATTTGTCCAATATACGCACTTGGACAGGGATACACAAGCACGAGCGCACCTGCATAGAAGCCAAGGATTTCCGGGCTTTCGTTGAATAGGGCTGGACGTAGCTGGATTGGTTCTAAGCCCTTTGAAGGCGTGAATCGTGGTTCGAGCCCATGAGCGGGAACCAGAAAAACCAGATCGCTGGATTCCAAATCTGCCTTTCTGCCGAATACCCACTGAACAAACGTCTGCGAATTGCCTGAACGGATTCGCGGATAGCCGCCTCGCAAGCGCCCCCACCGTATTTGTAATCCGGGTCCTGGGGCCTGGCTTCCGCGATCACACCATAGGCCAACGCGGTCACTTAGTTCACAGTACCACTACAAGCGGTCGATTCCTTTGGGATGTAGCCACTTGAAAAGCCCGCCGCAGGTCGCTCCTATGGCGGGCTTTTCCTATTGGGACCAAGGTCTTAGGCGCTCCACGCAAAGGTCTGACGTAACCGCTTTGGTTCCGGTATCGTCCATTGGACGTTCCGTTACTTTAGCCAATCGCAATATATGGATGAATCAGGCTTGGCGCTCGGGTAGAGCCGCCCCATTCACGGCAGCGGCAGGCGCGCCCCTAGGGATCGCGGGACTTGCCGGGCCGTTGGAACCCCTGCCGCAAAAGCAACTGTCGGCGCCGGCTCATGTTCCGAGGCCGGTCCCTGGCGGGCGCCTCAGCGCTCCTTTGGTTTCGGCGTGATCTCCTCGACCCGCACCTTGTCGCCAATCTCTTTCGCGAGGGCGAAAGCCTTGGTTTTGTCCTTCGTGGTCAAGACCGTACGCCACATCGGCTTTTCAAAGACGCTCACAACATAGGTTGTGGCCGGCTTTTCAGACATCGATGGCTCTCACCTCCTTCATTTGAATGCTTCAGCTATATTAGCAATACCGCATATAACAATCAGCCGGCAGCCGCCCCACGCCGTAGGCCCGGCGCACTGCTTTCCCAACGAAGTGTGCGCCGGGCCGCCCCCAAGTCGGGCCGAAAAACTCGCGCTCTCGGCCAGAGGTGCGCGGGCCGATCGGAGACCCGATCTTCAGCAGGGGATGCCCCTGCCCTGCTGACAAACATAACTATTAGAGATGACTAATGTTCCATCAAGCCGGCTCCGATCGAACGGACCGGCGCCCGCGGCCTGCGGCACATCGGATGCCTTCGCCGCCGACAAGCTCCCTCAGCCTCGCGCGACAGTGACGGCGGAGATGGAACCGTGCGCTGACGCGGGCGTTATTGTCCTCACGCTGCCGAGGTTCCAATGCAAACAGCTTGGTTTTCCAAACCCGTGGTGGTTTCGGTCGGTGTGGCCGGTGCCACCCGCAATCTGTCCAACACACAGCAGGCCATCGAATTGCTGACGACACACTGGCGCGACGCCGGCAGCCTGAAACATCAATCCGCGTTGCGCGCCTGCCGCCGCGCGACAAGCGGCGACGTGTCTCCCGATATCGCCAGGGAGGCTTTCATCGAGGCCGCGCGCGAGGCACACATACTGGTCGAGTAGGCCGAGCCGTATTCACGCACCGCAACCGCTGTTCACAATTTCGTGATCAACGGAACCGTCTGAAACGGCAAGCGTTTTTTTGCAGACGTCTTTTTGTCAGGCAACATCAGGAGGCGTTTATGCGCATCATGAACCTCGTCACGCTCGCCCTCATCATCCTTGGCGGTCTCAACTTTCTGTCAATGGGTGTGACCGGCTATGACGTAATCGGCACAGCCTTTGGGGGCGCCATGCTGGCCCGCCTGGCCTATGTGATCATAGGCCTTGCAGCCATATGGCAGCTCATGCCGGGCTTCCAGAGCTTCACCCTTGGAGAAGTCGATGCCGAAAGGCATCTCCCACATCATCGGTGACTGGTAAGCCGGGGGCGGCGGAAAAACCCGCCGCCCACGCGGCATTCAGATGCCGAAGCCCAGCGCGGCGTCGCCATCGGCATCGACGCCGGCTTGCGGCACGATGATCGATGCCAGCGGCGCGTTGAGGCGCCAGTTGAGACGGCCGGGCGAGCGCTCCAGCTCGGCAGAGCCACCCAGCGACTGCGGCGCCACACGCTTCAGGACGACGGTACCGAACCCCTGGCGCGTGGTCTCGTCGCGCTGCTCGGCGGGATGAGGCGTGGATGTCTCGTTCCAGAGCAGCTGGAACTCGCGCCCACCCGAAACGCCAGAACCCTGTGCACCGGCAGTCTTGACGCCGGCACCCTGGGCGCCGGAGTTGATTGTCCAGGTGATCTCGACCCGGCCGTCTTCGCTGCCCAGCGCGCCATATTTGGACGAATTCGTGCCGAGCTCGTGGAAAGCCATGCCGAGATTCTGCACCGCATTCGACTGCAGCGTCAGCACCGGGCCGGAAAGCAGGATCTGCTCCTCGCGGCCGAACGGCTTCAAATGCTCCTGGATCAGGTCGAACAGACTGGCGCCGGCCCACTCCGAGGTGACGAGCAGATCGTGCGAGCGCGACAGCGCCATGATGCGGGCACGGATCAGTTCCTCGAACTCACGCGGGTCGCTCGAGCGCTTGCTTGTTTCCCTGACCATCGACAGGATGACCGCGAACTGGTTCTTGACGCGATGGTTGACCTCTCGCATCAAGAGCCTGATGCGGCGCTCGCTCTCCTTGGCGGCGGAAATGTCGCGGGCGATCTTCGAGGCGCCGACGATCTTGCCATCGGCGTTCTTGATCGGCGAAACCGTCAGCGAGACGGCGATAAGCGCTCCATCCTTGCGCCTTCGCGTCGTCTCATAGCTCGCCACCCGCTCGCCGGCGCGTACCCTGCCGATGATTTCGGTCTCCTCACTTTTGAGGTGGTCGGGGATGAGCATGAGGATGGACTGGCCCACCGCCTCCTCGGCGCTGTAGCCGAACATGCGTTCGGCCGCCATGTTCCAGCTGGTGATAATGCTGTTCAAATCCTTGCTGATGATCGCATCGAAGGAGGAATCGACAATCGCGGCGAGCCGCCCGTCGGCGAGCGTGTCCAGTCTGTCACTGCCCTTGGTATCCGTCATCACCGCCCGGAATTCCGCCATCACCACTAGCTAGCGCGCTGGCGGATGAAGGCAATCGCCGGCAAAAGAATTGCTGCGGGCGATGCGCCACGAGGCAGCGCATCATGCCGCGAGCCCTCATCGGCTGGCCGGCTTCGCACCTTCATCGTCAGGCAGCACGCCGAACTCCTGCGATTTGACGCCTTGCTCGGCCGTCAGGAATCCGTCCGAGGAAAGACCGCGCCGCAACAGCTCCCTGACCGCGGCCGAGCGGCTTGGCATGCGCTTTTCGAAGCGCCAGTTTTCCAGCGCCGCCAATTCGTCGGTGGTGAGCATGATCTGCAGTCGTTCGGGGCGTTCGAGTTCAGCCATGTGCGCGCTCCTCGCTCAGGACTAAAAATACAGTGAGTTAGTATCTAACTCATTTACCTTATAATTAGGATAGCGCTCATTACGCGTCAAGACCTGCCAGTGAGCGCTCCACGCATCAAACTCAGGATGCGTATCGAATGCTTGATGCACATTCCTGTAACTATCCTAACTAACTGATTTTATTTGGGTATTATGAAATTTTCACTTGCCAGGCCGGCGCGCCGGGCGCATGCTCCAACCTGAACAGAAAACCGTTCCCTTCGGGAGGTTTCGATGCGGTACGATTACTCCAAGCGCCTGCGCGATGACGTCAATTCAGCGGTCCAGAGGGCATTCAAGACGGCAGGCATCGTCAACATCACGGTGACCGCCGAACAGGTCAGGGTCCAAAATCTGGCCGAAAATGTCGCCCTCGAGGACATAGAGTATCTGGTTCTCCAGGCTGCCCAGCTGCTTGGCGCGGCAATCGAATTCGACGCCTTGAGCAATGGGTTGGCGCTGCCGGGAAATGGCATTGATGCTGAGGAACCTGCAATCAGCGCGCCCGCCTTCTCACAGCCGGTCTCGATCCAGTAGTGCCGCTCTGACCCGGCTCCTAACCGCTGCGCCGCTTCCAACACGCGAATAAACGCCGGACCGCTTTCCGGCCGGGGACCGACCCGGTGGCTCGCGCCTCGATCACATTGCCCGATCACAGTCGCCCGATCACAGTCGCCCGATCACAGTCGCCCGATCACAGTCGATTGAGACAGCTCCGAACACCTTTGGGAATCGGGCGCGCGCTCTATATGGTGCGGCAAAACCCCAACCGGAGCCTCCACCATGACCCTCGCCACACGAAAACTCGGCAGCCAGGGGCTGCACGTTTCGGCCATTGGCCTCGGCTGCATGGGCATGAGCCAGTCCTACGGTCCGGCCGACGAGGCTGAATCCATCGCCACGCTGCACCGCGCCATCGAACTTGGCTGCACCTTCCTCGATACCGCCGAGGTCTATGGCCCGCACACCAACGAGGCACTGCTCGGCCGGGCGCTGAAAGGCAGGCGCGACCAGGTGACGATCGCCACCAAATTCGGATTCCGCATCGAAAACGGCAAGCAGGTCGGCGGCGTCGACAGCCGGCCCGCACATATCCGCGAGGTTGTCGAAGCCTCGCTCGGCCGGCTCGCCACCGACCATATCGACCTGCTCTACCAGCACCGCGTCGACCCTGATGTGCCGATGGAGGATGTCGCCGGTGCCGTCGGCGAACTGGTCGCGCAAGGCAAGGTGCGCTTCTTCGGACTGTCGGAGGCAGGTAGCGCCAACATCCGCCGGGCGCATGCCGTCTTTCCGGTCTCGGCGCTGCAGAGCGAATATTCGCTGTGGGAGCGCAATCTGGAACCGGAGATCATCCCGCTGCTCGGCGAACTCGGCATCGGCCTGGTACCATTCTCGCCGCTCGGCCGCGGTTTTCTCACCGGCGACGTCAAGCGCGCCGAGGACTATCCCGAGAGCGACTACCGCCGCAACGACCCGCGCTACCAGGGCGAAAACTACGACGCCAATGTCGAGGCGGCCGGCACGGCGCGCGCCCTCGCAGCCGCTAGGAGCGTCAAACCCGGCCAGGTGGCGCTGGCCTGGCTGCTTGGGAAGGGCAACGGTTTTGGCGTCGACATCGTGCCGATCCCCGGCACCAAGCGCAGACAATATCTGGAGGAGAACATCGCCGCCGCTTCACTGAAACTCGACGCCGCCGAAATGGCCGCGCTCGATGAGGCGCTGGCGCCAGGAAAAATCTCCGGCCCCCGCTATGGCGAACGCGGCATGGCGATGGTCGACCGGTAGCGCGCTCGGAGCTTGATTCCGAAAGTGAAGCCGGTTTTCTGAAAAAACCACAATCAAACGCTGAGAAGGCCTGATTCCGATTAATATCGGGATTGAGCAGGCCATAGGGACAGGATTAGTCAGCTGGTTGCCTCCGATCGCCGAAAGGTTGCTTTCCGTTTCGGGGCGGACAGTTTGCGGCTTTATCGCTGCCGCGGCTGCCGCGCGTTGGTTCGCAGTCATGCGAACCAACGCTTGACGTCGTGGATTTGATCAGCCTGGGCGTCATTCCATGATTGACACGGCTTTGGTGGCCTACTCGGCGCTCACAACGACCAGCTTGCGGTTGACAAACTCCTTGATCCCGGCGTCGCCGAGTTCGCGGCCATAGCCAGACCGCTTGACCCCGCCGAACGGTAGCTCGGGTCGCGACGTTGTCCACATGTTGATGAAGACCATGCCGGACTCGATCCGTGATGCCATTCTGCGCGCGCGTTTGATATCCGCCGAAAAGATGCTCCCGCCGAGGCCGAAGTTCGAGTCATTGGCAAGCGCCACCGCCGCATCGTCGTCGTCGACCACGAAAAGCTGTGCGACTGGGCCGAAGAACTCCTGATAGAAGGCGGGGTTGTCCGGGCTCACATCGGTCAGGACCGTCGGTTCGTAAAAGAATCCTGTATAGTCCGCGCGCTTGCCACCAGTCAGAACGGTCGCGCCGTTCGCAACTGCTTCCTCAACCTGACGGCTGAGCCCGTCCAGCCCTTCACGCGATGCCATTGGCCCGAGGAGCGTTTGCGGGTCCTTCGGGTCGCCCATGGTTGCCCCGCGCATCGCCCCAACAAAGGCGTCGGTAAAGACGTCCGCGATCGAGCGCTGGACGATGAAGCGTTTGGCTGCGCTGCACGTCTGGCCAGCATTGGCCAATCGTCCGATAACGGCACTTTGAACCGCCTTGCCGAGGTCGGCATCGTCAAGAACCACGAAAACGTCACTTCCACCCAATTCAAGGGTTGATTTCTTCAGCTTCTCGGAGGCGCGCGCCCCGACCTGGCTGCCGGCCCCCTCTGAGCCAGTAAGAGCGACACCTTGGATCCGGTCATCTGCGATCAGTTCGGAAACCTTCGCGGAAGAGATATACAGGTTGGTCACAGCGCCTTCGGGTGCACCGGCCTGACGAACCAAATCTGCAAACACGGCAGCGCATTGAGGCACGATACTGGCGTGCTTGTAGATCACGGGATTGCCGACCGCGATCGCCGGCGCGACAACACGGATAAGCTGGTAGATGGGGAAGTTCCATGGCTCCACCGCAAGCAGCACGCCGACTGGGTGAAACTCAACCCAGCCTTCACCGACATTGCTGTCGACCGGCTGCGGCTTCAGCATCTCGGTGGCTCGATCAGCATAATACCGTCCTATATCGGCACATAGATCGGCCTCCATCTGGCCTTGGAGCAATGGCTTGCCCATTTCCTCGGCCATCGTGTTGGCAAGCCTGTCGCGGTTCTTGGTGATCAACCCCGCGAGTTTGTCGAGAATCGCAAGGCGGGGCGCGCGATCACCGGTGGACCAGTCAGACTTGAAAAGAGCGTGTGCCTTGGCCAGCGCTGCCTCAACTTCGGCGTCGGTATGTTCGGGAAATTCTTGAACTTTTTGCTCTGTGAAGGGGTTGAGGGTTCTGTAAGCCATCGAATTCTCCTTTGGATGTCGAATAGACGCGTGAGCGCAACGAAGCCTCAGAGCCGGACGCCGAGGCTGGGCCCTTCAAGGTGATTAAAGTGCAGCTTGCTAAGTCGCGGCGGCGCCCCACATTTGGGCTTCGACGCTCTTCGTTCAGGGGCGGTAGCGGGGCCCGGGCTGGGAATTGCTAAAGCCAGATGCGAGAATCCCACGCGCCTGCTCGAACGCCTCCCAGGCCGCAATGTCAGGCACTGGCGGGATCGTGATCAGTTCCTTGCGGTCAAACCCGACGAGTGCTGCATCCACCAGATCCTCAACCTCCATGACGTTTGGGACGTTGTTGATGTCGCCACCGGCGCGATCGTAGATTTCCGTTCGCGTGGCGGCCGGCAGCACAGCCTGCACATAAACGCCTTTCGAAGCCACTTCGGCCGCAAGGCTCTGCGTCAGGGTCATCACATAGGACTTCGTTGCCGCATAGACGCCGTGCGCGTATTCGGGCAGCAGTGCCAGGACGGATGCGATGTTGACGATCGCGCCATCCCCCCGTGCGACCATGCCGCCGATGACAGCTGATGTGAGCAAGGTAGGGGCGACAACATTGAGCCGGATCAGTTTGTCCATATCTGCGGGGGGCGGCGGCTGCGAAATCGCCGCTCAACGCTGCGCCGGCATTGTTGATGAGTATGTCGATCGGCGGGTCCGCGCGAAGGCGTTGCAGGACCGGTTCAAGTTGAGCGCTGTCGGTCAGATCAGCAGTGATCACCTCGATACCAACGTCGTACGCCTCACGTAGTTCGGCTGACAGCCCGTTTAGACGGTCGGTCGCCCGAGCGACCAGGACAAGCTCGTGGCCGCGAGCGGCCAGACGGCGTGCATAGGTGGCGCCGATGCCGCTGGAGGCACCCGTTACAAGTGCGATACTCATGGTGTTTTCCTAAGTTAGGCTGTCAAAGCCGATCTGCAGGGCGTGTTGGTGAGCCGTGCATGGTCTGTTTGGATGGAGATATTAGCCACGCGCCTTGAGACTAAGCATAGTGTAATGCTCATAGTGGCCGACGCCATTCTTCACGATCGGATCTTCCGATGTTAGGGCAGCAATATCTTGATCGTCGGCGATTTGGTAAAGCGACACCCCATAGCCTCCCGTGTCGTCAATGACGGGGCCGTGGGCGACGATAAGGCCTTGATCGAGCAACCTATTTAAGAAAACGCCATGCTCGCCCATCCATTCACGCTCGGCGGCGGTCATCGTTGCCAGAAAATCGGCACGCGGCGGTATGTATTTGCAGAGGTAGTACTTCATCTTTGTCTCCTGGCAGGATGGCAACGCAAAGCGTCTGACAGCCGTGCGATGCCGGATAGGGCGATAGCTGGAAAAGCGCGTTTGATGATCCTGCGACGCGAGCGCCGTCAGACTTTCTGTGTGCCTTTGATGAAAGCCGCGATCTGGGCAGAGGTACCTGTCGGGTGTGCTTGATCCTCGATCATGTATCAGGTCCTTTGTTTGGCCGTCGCCACACGCTTCATTATTGAGCTTTCGAACATTTTCGGCGCGTAGTTTTGCAGGAAAAGGATCATCCCGATCATCTTCCCCACCGGGTTGCTGAACTTTGGCTCATTCGTCCCGATAAGCTTGGTGATGGTATGGATAACCGCATCGGGCTCTTCCGCCGCATCGATATCGGACTGCGTCGCAATTTGTACTTGTTTGCGATAGACATTGTAGTCCGCGATGTTGCCGGCGGCTGACGAGATTGCATTGTGACCGAGGTTGGTTTTGAACCAGACCGGCTCGACCATGCTGACTTTGATGTTAAATTGAGCGAGTTCGAACCGTAGCGACTTGAAATAACCTTCAACGGCGTGTTTTGAGGCCGAGTAGTAGGAAAGGTTCGGCGGGCCGATCAAGGCCACAACAGAGCTGACTGTGATGATCTGACCTTTCTTTTGCCTCCGGAAGTAAGGCAAAATGGCATTCGTAACCTTCACCGTGCCCCAGAAATTGGTCTCAAATTGCCGTCTGCCAAGGTCAATCGGCGTCTCTTCGGCTATGCCTGTGAGCATGTAGCCAGCGTTGTTGACCAACACATCAAGTTGCTTGCCATGCTGAAACAGCTCGTCGGCAAACGACCGGATGGAGCTGTTATCGTCGATATCCAGGCGCATAAGTTTGAAGAGCACCTTGGCCGCATATTTTTCCGGATCACGGCTGGTGCCAATGACATCAAAGCCCCGCTTGTGGAGTGTGTTGGCAAGCATCAAGCCAAAACCTGACGATGCGCCCGTTATCAAAACCGTCTTGCTCATTTCATGTCTCTCTTCTGAACAGGCCGCATATTTGCCACCGAACTTGGCGAGCCGCACTCGCCGAACGCGCCAACTTTCAGCGGAACGCGCCAACCTGATGCTGAGGCCTTTGGCGCCATCTGCTATTGTCGTGGCGTGATCCGCTTCATAGAATCGGACTATGAATCGTAAAAACAGATCTGCAGCGAATGGCCGACGCGGCTCGGTTTTAGAATACGCGGTTTGGCCGGGCTGGCGGTTGTTGATGCAAGACGCCGGGTTGGCGACGTCACCTGTGTTGCGCCGGGCGCAGTTACCGGGCGATTTGTTTGCGCGAGAAAACGTTCGCCTGGACTCGGAGACCTTCTACAGGCTCTGGGAGGCAATTGGGGCTGAGGCTGGATTCGTTGATCCGGATTTGCCGGCCCCCTTGCGCATTGCCAAAGTGATGTCTTCCGACTGGTTCGATCCAGAACTGTTCGCTGCGTTGTGCAGCGCTAATATGGGCAATGCTCTCGATCGCATTGCGAAGTATGTGCGGCTGATCGCACCCATGGCGATCAAGGTAGAACGCAAGACGGCTGAAGTCATCGTCACGATCGATTTCCTGGACCACACCAAGCACCCGCCAAGCGTCTTTTTGGCGTTCAAGCTGGTATTTTTTGTTCAGCTGGCACGGTTGGCGACGCGCAGTCCTGTGCAGCCGTTGCGAGTGGGTTGGCCGTCGCCGCCAAAAAGTGAATCAGAGTCAGGTCTTTACAGGACCTACTTCGGTGTGCCCGTGACCAGTACGCCATTGGCCACCCTTGTATTCGCGGCGGGGGACATTGAGCGTCCCTTCCTGACGGAAAACAACAATATGTGGTCGTTCTTCGAGCCCGCCTTGCGCCAGCGATTGGCGGACCTGGATAGGACGGCCGGCATGATCGAACGGGTGCGCAGCACGCTGCTCGAGACATTGCCGGCCGGTGAGGTATCGATGCAGGTGGTTAGCCGAAAACTCGGGGTCAGCACCCGCACGCTACAGCGCAGACTGCACGACGAGGGAACCACGTTCCAGGAGACGCTGGACACCTTGCGCGATTCTTTGGCGCGCCATTATTTGCGTACCACCCAAATGTCGAGTGCGGAGATTTCGTTCCTGTTAGGTTTTGAGGATTCTAACTCATTCGCCCGGGCGTTTCATGCCTGGACCGGAAAGACGCCACAGAGGGTGCGAACGGAAATTCGCACTGACCCGTAGCATGCAATCAGGCAGCAGCCCGGTTGTCTTCACGGCGAAATATGAGATGTGAACGGTCCCATCGACTGCTTCGCTTCATCTGGGAGAGAGTCGGCTTCGATCTGAGCGCTCGGATTTTGCCTTAGCCCCCCGCAGCGCCATTGCCAATGTAGTTGGAGGACGACTGGCCGACGAGCGATGCGGTCGAGTTCGTGCCCTCGAGCGTCGCCTGAGCGAGCGCGCTAGGTCCCATTCAAATTGATGTATTCCCCAACGTAAGCATGTGATAGTTAAGAATGTCCTAATGAAAGCATCACGGGGGATGCCATGCCGTCCTTTAGATGGGCTGTTATTGTCGCGCTTGCCGTGACGCTCAACAATGCGACACCGATAATGGCCGCCGAAACAGTGGGCCAGGCAGTCGTGATCAAGACTGCCGTTACCGGCGCAACCGGACCGCTGGTGGTCAGCGCACCCGTTCATCGCGACGAACGTATCAGGACATCCAATACCGGGCTTGGCCAGTTCGTGTTCCTGGATGGCACCAAGCTGGCGGTGGGGTGGGGTTCTTCCGTCGTCATCGACAAGTACGTGTTCAGCGGTGAGAATTCGGTGAAGAACCTTACCGTCCGCGCCGCCAAGGGAACGTTTCGCTGGATAAGCGGAAGCTCGCCTTCGTCGGCCTACCAGATCGTGACGCCTGCAGGCACAATAGGCGTGCGGGGAACAGCATTCGATGTCCACATCGCGCCCAACGGCACAACCGCCGTCGTGCTCCTGAAGGGGTCGGCCCGTTTCTGCAACGGCGGCGGCTGCAGGGAACTGAAGCGGCGCTGCGATTGTGTGGTCGCGACGCCATCAGGCGCAATGACCGACGTCGTCAAGGTCAATCAATCTGTGCTCACCAGACTCGGCACCTCGCGGGCATTGCCGTTTCTGACCGGCAATCAGCAGCTTTCGGGCGGCTTTGCCGCGACCGGTTGCGGGCTTACGGCCTCCAGTCAGCATGAGGGCTCCGCGCCGCAGCAAAGGCGAGCCTCACCGGCGCCCAATCCGCCCGGCCCACCCAGTCCGGGCACACCCGATCCGCCGAGCCCGCCCAGCCCGCCGGATCCGCCGAGCCCGCCGAGCCCGCCGAGCCCGCCAGGCGACACGGATGACGGCAACAACGGCAATGGAAACGATCCGGGTCACCACGATCCAAGCAATCCCGGAAGAGGCCACGGCAATGGCCATGGCAGGGGATAGCCACTCTTTTTTCTCGACGCGTCCGGTATTCGACGGTCAGGAATCGGAGCCGAATTGTTGCTCCGCATATCCGGCATTCGCTTCCACCGCCGCTCCCGCCCGTTTGGCAAGAAAATCATCCGGTCTGCGCGATATCCGGCCATAGAAGTCGTGCAAGCCTGCCGGCAGGCTCGCGGCCTTGGCTTTGGCCGCCGCAATGATCTTTCGGCTGCGTGGCGAGCGCGAACGCAACGCCTCGACGATCTTGCCGTGGAGAAGCCGCAACTCCGCAAAATCCGGCGACGAGGCAACATTTTCATCGCCGACGACGGCGTTGATCTTCGTCCTCGCGCTCTTTCCCTTGAGCTCCAGCGATCCCGCGTCGAGCACGGCCCAGCCTGCCAGCGATCGTACTGTGTCGTCGGACGCGAGGATGTCGAAATTCACCATCTTGCACGCTGTCTCGATACGCGCCGCGACGTTCACCGCGTCGCCAACAGCCGAATAGTTGAATCGTGACTCCGCCCCCATGTTTCCGACGCAGGCGATGCCGGTATGGATTCCGATACCGATGCGAACCGTCTGCCCGGCCCCGAATCCGAATGCATCGCTTTCGTTGAGGCGAGCAATCGTCTCGCGCATGGCCAATGCCGCGCGGACGGCCTTGGCAGGATGATCTGCGACATCGACCGGGGCATTCCAAAAGGCCATGATCGAATCGCCGATGAACTTGTCGAGTGTGCCTTCATTGGCGGTGACATGACGGCTGAGCGCGTCGAGAAGCGTGTTCAGAAACCGCACGACGGCTGTGGGCGGCAGTCTTTCGCTGATCTGGGTGAAGTTTCGCACATCGACAAACATCACGGTCAGCTCGCGGTCATCGCCGCCAAGACGAAGTGCGTCGCGCGTGTGCTCGATGCGGTAGAGAAGCGATGGCGACAAATATTGGCCGAAGGCCCGCCGGATCGCGCGCCGCTCCCGGTCCGTCACCAGGAAGCGGAAAGAGGTTGTCGCGAAATGCGTGATCGTGCCCATGACGATCGGCGCAAACGGGTCGAACAGCAGTCCCGCAAGCGAAAAGGCAAGCCATGACGCGACGAGCGCCAGGCCGGTGATCGCCAGGCCGCAGGCGAGCGCAATCGCGGGGCTTACGAAAATCGTGAGAACCACCAGAAGGCTGCCCAGCGTCGCGATCGACGCTATTTCCAGCCCGTTTGCCCAATCGGGCCGCGACAGATAGTGGCCGGACAGTATCTGTTCAACCATCTGCGCGTGGAGCGAGACGCCCGGCACGTTCTCACCGAGTGCCGTGACACGAATATCCTGCAGCCCGGCGGCGGAAGTGCCGACAAACACGATGCTGCCCTCTATCGCGGCCTTTGTTTCGGGCGAGACGCCGCCGGGTGCGAGCACGTCCTTTGCCGAAACATACCGTTCCGCCCTGTCGGGGCTGACATAGAGCCAGAGTTCGCCGGCCGAAGTCACCGGGACAACGAAGTCGCCGATCTTGACGGAGGTCATTATACCCGGCCGGTCCGGCGCGCCGGCAATGACGTAGGTGGAGGCGCCCTGCGCTACCCTTATGGCTTCAAGGGCAAGACCCGGATAAAGCTGTTCGCCATCCGTCAGAAAGAGCGGAGCTGCCCTCACCACGGCGGTCGATCTGCCCGGATTGAGGCTGATATGCCCGATGCCGGCGGCATTGGCCTCAAGCTGCGGCCGCAGCGGTGTGGCTGCCCTGACATGGGGAGGAGCATCGACCGGACTCTCCCCCCGTAAAGGCAATGCCAGCCTTCACTTGCGGCCGATAGTTGCCTTCGTTGGAGATGCCGTAACCCAGGATAACTGGCTTGCCGGCGATCGATTGGGCGAAGATTTCGTCATTGTCGGGCAAGCGATCGAGCAAGGCAGGATCGACGCCTGGCACGGCGCGGACGACAGTGCGAGGCGACAGACGATCGGGCTCGGCGAAAACGATGTCGAATGCGATGGCAGCCGCACCAAGCTCCGTCAGTTTGTCGACCAGAGCCGCCATGCGATCCCTGGGCCACGGCCACTGCCCGAACTGCCGCAAGGAAGCCTCGTCGATGTCGACCACGCGGACGGGCATCGGCTCGAACCTGCGAGGTGCCAGTCTCTGATATTGGTCGAACGTCGCTTCGCGGGCCAGCCGCAACGGCTGCGGGTCGCTCGCCCGGACAATGGTAAGCGCCGCGACCAGCGACAAGCCCAGGATGACGCCAGCCAACTGCGCGCGTGTCATGGCTTCTGCACCAGTTGCTGTGCCGCGTACCCTTCCTGCATGGTCCCGCCCCGGGAAATGGCCTTTCGAGCCTCAGGCTAGGCTGCATTGTTCCCAGCGAATTAGCAATCGCTAACCTACCGCCCAACGGAGTAACGCAGGTCCAGCGCCGGCGATTTGCGTCGCCACGAAGAAGCTCGATCGGTTCCACATGATCGGCACCGGCGACGTCAAGCGTGCCGAGGATTGTCCCGAGGGCAACCCGATGCCGCGCTTGACTTGCTCATATGTTTCATAATAAATCATACATAATAAGCTTAAAAAAGACGACGCATCTGGGAGCATCTATGAAAATTACGGCCATCAAGGCGCTCGTCTGCAATGCGGAAATGCGCAACTGGGTTTTCGTTCGGGTCGAAACCGATGAGCCCGGTCTGTTTGGCTGGGGTGAGGCAACGCTGGAATGGAAGACACGTGCCGTCGTCGGCGCGCTTCAGGATCTTGAGGCACTGCTCGTCGGGCAGGATCCGCGCAATGTGGAGCAGTGCTACCAAATCCTGACGCGCCACGGTTTCTGGCGTCTCGGCGTCGAGGGAATGTCGGCTGTCAGCGGCATCGAGATCGCGCTCTGGGACATTCTGGGCAAGTCGCTGGGCGTCCCGGTCTGGCGGCTTCTCGGCGGCCAGGTCCGCGACCATCTGCGCACCTACACGCATCTCGGCCTCGGCGACATGAAGGCGGTCTATGAGAGCGGGTCGGCGGACACGATCGTCGAACGCGGACGCATCGTCACGCAGGCCGGCTACGACGCGGTCAAGGTCGTCTGCATTCCCTACACCCACTATGTCTCGCCGGCGAAAGCGGTCGACTCCGTCGCCAACATGGTTGGCGCGCTGCGCGAGGCCGTCGGTCCCGATATCGACATCATGGTCGACTTTCACGGACGCCCGGCCTCCGTCAACGCGGCGATGGACTATCTCAAGGCGATCGAACCGGCCCGCATCATGTTCGCCGAAGAGCCGGTGCCGCCCGAAGATGTCGCCGGCCTGGCGCATATCACCGCGCGATCGGCGATACCCATCGCATCCGGCGAGCGGCTGATCGGGCGCCGCGAGTTCACGCAATCGATCGCGGCGCGCGCGTTCAACATTGCCCAGCCCGATATCTGCCATACTGGCGGTCTGCTCGAGACCAAGAAGATCGCGGCTCTGGCGGAAACCGCCGGCATCGGCCTTGCGCCGCACAACCCGCTCGGCCCGATCGCCGGCGTCGCGGCGCTTCACTTCGGCATATCGACGCCGAACGTCATCATCCAGGAGGAGATGTCGGGCGCGGTCGCCTGGTACGACGACGTCGTCACCTGGCCGATCGATCGCAAACCCGGCCGCTGGGACGTGCCCAATCTGCCGGGCCTTGGCGTCACCGTGAATGAAGATGTGATCGCGCGCCACCCCTTCAAGCAGGAAGTGCTGCATGCCCGCAACGCCGTCATGCCCGACGGCACCGTGGTCGATTGGTGAGCGCCATGACAGGCAGGCTTCAGGGAAAGACCGCAATCGTCACCGGCGCCGGCCAGGGCATTGGCGCCGCCACCGCCCGGGCCTTTGCGATGCAGGGGGCAAAGACCGTGATTGCCGAACTCAACGCGGCAACCGGCAAGGCGATCGCCGACGAATTGCGTGCCAAGGGCACTGATGCCCTTTTCGTCGAAACCGATGTCACCGACACAGCGGCAGTGGCCGACATGGTGGCAAGGACGATCGCGGCCTATGGCGGTGTCGATGTTCTCGTCAACAATGCCGGCGCCAATGTCTTCCACGAACCTTTGCTGATGCCGGACGAGGAATGGGACCGCTGTCTCAGGCTGGATCTCCAGGCCGCGTGGTTCTGCAGCAGGGCGGTGTTGCCGATGATGCTGGCGAAGGGTTCGGGGTCGATCGTCAACATAGCCAGTTGCCACGCCTTCAAGATCATTCCCCACACATTTCCCTATCCGGTCGCCAAGCATGCGCTGGTCGGCCTGACCCGCTCGCTCGGCATCGAATATGCGGCGCGCGGCATCCGCGTGAATGCGATCGCCCCCGGCTACATCGAGACACCGATCGCGGAAGCCTATTGGAACACCTTTCCAGACCCGGCCGAGGAGAAGCGGCGGGCCTACGATCTTCATCCGCCCAAGCGCATTGGCCGGCCGGACGAAGTTGCAATGACGGCGGTTTTCCTCGCTTCGGACGAAGCGCCGTTCATCAATGCCGAGACGATCACCATCGATGGTGGACGCTCGGTTCTCTACCACGACTGACAACCAAGCAGGGAGGATCCACATGAAAACGACGACAAAGGCTCTGGCAACATTGGCGATACTGGCTGCCGGACTGATGGCCGGCGCGGCAAGCGCCGACGACATCAAGATCGGCTACATCAACAAGATGGGCGAGCATCCATGGTTCGTCGCCGAAGTCGGCGGCGCCAAGAAAGCGGCCGAGGCGGCCGGCGCCACCTTCGTGTCGCAAGACGTCCAGTTCGACTCCAATCTGACGATCACCACCTTCGACACGATGGTCGGCGACGGCGTCAAGGGCATCGCCATCGTCGTTCCCGACAAGGCGCTGGGACCGGTCATCGCCGAGAAGGCCAAGGCGGCGAAAATCCCGCTGGTGGCGGTCGATGACGATATCTACTACCAGGACGGCACCCAGGTCCCCTATGTCGGCATGAATGCCTACAATATCGGTGCGCGGGTAGGCGAAGAACTGGCCAAGCTCTACAAGGCCGACGGCTGGGCCGGCAAGGAGGTGCGTATCGCCTCGATCGAGGACCGCAAGGCCGACACCTGCATGCAGCGCAACAAGGGTGCCGAGGAAGCGTTCCTGAAGGCGGTGCCCGATTTCAAGCCGGCAAACATCCTTCGCGTCCCCTATGACAACACGATGGTCAACGCCATCGACGTCATGACCACCACATTGACGGCCAATCCCGGCGTCACCAACTGGATCTTCTATTCCTGCAACGATGACGGCGTGCTGGGTGCGTCGCGAGCGCTGGAAAATGCCGGCTATGCCGCGGACCAGGGCATGGGCATCGGCATTGACGGCAGCCGCGCCTGCGAAGCTTTCGGATCAGGCAAGCCTTCGGCATTCCGTGGTACGATGTGGCTCAATTCGGCAAACCATGGCGCGCTGGCGGTGAAGATCCTGCTGGCCTCGATCAAGGACGGAACGAAGCTGCCCGTTCAGTCCTTCACCGACCCGGAATACATCACCGCCGGCAATTTTGCCTCGGACTACAAGGCCAAGCTCTGCCACTGAGCCGGACCTGCGTCATGCGTCCCCAGGGGCGCATGACGCTTTCCAGTCGGCAGGTTCGCTGGCTGCAATGCCACCGAACACGGATCGATCCTTGGGAGTGAGCCTTGATGCAATCGGACTTCTTCTCGCTCGACGGCATATCGAAACGCTTCGGCGTCGTGCAGGCGCTCGACAACGTTTCGATCGCCTTCCGGCCAGGCGAGGTGCTCGCTCTGGTCGGCGAGAACGGGGCCGGCAAATCGACGATGATGCGCATTCTCGAGGGCGTGTTCGGACCGGACACCGGCACCGTGCGGCACGGTTCCACGCCGGTCGTTTTCGGCGAACCGCGCGACAGCCACCGGGCCGGAATACGCGTCATCCATCAGGAGCCGGAGATCGTTCCGAACCTGACCGTGGCCGAGAACATTTTCGTCGGCGAATTGCCGCGCCTGGCAGGCGTCCTGCTCGACTGGCGCAAGCTGGAGGAGCAGACCAACCGGGTGCTTGCGACCTTCGGCATGCAGCAGGACATGCGGCCACGCCAACTCTGCGGCACGCTCGGCCCGGCGCAACGCCAGATGATCGAGATCATGCGCGCCATCCGTGCCGGCGGCCGGCTGATCGCCTTCGATGAGCCGACCTCGTCACTGACCGATGATGAAGCGCGGCGCCTGTTTTCCGTCATCCGCCGGCTGCGCGAGGACGGCACGTCGATCATCTACATCTCGCACCGGCTGAACGAGGTCATCGACCTTGCCGACCGCATTGTCGTGTTGCGCGACGGCAGGCTGGTCGACGATTCGCCGGCGGCCGGCGCCAGCGAGCAGACCATCGCCAAGCTCATGGTCGGCCGCGACATCGCCGATCTGTTCACCCGCGAGACCTGGCGGTCCGGGGAACAATTGCTTGATGTGGCGGGATTGACCACCGACCGCGTCAGCGATGTCAGCCTCAGGGTTCGTCGCGGCGAAGTGCTCGGCATCGCCGGCCTCATGGGTGCGGGCCGCTCCGAACTGGCAAAGGCGATTGTCGGCTATGACCGGCGCATCGCCGGCACCGTAGCCATGAACGGCGCGCCCGTTCTCCCCAACAGTCCGCATGCGGCGATCGTCGCCGGCATCGGCTTTGCTCCCGAAGACCGCAAGCACGAGGCGTTGCTGCTGTTCCGAAGCATTCTCGACAACGCAGCACTTTGCGTGCCCGACAAGACGTCGAGCTTCGGCTTCTTTAACCGGCGCAAGGCGCTGGAGATTGTCTCGCCGCTGGCAGCCAAGATGTCGATCAAGGCACCCAACCTCGACGAGCAGGTTTCGAAACTGTCGGGCGGCAATCAGCAGAAGGTCGTTCTGGCGCGCTGGCTTGCCCGGCAGCCGATGCTGCTCATCCTTGACGAACCGACGCGCGGCATCGACATCGGCGCCAAGGTGGAAATCTATCGGCTGATCGACGAGCTCGCGGCAAGCGGCATCGGCATCATCCTGATTTCCTCGGAAATGCCGGAACTGATCGGCCTCGCCGACAGGGTTCTTGTCATGGCGGGAGGCCGCATCACGGCAGAACTTGCCCGCCCCGGCATCGACGAGGCGACGATCCTCAAACACGCCATGCCGCAATCCGCACCAGCGCCCGGAGACCACTTTCAATGAACAGCCTCGAGCTTCGCGCATCGAAAGCGCAGACCGACGCCAGGGGCCTTGTGGAGCGCCTTGGCGTTCACAACATCAGCCTTCTGGTGGCGCTCGCCATTCTCGTTGTCATCTTCGGTTCGCTGCGCGGCGATGTGTTCTTCTCCAGCCGAAACCTGCTCAACATCGGTCTCGGCATCACCATTCTCGGCGTGCTGGCGATGAGCCAGACCGTGGTCATCGTCGGCGGCGGTCTCGATATCGCCGTCGGCGCCACTGTCGGTCTGACCACGGTCTCGACGGCAATGGCCATCCAGGCGACCGGGTCGCCGGCGGCCGGCATCGTTGCCGGCCTGGTGCTTGGCGGTCTTGCCGGTCTCGTCAACGGCATCATCATCACCTATGGGCGGGTCAACGCGGTCATTGCCACGCTCGGCACCATGGCGATCTTTCGCGGCATCGCCTTCATCATGTCCGACGGCCAGTCGATCGCCATCTTCAGCGACACGTTCCGGTTCATCGGCATCGGACGCATCCTCGGCCTGCCGTTGCTGGTCTGGATTCTGGTGCTGACGGCGATCGCATTCCACCTCTTCCTCGCGCGCTCGATTGTCGGCCGCAACATCTATGCGCTCGGCGGCAATCCCGTGGTCGCTCGCTTCTCCGGCATCAACATCAACCGCTACCGCGTCGGCATCTACATCATGAGTGGCGTTGCCGCCGGATTGGCCGGGATCCTGCTGGCTGCCCGTACCGGTTCGGGTCAGCCCGTATCCGGATCCCAGGGCCTGGAACTCGAGGCCATCACCGCGGCCGTGCTGGGTGGCTGTGCCTTGCAGGGCGGCAAGGGCACGATTGTCGGCGCGCTGCTCGGCGTCGCCATCATTGGCGTGCTCAACAACGGAATGATACTGACGTCCGTGCCAACCTTCTATCAATTGCTTGCAAAAGGCTCACTGCTGATCCTTGCTGTGGTCATTGCCGAATACCACTTGAACAGGACATGACGATGGGCGCGGCGACCGCTGCAATCGATCAAGGCAAGCAGGACCTTCCTGCCGGGGATGGCGCCACCTTGTCCCTGAAGGATCGCATCGCACGCGATCTCGGACAACGCATCCTCGCCGGCACCTACGCACAGCACGCGGTCCTGCCGACGGAGGCTGAACTGTGCGTCATCTACGGCGCCAGCCGCACAGCACTTCGCGATGCGCTGCTGACGCTTTCGGCCAAGGGCCTGATCGAGGCGCGCAAGCGGGCCGGCACGCGTGTGCGCGTGTCGAGCGAATGGAACAGGCTTGATGCGCAGGTTCTCGAATGGATGCGCGATATCGAGCCTGATCTCGATTTCGTCCGCGGCTTGATCGAGGCGCGGCTGGTCATCGAGCCGGCCGCCGCCCAGCTTGCGGCCAGGATGGCGACCTCGGGCGATCTCGCGGTGATCGAAGCCGCCTATGAGGCCATGCGCATTGCGCCGGAGGACGACCTCGCGGCCTGTCTCGATGCCGATGTCCGCTTTCATACCGCCATCCTGCGCGCCAGCCGCAACCCGGTTTTCGCCAATCTCGGCAACATGCTGGCAGCCGCGCTCAGCTTCTCTTTCCGACTGACCACATCGGCCACCGCCAACTATCAGCAGACGCTCAGCGCCCATGGCGATGTGCTGGAAGCAATCCGCATGCGCAGGGTCGACGACGCTCACGACCAGATGAAGGCGCTGATCGGCATCGCCTCGAACGACCTTCTCGCCGTCGCGCGCAAGGGCCGCCACCAACAGCCGGTCCCCGCTGCCGGTGCCGATCCCATCTGAGTTCGATGATCCGGACCATTGAAATTCGAAATGGCGACCTGTCCGCCGAAATCGTTCCGTCGCTTGGCGCCGGTCTGGCGCGGTTCGACCATGGCCGCACGCCGCTGTTCAGGCCATGGCCTGACGGCGGCAGCACGAACCCATTCGATCTCGCCTGCAACCTGCTCGTGCCATGGTCAAATCGCATCTCGGGCGGCGGCTTCGCCTTCGACAACACATTCCACGAATTGTCCCCCAACGTTGCCGGCGAGCCCTTTCCCATTCACGGCAATGGATTTTCAAGCGCATGGGACGTCGACTCCTTGATGCCGGACAAAGCCACGCTGTCGCTCGTCAGCGAAGGGCCCGGTCCATATCGGTATTGCGCCGAGGTGATCTACGCCCTGACCGAACGGGCGCTCGATCTGCAGCTTCAGGTCCTCAACGGGGCGCCGGTCAGGCTGCCGTTCGGGCTCGGCATCCATCCGTGGTTGCCAAGAACGGCCCTGACAACGCTTCATGCCCCGGCGTCACAGGTATGCCTGGAACTGCCCAGCCATCTCCCCGACAGGTTCGAGGATGTCGCAACCTGTCCCGATTGGGATTTCGCCACGCCGGCCGCCTTGCCCGGCGGTTGGATCAACAATGCTTTTGCCGGCTGGGCCGGCGTCGCTTCCCTATTTTGGCCAGAGCAAAATCGCGGCCTCAGGATCGAAGCATCCCCGGCCCTGAGCTTCTATCTCATCTATTCGCCATCGCAGGCGAGCGACTTCGTCTGTTTCGAGCCGGTCAGTCATGTCGTGGATGCCCACAATCGCGGTTCGGTCGACAAGTGGAACGGATTGTCGGTGCTTGGCCCTGGCGAGAGCCTGGTGGCCAGTTGCAGCTTCGCTGTCATATAGAGCGACCAGCATGGCCCCGGCGTGCCCGGCGCGCGCCGACAACCAGGGCTCAGATGTCAGGATCGTCGAGAATGCGAGAGAGCGTGCTGCGCCCCAGCGCACTCATGGCGGGGTTGGTGCGACGGTAATACCAGACGAGACCCATGGCCTGCTGGAATGCCCAGGCAGCACCGCGCTTCCACAAGAGGTCCTCGACTTGAAGACCGCTCCGAAAGGTCGCCCTTCGCTCGCGGTCGAGAAGATGCCACACGGCCACCAGATCCAGCGACGGATCTGCTGGTCCGAAACTGCCGCCATCAAGCACTCCGACAAGACGCGCGCCCCGCACGAGAAGGTTTGGTGGGATAAGGTCCTTATGACTCATCACGACAGGCCCAGCGGAGGGCAACTCCCGGAACCGGGCCCACAGATCGCGCAGTCGAGCCACATCAAGAAGGCCCTCGCTGTTTTCAAGGCAAACAGCCATCCAATCGTCATGATCGGGGAGATGTCCACCACGTCCTTGCCCGTCGAAGCGTCGACCTCGCGTGTCTGCCTGGCGCAACGACGCCACGAGGTGTGCAAGGTCAAGGGCGAACGTCGTCGATCCACTTAGCCCGTGTGGCGTGGCAACCTCGCCTTCGATCCACGTCTGCAATGCCCATGGCATTGGATATCGAGGACCGGGCTCGCCGAGCCCAATCGGTTGCGGTGTCGGAAATAAGCAATGTTCTCCGATCTCGACCATGGCAGCGGCCTCCGACCGAAGCATATCGGCGCAGTCGGCCGGCTTCATCGCCCGCAGCGGGAACCGCGCAGCGCTCTTAGAGCCAATGCGGAAGATGGCGTTGACGGTTCCCGACGATCCAACTGAGGTGATGTCCTCATGACGATACTGGGGAAACTGATCGCGGATCATCTGGCGGGCGATATCGATGTCGATATTCACCTGATCGTCATGCATCATGAGTTCTCGTCCTGCCGAACTCGACATCAAGGGCAAAAGCGCCGAATGCGCAACAGAGATCGGAATATCGGCTTCTGAAGTCGGACGGGAGCTTGCTGCGGACGTCTTCGGTGAAACGCATCCCCACCAGCGCACTCGCAGTGATCGGGTTTCGCCCCTAACCCGCCGCCGCAGCCGCCACCTTCCTCGGCGCAGCTCGCTGCCGGCGCATGCGGCGTTTGGCGACGAGTTTGAGGGCAACCGGCGGCTCGGTCGACAGCGCTCCCGTCACGGCGTCGACCATGCCATGCGCGACGAAATCCGCGTTGATGTCCTGGGCCAGTTTGGCCGCCGCTTCCTTGTCGTCGTTGCCGGTCTCCGACCAGAACACGATGCCCACTCGCAGTGCGGCCTTCGCCCGCTTCAGCCGGCGGACCAGGAAGCGGGCGTGTTTGACGGAATCCCGGTTGAGAAAACCGACCACCACGGCGTCGATGGTTTCGAGCTCGAGGCGGCGGATGCTGGCGGGTTCCATGTCGGCAAAGCCAACTTTCGACGCGGTCGCGCCCTGGACTTCCAGCACCTGCGCCAGCATTGCCGCGGCGGCATCGTCGAGTTCCCCTCGCCCGCCGGCGCAAAGCACCGACATACCCGTGCCGTCGGGCAGTTCGGCCGCGTCCTCGCCAACGGCATCGCCGGGCTCGTCCGCCTCCCCGGAGATGTGCGGGCTTTCATCCTCGGCCGCTTCCTCCTTCGCATCGTCTTCGAGATTGGCCACCAGCGTCAGCGCGCTGGCCGCCACTTGCCGCCTCTGCAGGTCGCCCATGACGCCGCGCACGCGGTCGCGCTCGCCCAGCAGAAGCGCCGGGATGGCCACCTCGTCGTAGAATTCGACCAGATATTTTTCCTCGAGCATCTCTTCGGCATGGTCGGTGGCTTCGTCCGGATCGCCGGCCAGCAGCCGCTGGTAGAGGCGCGCATGCGGTTCGAGCACCGGCTCGTTGCCGAACAGCACGTCGAGGAATTCAAACTGCGGCACATGCCTGCCCAGCACCACCAGGCAGACGGTGAGCGGCGTCGACAGCACCAGCCCGAGCGGTCCCCACAGCCACGTCCAGAAGATCGCCGCAACGATGATCGCAAGCGGCGACAGCCCGGTTCGCGACCCGTAAAGCCAGGGTTCGACGACGTTGCCGGTGACCAGCTCCATCACCACGAACAGGGCGGCCGTCCACGCGACGAGCTCCCAGCCGGGGGCCACGGCCAGCGCCAGGAACAACGGCAGCAACGCGCCGATGACCGGGCCGATATAGGGAACGAAACGCAGCGCCAGCGCCAGCAGCCCCCACAGCAAGGCATTGGGAATGCCGAGGATCCACAGCCCGATCGCGATCGGTATGGCGTAGACGATGTTGACGACCAATTGCATCAAGAGATAGCGACCGACGCGCTTGCCGGCATCGCGAAGCGCCTCGGTGGTGCGGTGCAGGTCGCCATAGCCGACAAGCCGGATGAAGCGGTCGCGCAAATCCTCCCGCTCGAGCAGCATGAAGATGACGACGACGATGATCAGGCCTGCGGACCCGAGCGGACTGATCAGCGGACCGACGATGTTCTGCAGGACTTCGAGCGGCCTTTCGCGCGCAACGATCTCGACGGGCACCGGCTCGCGCGGTGGCTTGTCCGGCGTGGCGGCCGGCAGCGTGGCGTCCTGCCTGTCGATCTCCTGGCCGACACGCTCGACCACGGTGCTCAACCGCGAAATGATCCCGCCCCCGACGCCGGTTTGCTTGAGCGAGCGGATCTTGGCCAGGATATTGGTCTGATAGACCGGGATGTTCTGCGCCAGTTCGCTTACCTGCGTGGCGACGATGAAGCTGAACAGGGCAAGCGCCGCGAAGGCACCGAGCACACTGGCGATGACCGCGGCGATCCGGGGAATACCGACCCGTTTGAGCGCCGAGACCAGCGGCGCCAGCGCGAAGGTCAAAAGCAGCGCGATGGCGATCGGCAGGAAAACCTCGCGCCCGAAATACAGCGCCGCCACCGTCGTGACGGTGGTCGCCACATTGGGCAACACGGTTCGCGGATGGGGCGCGGCGGCCGCAAGAATGTCGTCCAGCCCTTGAGGCGCTGACGCCGTGCCGTTTCGACGATTGGCCACTCTATGATGCCTCCCCCTGCCAACAGCATGGTCTGACATATTGAGCCGGCGTGCAACCTTGGCCGACTGCAAGGCGCTGATACTCAACGGGCAACAATCCGGATGGCTCCCACACCCTTGACATTTAGTGCTCGCCTCCATAAATGAGTGATCACTCACTCAAACGGTTTGGAAATGGCCCGCCCCCTTAGCGAAGAAAAGCGCGACGCAATCCTGGCATCGGCCACCGCCCTGGTGGCGACGCTGGGCACCGGCGCGGCCACGGCGAAGATCGCCAGGGATGCCGGCCTCTCCGAAGGCACGCTCTTCAATTATTTCGCCAGCAAGGACGAGTTGCTCAATCAGCTCTACCTCGAGATCAAGGCCGATCTCGGCAAGGCGTTGCTGACAGCCTATCCGTCGCAGGCCAGCCTGCGCGAGCGCTGCCGCCATGTCTGGAACAACTTCATCGACTGGGGCGCGGAATATCCGATGAAGCGCAAGGCCATGCGCCAGCTCAGCGTTTCCGAGCGGATCACCGAGCAGAGCAGGCAGCAGGGCAACGCGGCCTTCGGCGACATCAACGCGATGATCGAGGAAAGCCTTGTCGACGGCGGGCTGAAGGGCTGCTCGATGAATTTTGCCGGAGGCATTTTCGAGGCGCTGGCGGAGACGACGCTCGAATTCATCGCCCAGGATTCACGGCAGCGCGAACACTACAAACAGGCCGGCTTCACCTTCTTCTGGAACGGCATCTCCAAATAGCCCCAGGCACAATCTCAATCGGCACCATGCAGATCACCGAAAGACATCATCAACTCAACCGCAAAAATGAGTGCCTACTCACTCTTTTATATGACAACTCCCTGAAAGGATAAGACAATGCCAAAAATCTGGTTGATCACCGGCAGCGCCCGCGGACTCGGGCTGGATATCACCGAGGCAGCACTTGCCGCCGGCGACAGCGTCGTGGCGACCGCCCGCGATGTCGCCCGCCTCGCCGATCTCGAAAGCCGCTACCCCGGGCAGTTGCGCGGCTTTGCGCTCGATGTCACCGACGCCACCGCCGCGCAGGCCGCCGTGGACTTTGCACTGAAGACGTTCGGCCGCCTCGACGTCCTCGTCAACAATGCCGGCTTCGGCCATATCAGCCCCTTCGAGCAGACCGAGGAGGCCGATTTCCAGGCGCAGATCGACACCAATCTCTACGGCGTCGTCAACCTCACCCGCGCCGCGCTTCCCGCCATGCGCGCCCAGCGTTCGGGCCACATCATCAACATCTCTTCGGTCGGCGGCCGGACCGGGACGCCGGGCCTCAGCGCCTACCAGGCGGCCAAATGGGCGGTGGGCGGTCTCACCGAAGTCCTGGCACTCGAGCTTGCCCCTTTCGGCGTCAAGATCATCGCGGTCGAGCCGGGCGGCATGCGCACCGACTGGGGCGCCACCGCCATGGCCGATGCCCCGGCCTTGCTGCCGGACTATGAACCAACCGTCGGCGCCGTGCTGGGCATGCTCAAGGCCTATGTCGGCAATGCCATCGGCGACCCGCGCAAGGTTGCCGAAATCGTCGTCGATCTGACCACGCGCGATACGCTGCCCGCCCACCTGATCCTCGGCAGCGACGCCTTGCATGTCTTTGCCCAGGCGGAAGCGGCGCGCCAGCAGGCGGCAAAGGAATGGGCGCCGGTCAGCACCTCCATCGATATCGAGGGCGTCGACCTGTCGTTCCTGTCGCGGGAGGCCCAGTCATGAGCACCTGGACCACGCATGACATCCCGCCCCAGCAGGGACGCAAGGCGGTGATCACCGGCGCGACAGGCGGCCTCGGTTACGAGACCGCTCTGGCGCTCGCGAAGGCCGGTGCGAACGTGCTGATGACCGGACGCAACGAAGCCAAGGGCAAGGATGCGCTGAGCCGCGTCCAGGCTGCGGTTCCCGGTGCTGCCGTGCGCTATGCCCATCTCGACCTTGCCGACCTGGCCTCGGTCGAAGCCTTCGCCGGCCAGCTTGCCGGCGAATGGGAGGCGATCGACCTCCTGGTCAACAATGCCGGCGTGATGACCCCGCCGACGCGCCACGAAACCGTCGACGGCTTCGAATTGCAGTTCGGCACCAACTATCTCGGCCATTTCGCCCTGACCGGCCGCCTGCTGCCGCTGCTGCGCAAGGGACAGAAAACGCGCGTCGTCAATCTCAGCAGCGGCGCCCATCGCATCCAGGCGGCGATCCATTTCGACGATCTGCAATGGCGCAAGCGCTACCGGCCCTGGGCGGCTTACGCGCAATCCAAGCTCGCCATGATCCTGTTCGCCTTCGAACTGCAGCGCCGCAGCGATGCCAAGGACTGGGGCTTGCTCAGCAACGCCGCGCATCCCGGCTACGCCCTCACCGACCTGCAGACCAGCGGCCCGCGCCTGGGCCGCAATGGCAGGTCGTCACCCTTCGATTGGCTTGGCGTGCTGCTCGCGCCGGTCCTTTCGCAATCGGCCGCCGCAGGCTCGCTGCCGACGCTGTTCGCCGCGACAGCGCCCGATGCGAAAGCGGGTGGCTACTACGGTCCGCAAGGTCTGTTCGAAATGAAGGGCAAGGTCGGCGAGGCCAGGATCGGCAGGCACGCGCGCGACACCGCTGTCGCTGCAAGGCTGTGGGACGTGTCGCAGGATTTGACCGGCGTGAGGTGGCCGGGTGCGACGGCCTAATGCGGGCTTTGGCTCACCGCGCCCCATGCCTCGCCAGCGCATGCTCGATCAGCACGTCGATGACTTGGCTGTAACCGATGCCTATCGCCGCCAGCGCCTTGGCGTACATGGAAATGTCGGTGAAGCCGGGCAGCGTGTTGACCTCGTTGACCAGCAGGGAACCGTCGGCGCGCAGGAAGAAGTCGACGCGCGCCATGGCCTCGCAGCCGAGCGCCCGGAAAGCCTGCGCGGCCATCTCCGCCGTCCTGGCAACGACATCCGCCGGGACATCGGCGGGCACTTTGACCAGCGCGCCGTCGGCGTCGAGATATTTCGCCTCATAGGTGTAGAAGCCGTGCTTGCCGGCCGGGATGATCTCGCCGGGCAGCGAGACCGTCAGCGAACCATCGGCCCGCTCCAGCACCGAGCACTCGATCTCGCGGCCTTCGACGAACTCCTCGATCAGCGCCTTGCTGTCAAAGCGCAAAGCCGTTTCGACGGCCTGCTCGAAACCATCCCTATCATTCACCTTGCTCACGCCGAAGGACGAGCCCTGGCGCGCCGGCTTGGCGAAGAAAGGCAGCCCAAGCACCCCGGCAATCTCCTGGAACGAACCGACATTGCCTCGATGCACGGTGACGGAGCGGGCGACCGTAAGCCCCGCCTCACGCAGCAGTCGCTTGGCGACGTCCTTGTCCATGGCGGCGGCGGAAGCCAGGATGCCGCAGCCGACATAGGCGACATCGGCGACCTCGGCATAGCCTTGCACCGAACCGTCCTCGCCGAACGGCCCGTGCAGGACGGGGAAGATGACGTCGACAGGGTCAGGCTGCGTTGCACGGTTCGACACCGCCACCAGCCGGCCCTTGCCGCCGGGCAGCAGGGCGACCTCCGTGCCATCCTCCGACACCGAAGCCGCTGCCCCATCGCCGCCAACCTCGGACGACGGTTGCAGCAGCCATCTGCCGTCCCTGGTAATGGCGATCGGCACCACCTCGTAGCGCGTCCGGTCGATCGCCTTCAGCACATTGGCCGCCGACAGCCGCGACACGTCATGCTCGGCCGAGCGCCCGCCATAGAGGATGGCGACCCTGATCCTATCCTTCATTGAAAAGTCTTCCCAGTCATCGAAACCCCTCGAAATCAAATGGTGACGGCAATGCCGCGATTGGCAAAGAAACGATCGAAATCGGCTGGCGCCAACACTGCGTTGGCCTGTGTGGCGCGGGTATGGCCGGACGGGTTGTGAAAGCGAAAACCCTCATCCGACGCCGCGGTGACCAGCACCAGATGGCCACCCTTCGACGGCGGTTCGCGCTCTGGCCAGCGGATCGAACTGCTGACCGAAGCCATGAAGAAGCGCGATCGGCCAAGGATCGCCGGGATGTCCGATGTCGCGACATTGGTCATCACCTGCGCTTCCAGGCCGAATTCCGCCTGCACGAAGGTGACGAAGGGCGCGTAGATCAGCCCCTTGATCGAGCCTTCATTGACGACATAGCCGCCATATCCCGTACAGCGTCTCGCCAGTTGGATCGTCGGCACGATCTCGCCGCGCGTCGCCAGGATCATTTTCAGGCACGCCATGCCGCAGACGTTGGCGGCCCAGACCGCATATTCGTCGAGGCTCTCCGCGCCTGAACCCTGCCACAACGGATCGCGCCTGAGCGCGGCCTCGGCGCCATCGGCGAGCACGGCCAGCGTCATGTCGGGCGTTTCCCACTGGCTGAAAAACGGCACGGCTTCAGGCAACGGGCTCATACGGGTTCTCGGATTGCTCGCATCAATCTCGTATACGAGAATACGAGATTGATGAAAAGCCGTTTAAAGCCTGTCGAAGTTCAATGTGTTGCGCCCCGCCTACTCAGCCTTCGTCCAGCCGAAGACCAGCCAGGCGTATTTCGACTTTTCGTCGGGCTCGGCGGTGTAGGTCATCTGGATGTCGCCGTCCTTGGCGTAGATATCGAGCCGGGGCGCCGTGTCGAGCTTGAGCCACAGCGAGCTCTTGCTGAAGGACCAGGTTCCGCACCAGACACAGGCCCCCGACGCCGGGTCACCCGGCTGATGGAAATTGTAGCGGCCGTCCGCCGTGATCTCGAGATAGTCGAACGCGCCGTAAAACGCGGTCACCGTCTGCTGGAACTCGGTGGCGGTAGCCTCCTGTTCGTGCGTCGGCGCATCGGTCATGTCGCGCGGCGGCCGGATGGCTGAGCCACTGAGCGTCCATTTGCCGAAAAAGTCCTTCTCGGTCGGAAGATATTCCTCCTGAGCCCGTGCCGACGAAATATAAGCAACAGATGATATATTAGGCAGACCCGTGGCCCCGACCGCAAGTAGAAGCGCGGCCGCACAGATCGCCCTGGTCGGGTTTTGCATAAAAACTATTCCTCGACGGTAGGGTAATGGATGTCAGTTCGGGAGTTTTATTGAGCAATTTTTTGACGCGCGTTGCCTCGATGCCGATTCCCGCCGTCATTTGCACGGTTAGCATTGGGGCCACCAATCTGGCAACGCAAAGCACCATCCCCCACAAGTCCGGCCGCCGGAGTCTCACCTTGCAAACGAAAGCCCGCCGGGAGGGGGTTCCGGCGGGCTTTTTGGAAAGCTGATTTCCAGCTTTCACATGTCTGACGGGGGATCAGACGTGGTGACAACTTTTATTGACCGCGGAGGTTCCACCCGAAACAAAAGAATGCCAGCGGCTCGTTCAATTCCACGGAATTCAAACGGTAACAGCGATTTCTTTTCGCGGGACCACGTCCCACTGGAACCTTCCACTGCCGGCCGAGTTTTGTGGCGCGGTCGGGAGGACTTGAATTGGACAGTTTTCAGAGGCTCGAAGCGCTTCTCGATAGCGCCGGCGGCGATGGCATCGACGAAGCGAACGCCTTGCTGCGCCGGTTCGAGGGCAAATCGCAGGAAGTGACTGCAGCCATCGACGACTTCATGCTCGACTTCAAGACCTTGGTCTTCGTCGTCGAGGCCGGCGAGGAGGAGTTCGAGAAACCGGTCCGCCAGCTGGCGCGCGCCAGGCTTTCCAGGCTCCGGCAACTGGTGAACGTACCGGCATAGGAAACCTTCGGCAGCGGCTCCATCACGCCGACCGATACGCCCAGCATGGCGGACGTTGACCCCCGGCCGTGAACCCCGCCTTTCAGTGACCTTACCGAATTGTATGGACCGCCCGATTGTCAAACCGTCGGATCGGGATGATGCTCGGCGGAGCCTGTCAGCCGCGCGGTACGCTGCCATGAAGGATCGACAGATGCGCATCGAGGTCAGGGGCAAGCGCTTGCGCATGGACCGCCGGCAAGTCCTGCTCGGCATCGCTGGCACGCTGCTGGCCAGGCCCGCCATGGCCAATGTGCCTGAACCCTATGATCCCGACGCCATGCCGCCGATGGACAGCCGCGCCGGCTTCATCGACTGGATGAAGAAGAACCGGGGCGAGGATGCCGGCTTCCTCGGCCAGCGCTGGGACCGCTTCCAGGCCCTGCTCGCCCACAAGGATGTCTGGGACCAGCGCGACAAGCGCGCCTATCTGATGACGCCGCGCGAGGAGTTCGTCACCAAGGCCAATCTCGGCCGCGCCTATGAATGGCACTATCTCGATATCGGCTATGGCGTGACGATCACCGGTCCGCACAGCGTCGCGCGCATGACCAATTCGCTGGAGATAAAACCCGGCGACAAGGTGCTGGAGATCGGCACCGGCTCGGGCTACCAGTCGGCCTATCTGTCGAACCTCACCGACAAGGTGTTCTCGATCGAGATCATCAAGCCGCTGGCGGCAAGGACGCGCGCGCTCTACGACGCGCTGATCGCCAGGGGCTATTCCGAGTACAAGGCGATCGCCACCCGCAACGCCGACGGCTATTATGGCTGGCAGGAGGAGGCGCCGTTCGACAAGATCATCGTCACCTGCGGCATCGACCACATCCCGCCGCCGCTGCTGCAGCAGCTGAAGCCGAACGGCATGATGGTCATCCCGGTCGGCCCGCCCGGCGCCCAGCATGTGCTGAAAGTCACCAAGCATCAGGAAGCGGACGGAACGTTCCAGGTCACGCGCGCCGACATCTACAATGGCGGCACGCTGTCCTTCGTGCCCTTCACCAAGCTCGAAGGCGAAGCCATCAAGGGCACGCACAACGGCCCCTGAACCTCTACCCTCTCTGGGGGTGGCGGGACTTATCCCTTCAACAGGGCAGCCAGCCTCGGAATCCCCTCGCTCACCGCGCGCCGATCAGCCAGCGTGAAGGACAGCCGCAGCGTGTTGCGTCCGGTGCCGTCGGCGTAAAAAGCATTGCCGGGCACGAAGGCGACGCGCGCCTCTTTCACCGAGCGTGCCAGGAGTTCGGTGGCGTCGGCCCCTTCCGGCAGCGTCGCCCAGACGAACATGCCGCCTTCCGGGCGGCTCCAGGTCACGCCCTCAGGCATATTGGCTTCGAGCGCGCCAAGCAGGCCGTCGCGGCGCTCGCGATAGGCGCCGATCAGCTTGTCGACCTGGCCGTCGAACACGGATTCGGCGACGCGATGCATCACCAGCTGGTTGATCGACGGGCTGTGCAGGTCGGACGCCTGCTTCATCAGCACCAGTTTTTCCACCACATGGCGCGGCGCGCAGACCCAGCCGACGCGCATGCCCGGCGACAGGATCTTCGAGAACGAGCCGCAATAGAGCGTACGCGCCTTGTCGATGCCGCCGGAGCGCGCGCAGTCGAGCGCCAGGATCGGCGGCACGCCTTCGCCGTCATAGCGCAGCGCCCGATAGGCGGCGTCCTCGATGACGGCGATGTCGAGTTCGCCGGCAAGATCGAGCACCGCCTCGCGCTGTTGTTTGCCCAGCGTGTTGCCGGTCGGGTTGGCGAAGTCGGGCACCAGATAGGCGAACTTGACCTTGCCGCCATTCGCGGCTGCCGCCGCGCGATAGGCATCGGGCGTCATGTTGCCGCCCTCGGGGCGCAGCCGGTCATAGCGCGGCTCATAGGCGTTGAACGCCTGCAGCGCGCCGAGATAGGTCGGCCATGTCACCAGCGCGGTGTCATTGGGCGACAGGAACAGTTTGCCCAGATAATCCAGCGCCTGCTGCGAGCCGGAGGTGATGAAGATGTTGGCCTCGTCGCAGGCGACGCCGAGCTTGCCCATCTGCCCGGCGATCCAACGGCGCAGCGGCAGATAGCCTTCCGACACCTGGTACTGCAGGGCAGCTCCCGCCTCCGCGCCGCCCAGCACCTCGGCATAGGCATCGCGGATCGCATCGGCCGGAAACAGCGCCGGATCGGGGATACCGCCGGCAAACGAGATGATGTCCGGCTGGTCGAGCAGCTTCAAAAGCTCGCGGATTTCGGAGGCTTTCATGCGCGACGAGCGCGAAGCCAAGAGGTTCAAAAGGGTCAAGTCACGCCTCCCCGGACGATTTTCATATAGGTCAATGTAGCTGACCTATATCCGCTTTGTCAGGCAATTTGAATAGTGCCTGAAGCTCTTGCGGTATACGCCAGTCGCTGCGGGGGCGGAACGCCTACAGTGCTTTCTTGTAGCCAAGATGGCTGCCGGTGAAGCCGAGGCTGTCATAGAAGCGGTGCGCGTCCGCCCGCCCCTTGTCGGTGGTAAGCTGGACGAGACTGCAGCCGCGCGCCCGGCACTGATCGATCGCCCATTGGAACATCAGCCGGCCGATGCCGCCCGAGCGCCGATGGCCGGCGACCCGCACCGCCTCGATCTGCCCGCGCCAGGCGCCCTTGCGCGACAGCCCGGCGAGGAAGGTGATCTGCAACGTACCGATCACCTCGCCGCCATCCACGGCCACCGCCAGCAGCTGGTTGGGATCGGCATCGATGGCGTCGAAGGCATCGACATAGCCCTGCGCCAGCGGCAAGGAGGCATCCTCGCGGGCAGCACCCAGCGGATCGTCGGCGAGCATCGCGACGATGGCCGGCAGGTCGGAGGCTTGCGCCTTGCGGAAGGTGATCATGGTGCCGGGATAGCGCGCGGCGGTGGTGGCGGCAATGCGGTATCGAGACGACAGCCTTTGGACGCCAAGCCGATGGCGGTAAACCGGCGAAAGTAGGCGCCGCCCCTCATCTGCCTGCCGGCATCCTCTCCCCGTAAACGGGGCGAGGGACGCTCTTGTCACCGATTTCGCCAATCGCCAACGTTGCGGAAAAGGCGCCGGCGTTACGGCCAGCCCCTTTCGCCCCGTTTACGGGGAGAAATGTCCGGCAGGACAATGAGGGGCGGCGCCGACCTCGCAAGCATGGCGCCCTCCATGCAGGCCTGCGTCCAGCGCCGGATCAGTTCCTCGCCCTCGACACAGCCGACCAGCTTCGGCCATTGTTCAACGCAATCGGTCGCGTGCCTGCATCAGCGCAAACCCCAGCAGGTTGTCGCCCCGCCACAAAAGCGGGTTCGCGGCTTTCTTGTCGTCGGCGGCCAGCCCGATGCCCCACACACGGTCCATCGGGCTCGCCTCGACCAGAACCTGCTCACCGGTCGACAGCAGATATGTGCGCAGGGCGGCGTTCTGCCGGAATTTCTCGAAACTCCCCTCGCCTACGATGCGCCGCTTTTCGGCGTCCCATCTGGCTTCGTCGAAACCGCGCACCTGCCGGCCGAACTGCTTTGCCTGCTTCGGGCTTCCCGCCTGCAGGATCTGCGCGGCCGTCTCGTCATCGCCGAACAGCCGCGCCTTCTCGGCCATCATCCAATGTTCCGCTGTTGGATAGCTCCGCCCCGCCATTGTAAAGGGCGCCTGCCACCACTGGCTGAAACAGGACGCGGTGATGCTGCCGTCCTTGGAGGGCTGATGTCCCCAGAAGAACAGGAACTTGAGCCGGGATTTTGCCCGGAAGGCGTCTTCGAGTGCGGAACGATCGTAAATCATGGGTGCGACAGAACAGAGCCGGCGGGTGACTTGTCAATACAGATCGCTATGGTCCGCATTGCTCTCGTCATGGCACTACCGGTATCAGTACGACCTCACGAACAACGGCCTGCAATTATGAGCCAATCAGCCCGGATCGAAATCGAAGGCACCTCCCTGGAGGACCTGCGCACCATGCCACATGCAGACCAGGACGCACTTCTGGCCTTCGGTCGGCCTATCTCGTTCACCATGGGCAGCGCCACCGTGCTCGCCGAATTCAACCGGCGCGACGGCACGCTGCTGGTCAACCTTGCCCATATCGACGGTGGCGGCGAAGGCGTTCTGCTCGTCCTTTGGAAGCATACCCGCGCCTTTGCCATCGAACGACAGTTCAGCACAGTCCGCTGGAATGTGCATGCCGCCACATGCGCCAAGCCCAATCCGCGTCTGCAACGTTTCCTTCGCACCCATGAGTTCGCCGAGATCGACGATCCGGATTACGGCCGCATCTTCGTGCGAACCCAGCGGCTTTGATCGCTAAACTTCGCCCTCATACACCCTCTGCGCCTGCATCAACGCCGCATCCAGCCTCTCGCCCTCTGCATAACCATCCAAATTCCCCGGCCGCTCGATGCCGGGCAAGATCCTTGGACACGGCTCGGCCGCGCCAATCACTGTCCGCACTGGGATGACTCCGGCCCACACCGGGTGGCCATAATCTTCCTCATCGTCGGCGACGCCCTTGGCGCGCACCTTGGCCGATGCCTCTTCGATGCGCATGCCGATCACCGTCGTCGCCTTGGCTTCCTGCGCCGAGATCGGCCGCAAGGTTTCGCTGCGGCCGGGGTAGAAGCGGTCGACGACGCCGGCCAGCGCCTTCATCTTGTCTTCCGGCTCGTCGATAATCCGCGCGGTGCCAAAACACATTGCCGAGCGGTAGTTGGCGGAATGGTTGAAGCCGGTGCGCGCCAGCACCAGCCCATCGAGATGCGACACGGTGAGACAGGCCGGCGTGCCGCCGCGCAGCTGGCGCAGGATGCGGCTGGCCGACGAGCCGTGCCAGTAGAGCATGTCGCCCTCGCGCCAATGGATGGTCGGCGTGCAATAGGGCTGGCCGTCGAACGTGTAGGCGACGTGGCACAGCAGCCCGGCATCCAGCACCGCGAAGACGGCCTCGTGGTCATAGCTGCCGCGCTCATGCAGGCGCTTGACCCGGTTGCGGCTGGTGGTCGGAAAGCTGGCGGCGACGTCGTTCACGGCTTGCATCCTCAATTGTTGTCTGGCAACCATGCGCCATGACATTGGTCGACAAAAGGACCAATCCAATGGATAAAAATCAGACCAATATGCCGGATTGGTCGGCGCTGATCCCGGTTCTGCCGGGCGACGGCCCGCGCAGCCGCGAGCTTTATGCGGCACTGCGGCGGCTGATCGAGACCGGCGCGCTGCCCGCCGGCGCCAAATTTCCGACCACCCGCGATCTTGCCCGGCGTTTCGGCCTGTCGCGCTCGGCTGCGGTCGCCTGTTTCGAAATGCTGATCTCGGAAGGCTTTGCAACAGCCAAGGTCGGCGCCGGCACCTTCGTCGCGCCCAATGTGCCGCATCTGCCGGTGACGCTGATGAAGCCGCGCCCGCCGGAGATCGATGTTGCCACGTCGCTGCCTTGCGGTCTCGGCGTCGCGGTGTCCGACCCGCGCACGCTTGATGTGTTCCGCATCCTTCTGTCGCGCCACCTCGCCCGCCCCGCGCCTGAGCATTTCCGCTATGGCGATCCGCGCGGCGGCCTGCCGCTGCGCACCGCGATTGCCACGTATCTCAGGACAGCCCGCGGCGTACGCTGCGACGCCGGCCAGATCGTGCTGACTTCGGGGACACAGCAAGGGCTCGATCTGCTGGCACGCGCGGCGCTGCGTCCCAGCGACGCCGTGTGGATCGAAAACCCTTGTTACCTCATGGCGCACGCCGTGCTGGCCGGCAGCGGCGCCAGGATCATTGGCGTACCGGTCGATGCCGAAGGGCTCGATCCCGAAATCGGCGAAAGCCTTTGCCCGAACGCACGCGCGGCCTATGTCACGCCCTCGCACCAATATCCGCTCGGCGTGACGATGACGATGCGCCGTCGCCTTGCCCTGCTCGACTGGGCGCGGCGAAACGAGGCCTGGATCATCGAGGACGATTACGACAGCGAGTTCCGCTATGCCGGCCCGCCGCTGACCTCGCTGCAAGGCATGGATGGCGCGAACCGCGTCGCCTATCTCGGCACCTTCTCCAAAGTGCTCTTCCCCGGCCTGCGCATCGGCTATGTCGTGGTGCCGGAGCCGCTGCTCGATGCCGTGATGGCGGTCCGCGCACGCTCCGACCGCTACCCCTCGACACTGGCCGAAGGCGCCCTGACCGATCTCTTGAACGAAGGCCATTTCGCCGCCCATCTCAGACGCGTGCGACGTCGTGTGCAAGCCGCGCGCGACGTGCTGGTGGCCGGCCTCGAAGCGCATTGCGGCGATAGGCTCGACGTGACGGTCCCCGAACAGGGGCTGCATCTGATGGCCATGCTGAAGGGCGGCGGGCTGGACACGGCAATTGTCGAAGCGGCAAAAGCGGTGGGCGTCGGCGCCCGGGCCTTGTCCGCCATGTTTGTCGAGGGGGCGCCGAAGCATGGGCTGGTGCTGGGCTTTTCCGGGTTTTCGGATGCGGAATTGATGGGGGCGACGGTTCGGCTGGGCGGGTGCTTCGGCATTGAGTGACAATGGGCGAGCACAGTGCTGCCCCTCATCCGCCTGCCGGCACCTTCTCCCCGTATAGTGACGGGGAGAAGAATGCTGTCGCAAGCCTCGGCGCCTCTTCTGCGACGCTGACAATTGGCGAAATCTGCGATGACAGCCCCTTTCTCCCCGTCACTATACGGGGAGAAAATGCCCGGCAGGGCAATGAGGGGCAGCGCAAACGGTCGAAGCCAGGCTCCTGGAACGCCCTCAATCCGCATCACCGGCAGGTTTCGCCTTGCCGCATTGCGCCAGCACCTTGCCGATAGCCCCGCTCGAGCCCTTCAGCGGAAAACTGTTCGCGCCATATTTGGCCGCGCTGACCGACACATCCCCCTTCGAACGTAACAAATCCAGCAGCGGATCGGCTTTCGCCAAATCCACCGTGAAATAACCGTACATTTCCTCGAGCTGCAGCGTCTTGGTCACCGTCTTGCCGTCGGCCTTGAAGTCGAACGCGCCGCTGATGCCCGGTTCCAGCTGCTGGCCGCTCGCACCGAGATCGTAGCTCAGCACCGGCTTGTCGAAACAGGCCAGCATCAGATGCGCGTCGCCCTTCGGTCCGCCGCAGACCGAAGCGGTCAGCACGCTGCCGCCCTCGTCTTCCTCCATCTTGGCGCTCCAGCCGCCGCAGGACGCGGCAAAGGCCGGCTGCGTGGCCTGCAATGCGGCCACGGCACCGGCGATGACGAGATAGCGAACGCTCATGACTTCCCCTCCGACAATTGCAGCACCCGTCGGCAGCATATAGGAAAAGCGATCCCGTGACATTGGCCGTTGCGGCAAGGTCGTGTGGTCCGGGTTGGAGAGAGCGGTGTTGAGAGCCTGCGTTCGTCTGTGCGTTTTGATGGCGGCACTGGTCACCTTGCCTGTGGCTGCCCAGGCGCAGTGGAAGCCGGTCGAGAAGGTCGAGACCTACGCCATTTCGGGTCAGTCCGGGCTGGAGCTCTACCGGTCGATCGGCGAGAACGGGCCGAATGTCGGCATTACCCGCGCCATCGCCTACACCAACTTCAAGCTGACCTGGGGGGTCAGGGACTACAAGCCTAGGGGCAAGGATTGCGTGCTAACGGCGGGGAATCCGAAACTGATCATCACCTACACCTTGCCAAGTCCTTCCGCGCCGCTGCCGCCGGCCGTCCAGAAGAACTGGGAGGTGTTCATCGCCGGCGTCAGCGCCCATGAGAAGGTGCATGGCGCCAGCATGATAAAAATGGTGCACGACATCGAAGCCGCGACAGACGGGCTGACCGTCGCCGACGATCCCAAATGCAGCAAGACCAGGGCCGAGGTGGTCCGTCGGCTCGACGCGATCTCGAAGGCGAGGATACAGGCCAGCCGCGATTTCGACCGCGTCGAGTTCGGCCAGGGGGGCAATCTGCAAAAACTCATTCTTGCCCTCGTGAATGGCGGCTGAGCGCCTTCAGGCCTCGGACGCCAGACCCTCGAGTAGCGCAAGACCTTCCGGCCAATCGCCCTGGCCGCTATCGGCATTGATGTGGCCGAACGGCCCGATGACGACCAGGCGGCTGCCCCATTGCGTCGCCCGCGCCTGCGCATACTCCGCCGAGCCATAGGGGTCGTCGGTGCTGGTCACCACCAGCGAGGCAAAGCGCAACCGACCCTCGGGAATTCCGGCGAAAGCCATGCCATATCCGGGAAAGACCGCCGACGCCGGATCGGGAACGGCGACCAGCAAAGCCGCCTTGACCGGCCTTTGCGAAATCTTCTGCCAGTGCGCGATCAGCAGGCAGGACAGGCTGTGCGCGACCAGCACCGGCGGCTCCGGCGCCGCGATCACGGCAGCCTCCAGCGCCGCCAGCCAGTCGGTGAAATCGGGCAGGTCCCAGCTTGACGGCTGGAAGCGCCGCATCGCCGGATTGGCGCTTTCCCAGCGCGATTGCCAATGCGCCGGACCAGAACCGCCGCTCCCCGGCAGGATGATGAAATGCGTCATGTCGCCTTGCTCCTATCGATTGATGGGGCATGGTGGCGTCTTGCACTGGCATCGAGAATGGGAAACGATCGGAAAAATCACGTCCTTGCCGATGGATTCAAGGTGACCATGAAGACCAGCGATGAGCGCACGCCGCTCGACCCGACCGACATAGCCATCATCGAGGCCATGCAGGAGAACGGCCGCATCGGCATATCCGAGCTTGGCCGGCGGGTCGGCCTGTCGCAGCCGGCCACCTCCGAGCGGGTCAAGCGGCTGGAGGAGCGCGGCATCATTGCCGGCTACACCGCGGTGATCGATCCCGCAGCCCTTGGCCTCGGCATGATGGCGATCATCCGCGTGCGCACCACGCATGAGCACATCCGCCCCTGCCTGAAGCAGTTCGCCGAAATGCCCGAGATTTCCGAGGTGCACCGGCTGACCGGCGAGGACTGCTTCATCCTGAAAGTGGTCGTGCCCTCGCCCGCCCACCTTGAAACCATCGTCGACGCCGTGGCGCGCCATGGCGCGGTCACCACGGCGCTGGTGCTGCGCAGCGAGACGCCGAAGCCGATCGGCCGCGACCTGATCCGCAGATCAGGCGGTTAGATGGTTTGAGACGTTTACCCAGCACGTACCCCACCTCACCCCTCCCAACACGGAAGAGAGGAAGGGCGGCGGGGTTGGCGAACGCGCGCCTTTCCTCTCCCCCGTCGATCGGGGAGAGGTGGCTCGGCGAAGCCCAGACGGAGTGGGGGGTCGACCTGGCTCGGCCGCTGTTATTTCAAGCCGGGGCGATATCTCGCTGTGACTGAGGCCTGGGTGTCAGCGGCAGCGCGTTTGAGAGATGGCTTCCCCCACTCCGTCGCTGCTTAGCAGCGCCACCTCTCCCCCCTCCGGAGGGAGAGGAAAGGTGCCAAGACCGGCGAACCAGCGCAGCCTACCGGCTCAGATCAAGCGCCGCACTCAGATCCCCCATCGGCGGCTCGCCATTGGCGGCCAGCGCCTTGTCGCGGGCGACTATGCCCGAGAGTACCGGAAGGTCGTAGCGCGCGGTGATGAAGCGCAGGATCGAGGTCGTGTCATATTGGGTGTGGTCGACCGTACCCATTTTCGCATAGGGCGAGATGATGAAGGTCGGGATGCGGTTGCCCGGACCCCAGCGGTCGGCCTTGGGCGGCGCGACGTGGTCCCAGTAGCCGCCATTCTCGTCATAGGTGACGACCACCAGCATGTGGCTCCATTGCGGGCTCTTCTCCAGATGTGCGACGAGGTCGGCCAGATGCTGGTCGCCCGATGTCACGTCGGCATAGCCTGAGTGCTCGTTGAGATTGCCTTGCGGCTTGTAGAAGCTGACAGAAGGCAGTTTGCCGTCGTCGATCGCCTTGATGAATTCGGCGCCGTCCAGTCCGCCATCCCTGAGGTGCTCGGTCCGCGCGGCAGTGCCCGGCGCATAGGCCGCGAAATAGTTGAACGGCTGGTGGTGGAACTGGAAGTTCGGCACCGGTGTCGCGTTCTTGCCGTCGAGCGCGGCCTGCCAGGCGCCGGCATACCAGGCCCAGTCGATCCCCTTCAGCGACATGAGGTCGCCGATGGTGATGTCGTGCTGCGGCGGCAGCGTCGTCGGCTGCGTCGGATCGGCCAGCGCCTTGTCGCCGCCCTCGACCGGCTTGTTGGCGCTCGGCTGGTACGGCGGCTGCATGGTGTTGACGGCGTGGAAGTCGGGCGTGATGGCGCCGTCATTGACGAATTTCGGCGCACCGCCAAGTGCCGAGGCCGGCGAATTGTCGGCGACTTTCAGCGTCTTGCCATCGGCCTCGACGACGGCGATCTGCGCCTTCACGGGGCTGGTGTCGGCATGCGGATAGACCGGCGCGCAGGCGCAGGCGAGCATGATGTGATTGAGGAAGGAGCCGCCAAAGGCACCTTGGAAGAAATTATCGGCGAGAACGTACTTCTTCGCCACCGCCCACATCGGCAAGCCGGAGCCGTCATAATGGCCCATCACCAGGCCGCCGGAATCGGCCCAGGCGGCAAACTTGTCATTTTTCCCGCCATCGATCTGCATCTGCTCCTGGTAGAAGCGATGCCAGAGGTCGCGCGTGATGACGGAGGTCTTCTCGTTGAAGCCGCTGGCGTCGTCGATGGCGAAGCTGGCATTGGCAAGATGCGCCGACTGTGCCTCGGTCACCACGGGCGTCACCCCCTTGGCGGTCAGCCCGCCCCAGGCCGGCGGCAGTTCGGCAAGCGGCTTGCCGTCGCGGTCGAGTTGGCGCGCCTGATCGGCCGAGACGTTGGCCAGCCCATTGGCGCCGGGGAAGCCGCCATAGAGATTGTCGAAGCTGCGGTTCTCGGCATAGATGACGACGACGGTGTCGATCTTGTCGTAGCCGGGAGGGGCGGCGTTGGCAGCGGTGACGACCGATACCAAGGCCGTGCTGGCCAGGAAAAGCGAAGTGAGAAGCCGCGTCATGAAAATCCTCATGGCTAAGGGGATGGCTGGAGGCGTCGTGCATGGCGGGGAGCAACGGGCCATGTCCGAAAACGGTAAGTCGATGCCTTGTAACCTTTGTGACATTTGGCGTTCCGGCGAACACGCTTTCGTGAGGGGCCGGACCAGTCATCAATCCGTTGCAGTGGGCACCTAATGCCAAAAAAACGGACTGAATTCATGACGACAGGACGAGGCAGACGCCTGATGGTCGCGGCCGCCGCCGCATCGTTGTTCGCTTTCGCCATCACTTTGCCGGCGACCTTCGTCCGCGCCGGAACCGGCACCGTCCACCCCGGCCCCCTGTCGCGCGCGATGCCTTCGCCCGAGCGCAGACGCTGACCGCCCTCGGCCGAAAAATGTTCTTCGACCCGGCGCTTTCGGCTTCCGGCAAGCAGGCCTGCTCGTCCTGCCATGATCCGCATCACGCCTTCGGTCCGGCCTCGGCAGCACCGGTCGAAATGGGTGGCCCGAACCTCGACCGGCCGGGCGTGCGCGCCGTGCCGTCGCTGCGCTATCTCCAGGCGGCGCCCGCCTTCACCGAGCATTTCTACGATTCCGAGGACGAGGGCGACGAGAGCGTCGACAATGGCCCGACCGGCGGCCTGACCTGGGACGGCCGCGCCGACCACGGCAAGGACCAGGCGAAAATCCCCCTGCTCTCGCCCTTCGAGATGGCCAACAAGGACGAGGCCGCCGTCACCGCCGCCTTGCGCAAAGCGACCTATGCCGGCGAGTTCAAGGCAATCTTCGGCGATGACGCGTTCGACCACCCCGGCGATGCCTTCGACGCCGCCGCCGAGGCGCTCGGCACGTTCGAGCAGAGCGCGTCTGATTTCTACCCCTATTCCAGCCGCTACGACGCCTTCCTCGCCGGCAAGGCTGAGCTCACGGCGCAGGAACTGCGCGGCCGCGCGCTGTTCGAGGACGAGACCAAGGGCAATTGCGCCAGCTGCCATCTCAGCGAACCCGCCAATGACGGCGAGCCGCCGCAATTCACCGATTTCGGCCTGATCGCCATCGCCGTGCCGCGCAACGCGGCAATTCCCGCCAATGCCGATCCCGCCTATGTCGATCTCGGCCTGTGCGGCCCGCTGCGCACCGATTTCAAGGGCCGGACCGAGTATTGCGGCCTGTTCAAGACGCCGACCCTGCGCAACGTCGCGCTGCGCAAAAGCTTCTTCCACAACGGCACCTTCCACACGCTGCGCGACGCGGTCGCCTTCTACGCCAGCCGCGACACTGATCCCGGCCATTGGTACCCCAAGAATGCCGACGGCACGGTCAGGCAATATGACGACCTGCCAAAGGCTTACTGGGGAAACTTGAATCAGGATCCGCCCTTCAACGGCAAAAAGCCCGGCGGCAGGCCGGCGCTGAACGATGCCGAGATCGACGACATCGTCGCCTTTCTGGGCACGCTTACCGACGCCGACCAGCAGGCGGTGCCAGCGAACTGAGCCCCTCGCGCCTTGCTCGGTCCCGGCCTGCCCGCCCGCGAAAAGAAGGTGTCTCGTTTCTGCCGGATCTGATGCGCGCCAGCACGCGGGAGTCGTAAAGAAAAGACCTATTCCATTAGCGCTTCCTAAACCGCCTTGCGGTATCCCTTGCCACTCGAGGGTGGACGCAGATGAACGCATTCAGGCGAGCGGCCGGATTTGTTGTGATCCTGTTGACCGGCGCGGCGACGCTGGCGGCCTTGCATATCGATGCCCAGCGAAACTTCGCGCTGGCCAAGGAACGCTATCTCGAGAATTCCCAGGCATCTTCCAGAGCAACGGCCAAGACCGTCGAAGACGCCTTGCGGGCCGTCTATGAAAATGTCCGGACCTTGACCTATCTGCCCAGCGTCCAAAACCTCGACCGGCATGGCACAAATCTGGGCGACGAAGGCCGCGCGACAATCCAGCAGATCTACAACAACCTCGCCAACAACGTCTCCATTTCCGAGGTTTACTTCCTGCCGCTGGATTTCGACCCGGACCGCTTCGATGCGGTGACCGGCAAGCTCGAGGAGCCGATCCTCCAATTCGACCAGCTGATCGTGAATGCCAAGGCGAGATCCCAGGCCGCCGCGGACGCGAAGCCCGGAAAGTTGGATCAAAATGCCCTGGTCCGCCCCCCGGAGGAGATCGAGACCTATGAATACCACGAACTGGCCAAACAGCTCGCCTGGCTGAAGACGAACTATCCGAATTCGAGCGCCATTGACGGACTCAACGTACCGATCATCGGCACCAAGGAGCTCATCACCTGCGACAACACTGATTTCATCCATACCGGCAATGACGCTGATCGCTCAGGCTTCATCCTTTCGGTGCCGGTCTTCGGCGGGGATGGCAGCCTGCGCGGCTCCGTCTCGGCGATCATGCTTACCTCGGCGCTGCGCAAACTGTTGCCGAGCAACGACTATGTCATCGTCAATTCAGGCTACGGTTTCGAATCCGACCAGCACAAGATGTCGACGGCGCTGGCGGCGGACTCCCGTGCCTTCACGGCGGCCGACCCCAATCTGATCTATTCCGAAGTCATCCCGCTCTCGCTCAACGATCCCAGGAGCGCATGGCGTCTCTGGGCCGGTTTTCCCAACAGCCGGTTCGACAGCAATCTGGACGTCCAGTCCGTGCGTCAATTCGAACTGGCCGGTTATGCGGCGGTCGCGGTGGTCACGCTGCTGGCGCTGGCCTGCTGGTATGCGATCGGGCGGACGATGACGATGCAGGTCGAGGCTGCCGAGACCCTGGAGCGGCGGGTCGAGGAGCGCACCGCCGAGATCCAGCACCTGGCCACGCATGACATTCTCACCGGCCTGCCCAACCGGGGCCTCTTGGCCGAAACGATGGACGAGGCATTGAGAAGCCTCAGGGACTGCGAGAAGCTGGCCGTCCATTGCGTCGATCTCGATCGTTTCAAACCGGTCAACGACACGCTCGGCCATCCGATCGGCGACGAGCTACTCGGGGCGGTGGCGAAGCGGTTGAAACACCATGCCGGCGAAACCGCCATGGTGGCGAGAATTGGCGGGGACGAGTTCGTCATCCTTCAGCTTCTGCTCGACGGCAACGACGAGGCCGGCGTGCTGGCAAGCCGCGTCATTCATGCCCTGTCCGACGAATTCTCCATCCAGGGTCACAAGATCAACATCGGCGGCAGCATCGGCATCGCCGTCTTCCCCGACGACGGGCAAAATTCGGAAACCCTTATCCGCAACGCCGACCTTGCTCTGTACAAGGCCAAGATGGAAGGCCGCGGAACCTGCAGGTCGTTCGAGCCGGGAATGGACGCGAGACTGCAGGAGCGGCGCCAACTCGAATCCGAACTGGCGCTCGGCGTGAAAAAAGAACAGTTCGTCCTGCATTATCAACCGCTGCACGACGCAAAGACCTCGCAGCTCACCGGCTTCGAAGCGCTGGTGCGATGGAACCATCCGCGCCTCGGCCTGCTGCCGCCGGCGGAATTCATCCAATTGGCCGAGGAGACGGGCGTCATCGACCCGCTTGGTGAGTGGATCATGCGGCGTGCCTGCGCCGACGCCGTGAAATGGCCCCTGCCCGTCAAGGTCGCCGTCAATCTCTCGCCGGCCCAGTTCAAACAGCAGGGGCTGCCGCTCCAGGTTGCAGCGGCGCTTGCGGCTTCAGGCCTGTTGCCGTCACGGCTCGAGCTGGAGATCACCGAGTCGGTGCTGCTGGCGAACAACGAAAACACGCTAAACACGCTGCACAGCCTGCGCGACCTCGGTATCTCCATAGCCATGGACGATTTCGGCACCGGCTATTCTTCGCTGAGCTATCTCAGGTCGTTCCCGTTCAACCGCATCAAGATCGACCGCAGCTTCGTCAGCCTGATGTGCGAGAGCAGCGAAAGCCGGGCAATCGTCAAGGCCGTCGCCGAACTCGGCACCACGCTCGGCATGACGACGACCGCCGAAGGCGTCGAGACCGAGGACCAGTACAGGCTGGTCAAGGAGAATGGCTGCACGGATGTCCAGGGCTGGTATTTTGGCCGTCCAATGCCGGTCTCCGAGCTTCATGCGCTTTTCGAACAGCCGGAAGCCCTGACCGCGTAATCTGTCAGCTCCGCCAGGCCGCCAGATCGGTCAGGATCCGCGCCTTCAGCGCCGGGTCGGCGTAGCTCGCCTGCACCGATGTCGCGGCGAGTTGGCGGATGGTTTCGCCGTCCCAGGCGAAAGTTTCGGCGCAAGCGGCGTAGGATGCCTCAAGCGTGGTGTCGAGCAGCGACGGGTCGTCGGTGTTGATCGAAACCGGGACACCGGCCTTGCGCAAGGCATCGAGCGGATGTTGGGCAAGCGAGGGATAGACGCCGAGCGCCAGATTGGAGACTGGGCAGATGCCGAGCGGAATCTGCCTTTGCGCCAGCAAGTCGACGAGATCCGGATCCTCGATCGCCCGCACGCCGTGGTCGATGCGGTCGGCGCCCAGCAGTTCGATGGCGTCGCGGACACCTTCCGGGCCGCTCGACTCGCCGGCATGAACGGTGCGCCGCAAACCCGCCGCGCCGGCCCGGCGAAACGCCTCGGCGAAGCGCGGGCCGGTGCGGCCGGCAGCCGCTTCGTTTCCGTCGATCGACAGGGCGACGACACGCCTGTGCCTGATGTCGCTCAGCAACTCCACCAGCTCGATTGATTCCGCCGCCGACTGGGTGCGAAGCAGGCTGACGCAAAGCCCGACCGGCGGGTGCCCATCCTGTTCGGCGGCCGCAAAACCCGCATCGAACGCGTCGATCATGCCCGGAATGTTCTTGTGCCAATGCGGCCAGTGCGTCGGGTTGACGATGACGTCGGCGTAGCGCACGCCGCTGCGGCCCATGCGCTGCGCAAACTTGTAGGCGGTCGTGGCGAGCTGCTCGCGCGTGCGAAAAGTTCCGCACAGCCAGTCGAGCATTTCGAGGAAGCTCTTGAGGTCATGGGCTTCGAACAGCCTGTCGCGCGGCGCGCGCAGCGGAATGCCGGCTTCCTCGCAATTCCGGATCACATCGTCGGCCTCGAAGCAGCCCTCGATATGGATGTGCACTTCGGCTTTCGGCAGTCCGATGAAGTCGGTCACTGACGCCTCCCCTCTTGGCCGGCGCCATCAAACCATGAAACGGCCGCGGCCGGTTTCAAGAAATGATTGAAAGAACTGCGCGCGGGCCGCGAGAACAATCGCCTCAGAGATGCTGCCAGATCACCTTCAGCGGCGAACCCATGGCTTGCTCAATCGTCCGCAAGTGCTCGCTGGCCAGCGATGCCACGCCGGGATTGACCACGGTCAGCGCGCAGACCCCGAACGCCGCCGGCCAGACATACAGCAAATCATTCAGCGACGAGGCCTTGTGGCAGCACGGCGTGGTGACCGAAAGGTCTTCGAAGCGTGACGCCGCGCCCGGTCCATCGCTTCGCCCCACCAATCCTCCAGATCGCTGCCGCAGAATGGGCAATGGACACTTTCCGTGTTTGCTCCGGCGTCGAAGAACGTCACGCCTTCCTCGTATTCGACGGCGACATGCTCGGCCAGCGGGAACAAACCGCTGGCAATCTTCATGGCTGCCGCGGCAGCCGGCGCATCGGGGTGCCAGTGCGGATCGTAGGGCACAAGACGCAGAAAATTGTCGGACATTGCCGCTCCTCCCGGTCGACGCCTCACAATGCCCTGATAACACCCCCATCCACGCGGATGTTCTGGCCGGTGATGTAGCCTGCGCCCTCCGAAGCCAGGAAAGCAATCGTCGCGGCGATCTCCTCCATCGTGCCATAGCGCTGCATCGGCACGTTGTCGCGGCGCTCTTCGGTGGCCGGCAGGCTGTCGATCCAGCCTGGCAGCACATTGTTCATGCGCACATTGTCGGCGGCGTAAGTGTTGGCGAAGATCTTGGTGTAGGCGGTCAATCCGGCGCGGAACACAGCCGATGTCGGGAACATCACGTTCGGTTCGGCCACCCAGGCAGTCGAGATGTTGATGATGGCGCCGCCCTTCTGCTTGACCATTTGCGGCGCGACAATGCGCACCGGCCGGATGACGTTCATCAGATAGACGTCCATGCCGGTGTGCCACTGCTCGTCCGTGATCTCCAGGATCGGCGCGCGCGGGCCGTGGCCGCCGCTGTTGACCAGCACGTCGATGCGGCCATAGCGCTCCAGTGTCAGGTCGGCCAGCCGCTGCAGATCGTCATTCGACTGGTTGGAGCCGGTGACGCCGAGCCCGCCCAACTCCTTGGCCAGCGCCTCGCCCTTGCCTGAGGACGACAGGATGGCGACCTTGAACCCGTCCGCCGCCAGGCGCTTCGCCGCCGCCGCCCCCATGCCGCTGCCACCGGCGACGACAACAGCCACTTTTTCTACACTCATTGGATTTTCCTTTTCGGGTTGCGGGCACCGCAAGCGGTGATATCGGGATTTGAGCGCTGATATAGCTGGTTTTACCGCTCGGTTCGAACCAGAATGCCTGAAATCAACCAGTAGAAAAACTCCTGCATGCCCGAAGCCTTCCTTAGCCTGCCTCCGCTGAACGCGTTGCGCGCCTTCGAGGCCTCGGCGCGCCATCTCAACTTCCGCATCGCTGCGGAGGAACTGAACGTCACCCAGGGCGCGGTGGCCCAGCACATTCGCGGCTTGGAGACCCATCTCGGCACGAAACTGTTCGAGCGGCTGCCGCGCGGCCTGGCGTTGACCGATCAGGGCCGCGCCTATGTACCCAACATCCGCCGCGCCTTCGACCTGATCTCGGAGGCAACCTTGCTGCTGCGTCCCGAGCCGGCGCGGCTGACGATCAGCGTGACGCCGAGCTTCGCCACCAAATGGCTGATCCCAAGGCTGCAGGATTTCATGGCCGACAATCCGCTGGTCGACCTGCGCGTGCTGGCCAGCGAAAGCCTGTCGAGTTTCCAGGCCGACGGCGTCGACATTGCGGTACGGCAGGGCCGCCCGCCCTTCGGCGCCGGCCTGATCGTCGACCTGGTGTTTCCCCAGCAGATCGTCGCCATCTGCAGCCCGGCCCTGCTGCCGGCCGGCACGATCGAAATCCCGGCGGCCGAAATCCAGCATCACGTCCTGCTGCACGACGCGCACAATCTGTGGCCGGAATTCATGGAAAAGGCGGTCGGCCTGAAGATGACGGCTGAGCTCAAACGCATGCGCTTCAACCAGACCAGCCTCGCCATAGACGCCGCCATCGCCGGCCAGGGCATAGCGCTGGCCAGCCGCTTCCTCGTCGCCGCAGATCTCGCCGCCGGCCGGCTGGTCCGGCCGGTCAGCGGTGAAATGCGCGGCACGCAGGATTTTTATGTGGTGATGCCAAGAAAGCAGCGCCATCCCGAGCCGACGCAAGCCGTGCGGCAATGGCTGCTGGATGCCGCAGATGGACAGCCGGTCTAGATCGGCAGCAACGCGTCCGGCTTCACATTGGCTATCGAGGCGTAAGTATGCGTTTCCCTGACGCCGGGCAGCGGCAGGATCACCCGCTGCAGGAAATCCTGGAACATCGCCATGTCGGCGATGCGCGCCTTGACCAGATAATCGAAGCCGCCCACCACCATGTGGCATTCGATGATCTCGGGCGCCCGTAGAACCGCCTCGGCGAAGCGGTCGAAGACATGCGGCGCCGTATGATCGAGCCGCACTTCGATGAAGACCAGTTGTGCCTGCCCGATCCGGGCCGGGTCGAGAACGGCCCGCACCGCCCGGATGAAGCCTTCGGAAAACAGCCGCTTGATGCGCTGCGCCGCCCCGGTCGGCGACAGGCCGACGCGGCGGGCCAGATCGAGCGTCGTGCGGCGGCCATCCTCCTGCAGCAAGCGCAACAGCGAGCGATCGATACGGTCGAGATCGTCCATTCTGGATTCACACTTTCTGACCACAGGTTGCGTGATTATCACGCTAAAATCGTGAAAACAGCATATTTCATCACGCTGTCGAGTGGCAATACCGTTGGCGGGCAACGCAACCCGACCAAGGCAAATCCCATGACATCAGCCATACCGACCTCCCGCAATGCCCTCACCAAGGGCGACACAGCCGTGCTCATCCTGAGCGAGGCCGAGGTGAAAACCTGCATCGACCCGCGCCAGCTTCTCGACGTGCTGGCAGAGGGCTTCAAGGCATTGTCCGGCGGCAAGATCGTCAATCCGGCGCGGCCGCAGCTCGACATTCCGCGGGCCGGCTATTCGCTGGCGATGCCGGCCTGGACGGCGGGCATGCATCTGACCGTGAAGATCGTCAACGTCTTCGAAGGCAACATCGCCCGGGCCATCCCCAGCCATCTCGCCACCATCCATCTGTTCGACCCGGAAACAGGCATGCCGGTCTGCGTCATGGACGGCACCTACATCACCGCCGTGCGCACCTCCGGCTCGGCCGTGCTCTCGGTACGGGAACTCGCCCGCCGCGACGCCAGGGTCGCGACGGTGGTCGGCGCCGGCGTGCAGGCCGGCCAGCACTTGCATCTTCTGCCGCTGGTGCGGGACTTCACCGAAATCCGCGTCGTCTCGAAGGAGTTCGCGGACGCGCAGGCACTGGCAGCGCGGCATCCGGGCGTCGTCGCCGTCAGCGACATCGAGGCCGCGGTGCGCTCGTCGGACGTCGTGTGCCTGGCAACGCATTCCTACCAGCCGGTGATTTCGGCCGAATGGGTGCGGCCCGGCACGCATGTCTCGTCGGCCGGCGTCGCGCCGCCCGGCGGCGAATTGCCGGTCGAGCTTGTTCGCCGCGCCAGCCTGTTCGTCGAGACCAGGGACGCCTTCGCGCCTACTCCGGTCGGCTCTTGCGAACTCGATGGCTTCGATCCGCAAACCGGAACCGAGCTTGGCGAAATGCTGCTTGGGCTGCGGCCGGGAAGGACCGGCGCCGGCCAGGTCACCGCCTACAAGGCCATGGGTGTTGCCATGGAGGACCTGGTGGCGGCGGATCTTGCTTATCGCGAGGCAGTTCAGCGAGGATTGGGACGGGTTGTGGCCTTGTAGAGGATGCGCAAGCGACCGAGGCAAGGTCGCGCCGTTTGACTGGATACGAAATCATTTTTACGACTGACGGATGCAGTCGAATCCTCCCAAAAAAATTGTCGTCATCGGTGGTGGCATTGCCGGCCTGTCGCTGGCTGCCGCCATCCGGGATTGGGCTGAAGTCACCGTCATCGAGCGCGAGCCGCATCTTGGCTATCATGCCAGTGGCCGCTCCGCCGCTTTGTTCACCGAGACCTACGGCAACCGGCTGGTGCGCGCGCTGACGCTGGCCAGCCGGCAGCAAATAGTCGAGGGCGGTTTCGTCGCCCATCGGCGCGGCGCGCTGCATGTCGGCTGGAAAGGCGACAGCACCACGATCGACAAGCTGGCGGATGAATTGCAGGCGCTGGTGCCCAGCGTGCGGCGCCTGTCGGCGGCCGAGCTTCACGCGCTGGTTCCCGCCATTGCCGCTGAAGCCACTTGCGGCGGCGTCTATGAGCCGGACGCGGTGGATGTCGATACGGGCAAGATGCTGGCGGCCAGCGCCTCGGCGCTGAAGGCCGGCGGCGGCTTGATCCGCACCGGCGAGGAAGTGCGCACCATCTCGCCCGACGGCGGCGGCCTGCGGGTGGAAACGAGCGCCGGTGTCTACGCGGCCGACATCGTCGTCAACGCCGCCGGCGCCTGGGTCGATGTCGTCGCTGGCCTGGCCGGGCTCCCCGGCCTCGGCTTCCAGCCGAAACGCCGCACCGCCTTCCTGTTCGACCCGCCTTTAGGCACCGTCATCGCCAGTTGGCCACTGGTGGTCGATTTGCACGAACAGTTCTACTTCAAGCCCGACGCCGGCAGGCTGATCGGCTCGCTCGCCGACGAGACCGACACCGAACCTTGCGACGCGTATCCGGAAGACATCGATGTCGCCATCGCCGTCGACCGCATCGAGCAGGCGACGTCGATGCGCATCGGCCGTCCCTCGACGCCATGGGCGGGCCTGCGCACCTTCGCGCCCGACCGCGCGCCCGTCGCCGGCTTCGACCCCCGCCTGCCCGGCTTCTTCTGGCTTGGCGGCCAGGGCGGTTATGGTTTCCAGGTATCGCTGACCTTGGCCAGGCTGAGCGCGGCGCTGATGCGAGGCGAGCCCTTGCCGGAAGATGTGACGGCCCTCGGCGTCACCGCCGCGGCGCTGGCGCCCGACCGTTTCCCTGGTCCCGTCGACGACACCATGAAACCTTCACTGCCGCTACTGCTCAGCCTCAATGGCGGCTATGTCGACACGGCCGGCTTCCTGGCGCTGCAGGGCCTGTTCACCGCGCATGTGACGGGAAATTTCGTCACGCTCGGCGCCTCGCTGGTGCTCGGCATTTCGGGCGTGCTGGCGAAGCTGCTGGCGCTGCCGGTGTTCTGCATCGTCGTCATCCTGACCCGGCTGGCCGGCGAGCATCTGCGCCGGCGCGGACATCAGGCGCTCGGGGTTCTGCTCTCGACCAAACTGGCGCTGCTCGTCATCGGGGCCGCCCTGGCGATCCGCTTTGGCCCTTTTGCCAGCGGCGACAGCGCGGCCGCGATCGTCACCGGCATGGTGCTGGTCGCCGCGATGGCGATCCAGAACGCGGTGCATCGGGTCCATCTGGCGGCAGCACCGCCCTCGACATTGATGACCGGCACCACCACCCAGATCATGATCGACCTCGCCGACCTGGTCAGCGGCACAGCACTGGAGGCCCGCCCGCCGCTCATTGCCCGCCTGCGGCGCATGGCGGCGGCGGTCGCCGTCTTCGCCGCCGGCTGCGCGGCCGCCGCGCTCGGCTATGCCTACGCGAATGTCTGGTGCTTCGTCGTCCCGCCGGTGATCGCGCTCGCCGCGCTGCTGCTGCGGCTTGCGGGGCCGGATGGGGAAGCCAGCTAGACAGCCCTCAAACTTCGTCCGTCCAGATCAGGCGCAGCAGGCGCAGCAGCGTTGCCCGCTCTTTTTTCGTCAGCCGTTGCAGAAACCTGTCCTCGTGCCGGCGAACCTGTCGCCGCCAGCCCGGCATCGCCTGCCTGACCGCCGGCGTCAGGGCCAGCACCCGCACGCGCCTATCATCGGCATGGTCGTCGCGCTCGACCAATCCGCGCTCTTCCAGCTCTGCAAGCAAAGGCGCCATGTTGGCGCTTTTCATGCCGAGAAGACGGCACAGTTCAGCGGCGCGGATGCCTGGCCGCTCGTCGATCAGCGCCAGCATGCCGTAGGTGACCGGGCGCAGGCCCGCATCGGTCAGCTCGACCGCGAAATCATTGAGCGCGACAGCCGAGGCGCGCTTGAGATTGTAGCCGATCTGCGCATCGAGCGCGTCGTCGGACATCATTTCTGGCCCGGTGTGAATCTGGGTTTCGTCCATGCCGCAACCGATCGCCGCGATGCCGCCTCTTGTCAAGCGAAAAAGACTATGCGACATAGCAATCACGATAGCTATGATGCATAGCAATATTCGTCAAAGCCAATACAGAGCGGGAGGAGACCGACCATGACCGATGAGACCGTTGCCTTCGATGTCGAGAACGGCATCGCCTGGGTGCGCTTCAACCGCCCGGACAAGCGCAATTGCATGAACCCGGCGCTCAACCGGCGCATGATGGAGGTTCTCGACGAACTCGAGTTCCGCGACGATGTCGGCGTGCTGGTGCTGTCGGGCGAAGGCAGCGCCTGGTCGGCGGGCATGGACCTCAAGGAGTATTTTCGCGAAACCGAAGCCAAGGGTCTCGGCGCCGTTCGCAAGGCGCAATCCGAAGCCTATGGCTGGTGGCGGCGCCTGCGCTGGTACGGCAAGCCGACCATCGCCATGGTCAACGGCTGGTGTTTCGGCGGCGGCTATGGCCCGCTCTTTGCTTGCGACCTCGCCTTTGCCGCCGACGAGGCGCAGTTCGCTCTGTCCGAGATCAACTGGGGCATCCTGCCCGGCGGCGGCGCCACCAAGGTGGTGGTCGACCTCCTGTCGATGCGTGACGCCATGTACCATGCGCTGACCGGCGAACTCATCGACGGCAGGAAAGCCGCCGCCTGGAAGCTGGTCAATGAAAGCCTGCCGCTGGCTGAGTTGAAGGCGCGTGTCACCGAGGTCGCCAACATCCTCTTGAAGAAGAACCCGATCGCGCTGAAGGCGACGAAGGATGCCATCCGTCGCGTCGCCGAAATGACCTACGACAATGCCGAGGACTATCTGGTGCGGGCGCAGGAGGCGGCCAACTCGCACGACAATGAGGGCCGCAAGGAAGGCATCCGCCAGTTCATCGACGAAAAGAGCTACAAGCCGGGTCTCGGCGCTTACGACAAGGCCAGATGACGCGATAAGCCAACGACGCAATCTGGGAGGAGATGCGCATGCCGGCCTCGACGACTTCAGACCCGGTGGCCCTGCATGCTGGCGCGCAGCCGGACCGTGTTGCCTGCGTCGACCTGGCCTCCGGCCGGCGCTGGACCTATCGCGCCTTCGACGAGGCCATCCAGCGCGCCATCGGCGTCCTCGAAACCGGCTACGGCGTCGAACAGGGGCAACGGGTCGCCACGCTTGCCCGCAACAGCGCCGACCTTCTGATCCTGCAGCAGGCAGCGATGCGGCTTGGTGCCATCTTCGTGCCGCTCAACTGGCGGCTCGCCAGTGCGGAGCAGCAGGTGATCCTGGCCGATTGCGATCCGGCACTGCTGCTGCATGACGCGGCCCTGCAGGCTGCGTTGCCCGAGCGCTGTGTCCCCATCGATGTCGCCGCCTTCACGGCGGCGGTGGAGGCAGAGGCACCGGCGCCGCGCCGTCCCCTGCCCGCCGACGATGCGCCCTCGATCATCCTCTATACGTCGGGCACGTCGGGCCGGCCAAAGGGCGTCATCGTCACCGAGCGCAACGCCTTCGCCACGGCAGTCAATTTCGGCGTGCTGGGCCGGGTCGGCAATGCCAGCATCTTCCTCTGCGACGCGCCGATGTTTCATGTCATCGGCCTCGTCACCAACCTGCGCCCGCCGCTGCTGCAGGGTGGCACGGTGCTGATCTCGCCCGGCTTCGACGCCGCTACCACCAACCGTCGCCTCGCCGATCCGGCGCTTGGCGTCACCCATTATTTCTGCGTGCCGCAGATGGCCAGGATGCTGCGCGATCATCCGGATTGCGCGCCTTCGCGGTGGACCACCCTCACCGCGATCTTCACCGGCGGCGCGCCGAACCCGGCCGCCGAAATCAGCTGGTGGCTGGCGCAGGGCGTGCGCATGGCCGACGGCTTCGGCATGACCGAAGCCGGAACCGTGCTTTGCATGCCGCTCGACGCAGACCGAATCGCAGCCAAGGCAGGCTCGTCCGGCCTGCCGGCGCCGACGATCGGCCTGCGCATTGTCGACGACGATGGCCGCGACGTCGCCGCCGGCGAAGCAGGCGAGATATGGCTGTCCGGTCCCTCGATCACATCAGGCTACTGGAACCGGCCTGAAGAGACGGCCCGCGCCTTCACCGCCGATGGCTGGTTGCGCACCGGCGATATCGCGCGGCGCGATGAGGAAGGTTTTGTCACCCTCGTTGACCGCCGCAAGGACATGTTCATCTCCGGTGGCGAGAACGTCTATCCCGTTGAAATCGAAACCGTGCTGCTCGACCACCCCGGCGTCGCCGAAGCCGCCGTGATTGGCATCGCCGACGCGCGCTGGGGCGAAGTCGGGCGCGCCTTCGTCGTGGTCAAACCCGGATGCGTCGTCGATCCGGCCGATCTGGCAAGCCATTGCGGCGCCCGCATCGCCCGCTACAAGGTGCCGAAAGAGTTCCTGCTCGCCGACGCGCTGCCGCGCACCGCATCCGGCAAAATCCAGAAGCACATCCTTCGCACATGGACAGCACCCGCCGGCGGGCAGGACTGAGCCATTCAGTCGGCCTACGCGGAGCGGAAAATCGCGACCGCCGCCGCAACGATTTCCGCATTGTCCTTGGCCACCGTTCCATCGGCCAGCGTCTTGCCGTCTTCCAGTCCGACCCGCGTCGACCAGCGTTTTTGGTGCGCCAGCTGAACGAATGGCCAGACCGTGGCGTCGACGCCGTGCAACAGGATCGGCCGCCGCACTTCGGCGCGTTCGAGCACGGCGGCGATGCCGTGCGCCTCGTCAAGCGCTGCAGACAAATCCTGGATGTCGATCTCGATGAGGATGCGCAGCACTTGGCTGTGATCGGCAAGGCTAACGAACCGCTCGGCGTCGGCTATCGTGGCGAGCCCGGCCTCGATGCCGACGCCGCGCTGGCGCAACAGCTCCATCACGGCGGGTGCATCGGGCTCCGACAGATTGACCGAGGCATAGTCGGGCAGCTCGCGCCAGCCGGCGATCGCCGCGCGGGTCCGCGCAACATCATCCTCGATCCAGGCGCCGGTCGACACGCCGACCAGCGTACCCGGACAGGCCCGGCGCACGGCCAGCACCGTCGCGTCGACGGCGGCCAGGCTTTCGCGCCCGTCGGCGCCGCGCGGATGGATGTGCAGTTCGCCAGCACCCGCCGCGACGCAGGCAGCCGCATCGCTGGCCATGGCCTGCGCGTCGAGCGGCAGTCTCGGGTGGAAATCACGCGGACGCGCGCCATTGATGCAGGCCTGGACGATCATCGGGTGCCACCCTCAAAATCCAACCCTACCCTCACCATGTCGCGCGGCAAAGAGCCGGACCTCGAGACTGCTGACAGGGATCAGCCGTGCAGGCCCTGCTTGATCGCCGCCGGAATGTTCATCTGCGCCTGCAGCGAGGGATAATAGTCGGGATCGCCGGCGACCGTCAGCGGATCGAGCTTCTGCGGTTTCAGCGTCGCCGGCGCAATCGCCGCGAGCGGCTTTGCAGCAGCCGACAGTCGGACCAGCGACGGCATGTGCGCCTCGTCGCTGAAGCGCGGCCGAAGATTAAGGTCGTGCGGCTCGTCCTGGTCGAGAACGAGCGTCCACTGCGCCTGGCGGGGCATGGCCTGCGCCCGCAAGGTCGGCGACATGCGTTCGAACGCGATGGCGCGCTCGGCGGCCCCGGCCAGATTGCCCATGGCCTCCGCAAGCAGTGCCTGCGCTTTCGCCAGCCCGGGCCCGGCAACCGCCTCGTCCGCCGAAGCGTCGTCGAGATTGATCAGGCGTCTTTCGCCGGCGAAGGAAATCTCCTCGGCGGTGGCTGAAAACCCCGCCGCCAGTCCCGATGTGGCGTAGCGCGGGACACCGTCGATGACGACAAGGTCGATCTTGGTCTCGTCAGCCGCGAAGAGGCTGGCATAAGGGTCGCCGCCATTGCCCCGCACCAGCATCAGGTCGGCATATTTCCCGGCCTCGATCGAGCCGAGATAGCGATCCCAGCGCAACAGACCCGCCGCGTTGATCGTCGCCATGGCGACGATGTCGCGCTGGCTGAAGAGCCCGCCATTGGCCTGGCTGTATTGCCAGACCACTTTCATCTCGTGCAGCAGGTTCTTGCTGCCGGTCGGCGACCAGTCAGAGCCGATGCCGATACGCAGCCCCGCGGCCTTTGCCGCCGCGATGTCGGCGGTCTGGCCGTAGAGCATCAGGTTGGACAGCGGCGACCACACCATGCCGGCGCCGGCCTGTGCCAGCCGGTCGAAATCCTCGCGTTTGAGGGCGTTACAGTGAATGCCGGTCAGGGACGGCGCTATCGCCCATTCGTCCGGCCCGATCTTGAGATCGAGGAAATGCTTGCGGGCGCTGGCGTCGATTCCCTCGCTGAGATGCAGCAGCATGCATTTGTGCGTCTTCAGATAGTTGAGGAAAATGTCCTTCTTGTCGGCCGCGAAATCGGGGATCTGCGCCTGCGCATCGGGCAGGTTGGCGTCAAGGCTCTCCTCGACATTGCGTACCAGGCCGCGATATTTGCGCTTGATGCCGGCGGCGCTGAACAGGGTCAGCCCTTGCGAGGTGGTCGTGCCGCCGGCCAGGCACTTTGCCTCGGTGAACCGCGCGATCGCCGGTGCAATGCCCGGCGCCTTGCCCAGCACCTTCATCGGCTCGGTGACCAGCGCCTGGTATTCGGGCTTGCCTTGCCATGCACCCCGGTTCTTGTAGAGCTTCGGCACCGCCCACAGTTTCAGTATGTCGTAGGCGAGATGATTGTGAAGCTCGATCAGGCCAGGAAAGAACGTGCCGCCGGTCACGACCGGCGACAGATGTTCGAAGCCCGGTGGCGGCGCGACCGAGGCGTCCGTCACGCCGATGATGCGGTTGGCCTCGATCCAGATGATAGCGTCGGCAAGCACAGTGAATGCCGCGTCCATCTGCACGACACGTCCGCGATAGGCACGTTTGCTGGCTTGCATGGAACCCCCTGTTCTTCAAACCCCGATGAAGGCGCAACATCGGGTTAACGCCGGCAGATCGCGCCACGGAGCAAATTCGTCAGGAAAGGTCGAAACCCCACAAAAACATATGGTTAGACCTGTTCGACAATTCAATTTCTCAATCGGTCTAAGGTGTGTTGAGATTCAGGTCAGGCCGAGCCGAAAATGGTGGTTTTCGAGAACCGGAGCGGAGCGGACATTCGGGTCCGTGAGCACCGGAAGCGCAGAAAGCCATCGTTTGCAGGCCGGCATCACCTGAATCTCAACATACCTTAATTCGACTTCGGCGCCTTCCAGATCAGCGTATGCCGGTCGTCGGGCTGAGGCCGGCTGACGCTGGCGAACTGCGGCGGCGCCATCGCCCGCAGCCAGCGGTCGTCGCCCATGAAGGCGGGAACCCCGAACGGCAGGTCACGTCGCGGGATCACCGCATAGTCGGCCTCGACCAGTTGCGCGCCATAGTTCGCCCCGGTGGCATTGCCGCCGGCGTCGGCGGTGACGATGCCGCGCAGCGTGACGACCGCCGCCCGCCAGGCGTTCGCAAGAACTTGCGGATCGTGGCTGCTGGGATGCGGAAGCTTGAACACCTGGGTTCCAGCCTTGCCAGGCCATTTGGCGACAGCGCGCTGGGCCTGCGCGCCGAAAGCGATGACCGCCTGCACTTGCGGCCCCTTCGCCATGTCGAACAGCGCGTTGCGCCACGCAAGGTGCGCCGGCTCGTCAAGGACATCGTCACCGCCGGCGCTCTGGCTGGGGATCAGCGCGTAGGCGAAGGCATTGAGGCAGAGATAGGACCGGACCAGTCCGAGCTTGGCGAGAAAGCCCTGCACCCGCTGGCCGGCATCGCCGACCAATGTCCTCAGCGCCACCCTCTCGGTTGCCCCGGGATCGGATGCGATGCACAGCACCCGCGCCGACCCATCCAGCCTGCCCCGATAGAAGACCGGCCCCCAATCATACCAGAAGAAGTTCTTGAAGGGGGCGTAGTCGGGCACGCTGGCGAAGTGCTGGGCAAAAGCCACGGGCGGACCGGGATCGAATTCGACGGCATTGCTCATGTGCCACCTGCAGTGGTTTGAACGCAGCAAGAATTCTTCGATTACTGTACTGACAGTAATTCTATATCCGCGTCACATTCAAGTAGCCTTGGAAATTTTCCTTCCAATAATATTCGACCTGCGGCTCCCGGCCGAAAATCGCAAGGACGCGTCATTCGGGCACGGTTGGACAAGCAGGGATCTTGCCTTGTCGACAGATTGACCTGCCGTGCCTTCGTTCGGCGGCTTCGACGGCATTTGAATAAAACCTGCCTGTGGATATTTACCCCGCGTTCCGCCAGGCCCGCCAAGATACATTAGGGCGGGATCATGGAGGGACCCTTGACCAGCGATTTTTCAGCCGCCCGTATCCATCTTGAACGCGCCTATCACTACCTGCGCGGCGGTGACGAGACGAGCCGCGCGGCATGCGAGGCGCTCGACCTGCTGATCGAAATGGTGGCGGAGGCACAATACAGGCGGCCCGAGGCCGGGGTGCTGGACTTTCCGCAAGCGACGGCGCGGCACCCCGTTTGATTATGATGCTCTGCGGGCCGGTGCCGTCCTTGCCGACCCGGTTGCGCGCGCCACGATCTGCTCCAGCGGTTCAGGCCGGTGCAGCAGAAAACCCTGGCCCAAATCGACGCCCATATCGCTGAGCATGGCCAGCGTGTCCTGGCGTTCGATCTTCTCGCCCACCACGTCGCAACCGAGGCTGCGGGCGATGCTGGTGATGGCCAACACAATTTCGCGGTCGAAGCGGCTCTCGGCGATATGCTCGATGAACGAGCCGTCAATCTTGATGGCATCGACCGGAAAGCGCCTGAGATATTCGAACGAGCTCATGCCGGCGCCGAAATCGTCGAGGCTGACCCGGCAACGCCGCTCGCGCGCCTTGCGCACGAATGTCTCGGCGGCATCGAAATTGGTGACGGCGGCGGTTTCGGTGATTTCGAAGCCGATACAGGAATGTGGCGCCCCGGTTTGCTCGATGATGCTGTCGACGAACTCCCACAGTCCCGGATCGCTCAGCGTCTGCGCCGACAGGTTGAAGCCGAGCGTGATCGCGCCGGACTTCATCGCCGCGCCATGCCGCGACAGCGCGGTGCGGATGATCCAGCGGTCGAGCCTGGCGGCAATGCCGAAGCGCTCCGCCGCCGGGATGAATTCGCTGGGCGGGATCAGCGTGCCGCTGCGCCCGGCAAGCCGCGCCAGCACTTCGACATGGCGGCTTTCCTGCCAGGGCCTTCCCAGCCGGTGGATCTCCTGGCCGAACAGCTTCAGCCGGCCGTCCTCCATGGCGTCGACGGTGTCGGCGGCGAGCCGCGCCGCGTTGAGGCCGCCGGAATTGGCCTCGGCCGAAAACATCGCGAAGCGGTCGCGTCCGGCGGCCTTGGCCGCGTAGCAGGCGTCATCGGCGCAGGCCAGCGCGTCGGCGACCGTGGTGGCCCGGTCGTTGACGATGGCGATGCCGATGCTTGCCGCGAGCCGACGCGCGGTCGCGGCAAGGCCGAGATCGGCGCCGCGCACGGCCGCCAGTATGGCGCCGGCCAGCCGCTCAGCCTGCGCGGCGTCGCAATGGGGCACCAAAAGGGCAAACTCGTCGCCGCCGAGCCGTGCCGCATGCGCCGATGGCGGCAGGCAGCGGCCAATGCCGGCCGCCACGCTTTTCAGCGCCAGATCGCCGGCGGCATGGCCGGCGAAGTCGTTGAGCGCCTTGAAGTAGTCGAGATCGACATAGAACACCGCCAGCGGCACGCCCGTGGCGATATGGTCGGCAAGCAGCCTGTCGAAGGCGGTGCGATTCCACAGGCCGGTCAGTGCGTCGTGGCGGGCGGCAAACGCAAGCTCCTGTTCGCGCAGCTTGTCCTCGGTGATGTCGCGCACCGTGCCGAGGATCTGGCCGGCAGCACCAGCGGCGGCGACGTAGCGCACCAGCGATTCGATGTGGCGGATTTCGCCGTCGCGCTTGATGATGCGGTATTGCGAGGCGGTAACGCCGTTCGAGCCGGGTGCCGGCTGGTGGGCGCGTTCGGTGGCTTCCTTGTCCTCGGGGTGCAGAAAACTGTGCCACAGATCGGCCGGCACCTCGTCGGTATCGGCGACGAGGCCGAACATCTCCCTGGTGCGGGCGTCCCAATAGCTCTTGTGGGTGGCGATGTCGTAGTGCCAGATGCCGGTGCCGCTGGCGGCGAGCGCCAGGCGGAAGCGCATCGTGACCTGTTCGAGCGCGGCTTCGGCCGCCTTCTGCTTCGAAATGTCGGTCTGCACGCCCATCAGCCTGAGCGGCTGCCCGTCCGCGCCGCGCTCGACAATGCCGCCGCGGTCAAGCACCCACACCCAGTGGCCCTGCTTGTGCTTCAGCCGCAGTTCGGTTTCGATGGCATCGGTCAGCCCGGCAATGTGGCGGTCGCCGCTGGCCAGCGCCCGCTCGCGGTCGTCGGGATGGGTGAGCTGCAGCCAAAGGTCGCTGGTGTTGGCGAGTTCATCTTCCTCATAGCCCAGCATTCGCGCCCAGATCGCCGAATAGAAGCAGTCGCCGGTGCGAAGATCCCAGTCCCAGACGCCAAGATGGGCGCGCTCCAAGGCCTTGCCCCAGAACGCTCCATTGCGACTTTTCTTGCCCCGACGTGCCATCGTCTGTTTTCGCCTGCTCCACCCGCGGGCAATCTGCGGCAAAACCAGAGAAGAAACCGTTACCGATCGCGTGACAGACGGCTGACGCGGCTAAAGATCATCCCGAGCGGAAAACGGCCGGTAGCCGGTCCCTGCGCAGCGACACATGCTGCTCGTCATGCCTCTCCCGAAAGCAGGCGCTCGATTGCCGGAACTCGCCCCACCGATCGTCAGCAATCGCAAATCAAGATTCTGCGTGTCAAGTTTTCGTAAAAGCAATCTTGATACCCTGAAACAATCCGCAGACCCATAATATTTGCCTTCGAAGCGGAACGCTCTGCGGTTACGCACATCAAAATCATCCTGCCCCGGCAGCCACTTGATGGGTTCGTTTGGGTGTTAGAAAAGAGCGGTACGGCCACGTGCCTAAGTAAAGTTTTCTTTAGTTGAAAAAAGTAGCTGTCAGGTCTATTTTCACCGAGCCAGCAGAGCAACTCAAAGTGCGAAACAAAACTGCTGGCGGGGAAATCACCAAGCACACCTTGGACAGAGGCGAGCATGACCCAGCTTGGCGCGGTTGGCCGGGCTGGCGCGAGATGTGTTTGCTTGCGAACAGCAATCCATCTCGAAGTTACCTCGGATCATTTGAACGAAACTAACCTGGGAGAGGCATTGCCATGTTGACAAGACATGTCGCGCTGGTTTCGGACGATTCCAGCATCACGAATTCGGAATTGGTTGCGGTCGCGGGCGCCCTGCAGAAGCAGGTGACGCGGGATTTTGGTCCGATATGGGGAATTCAGGCCGACGTCTCGGCATTTGAGAAGCTCGAAGACATGCCGCTCGACTACTGGCCGATCATCATCAAGGACGATATCGGCGATCCCAATGCGGCCGGCTACCATGAGGACCAACATGGGCAGCCTTTTTCGCTGGTCCAGTTTTCAGAGGGCTGGCACCTGACGGCAAGCCATGAACTCCTCGAAATGCTGGGCGATCCCTTTGGCCGGCGACTGGTGGCCGGGCAGTCTCCGGTCGCCACCCAAGGCCGCGTCAAGTTCCTGGTCGAGGTCTGCGATCCCTGCGAGGCGGAGCAGTTCGCCTACACAGTGAACGGCATCACGGTGTCCGACTTCTACACGCCGCACTATCTCGACCCGGTGGCCTCTGCCGGTGTCCGCTACAGCTATACCGGTGCGATAAAGGAGCCGAGGCAGGTGCTGAAGGGCGGCTATCTCAGCTGGTACGATCCGTCGTCGCGACAATGGTGGCAACGCACCTGGTTCGGGGGGTACAAAGGCCGCTGATGGAGCGCTGCAGAACTTGAAGGTCGGCAACGGCAATCTGCGGCAGGCGATCGACCGGCTGACGCAAACCAAGCAGGCAGAGGCGCAACGTCGAGGCGCCAAGCCGCCGGGCAAGGCGGCAATGGCGGCGCGCAAGCCCGACATGGCCTTTGCCAACCACGCCGCGGACCTTCGCGCGACGATCGCGGTGGTGACGAAAACGGCCGCCGCGGTGACGAAAAGGCCCAAGTGATCCGCCTCGGTTGCTCGGGCCCCGGCCATTGCAAAGGAGTTGCCCGAGATGGCGAAGAAACCAGGAACAACCGACCAGCCCCCCAGCGCCGGCGATACGCCGGCGCAGATCCGGCGCGCCGAGGAGCTCCGCCGCGAGATCGCCGAAATCGCCAAAGGCGGAACGCCTGCCGGCAAGCCGACCCCGCGCGAAATGACCGACGCGGCCGCGCGCGCCAAGGCCGGCAAGACCGAAGACTAGCAGGTCAGCGAAGATCGCTGCCCCATTGCCTGGAGCAGTTCACCGTTTCACGGAAACGGCGAACCGCTCTCCGCGTCGGTCAGATAGACCTGAATCATGGCAAAAACAATCCAACCAGTCTGTTTATTGCCTCTTGAGCCGTAGGGTTGGCACCCTCCCCGTCTTTCGATTGGCCGGCAAGAACCGGAGTTTTGCGCATCCCCGATCGTCCTAGGGATGGCTCAGGTCATCGGCGACACCGATGCCCCCCGCCAAACACAAAAGGATGCTCCCAATGACCAAACAGGAAGACAACAAGGCCGTCGTCGTCAGATGGTTCACCGACTTCTGGGGTGAAACCTGCGATCTGTCCGTCGTCGACGACATCGCCGCGCCCGACATGCTGCTCAAATATTCACTGCATGAGCCGCGCCGGGGCCGCGACGACATCAAGTCCTTCATGACCGACTTCCGCGCCGCCTTCCCGGATCTCAACTTCTGGGCCACGGCCGATCTTATTGCCGAGGGCGATTATGTCGTCGGCCAGTGGGAGGGCGGCGGCACGCATAGCGGCCCGGCCTTCGGCGATTTCCTCGCCGGCTCGCTTCCCGCCGCCACCGGCCGCGCCATGCGCTTCACCGGCATCACCGTGCTGAAGGTGATCGACGGCCGCATCGTCGAGGAGATCGGCCTCGACGACGGCGTCGCGGCGCTGACCCAGCTCGGCCTGATCAAGGCCGCCTGATTTTGCAGGGCCATCGCCGCTCAGGCGATGGCCCCCTTCGACCGCGGCCGAAGCCCGGCAACCTATCGGGGCAGTTGGAAGCGCGACTCCGCTGTCATCAATACTTATGCACTTGACGACGACATCGTCGTCAACGAACCCTTGATGAAAAGGGAAGAATTATTCACATCTAATATTTGGAGATTTTATCAATTTAAAAGTGAAACTGAATCGTAATACTTAATCCTCAAAATACTCTCAGTAAGGCTTTGGGCGGCTAGCGGGTTTTCCTCGATGAGTGCGCATACCGGGCAGCGGGACGGCGAAAGCCGCTCGCTTGCCGTTTTTGACCTGGACATCGCTGCGACCAGGAGCGGCTGGCTGCTGACTGCCCTGTGCCTGGCTTATGCCCTGGCCGCGCTTTGCCTGCAGCCGAGCCGCTATCTGCACCTGGCGCAATCCTACGCCCAGCCCTTCATCGTCTTCCTGCCCACGCTCCTTGTCGCCGGCCTCGGCCTGTTGGCGCTGACATTTGCCAGGCATAGCCCGACACGGTTCATGCTCGATATGCTCAGGCAGCGCTGGCTGGGCGCCGCACCGGTGATCCTTCTGTTCTTTCTCGGCATCACCGCCTTCACCACCTTCAAGATCGCCATCCCGGAGATCGTTCCGTTCTATGCCGACCGCATGCTGGCGGAGCTTGATCTTGGGCTGCATGGCGCCGATCCCTGGATATGGGCGCACAGCGTCATTCCCGAACCCATCTCGGCCGTCATTTTCATCGGCTACGGATATGCCTGGCACGTGCAATGGTTCGGCACTTTGCTGTTCGTCGCCTTCTGGAACAACCCGGCAGGGCGTTTGCGTTACCTCTGGACGTTGGCGCTGACCACGATCCTGTGCGGCACCGTCCTGGCCATGGCGCTGTCATCCGCCGGCCCGATATTTCATGACCAGTTCTACGGCGGCGATCGGTTTGCCGCATTGCAGGACGCGCTAGCGCAGAACGACTACGCCGCGCCGGTCCACACCTATGCCAGCTATCTGCTCACAGCCTACGCAAGCGGCCGCCCCGAACTGGGCGGCGGTATCTCCGCCATGCCAAGCATGCATGTCGCCTTCGCTACGCTCAACGCGTTCTTCCTGAGCGGTTTCGGCCGCCGCTGGGCTGTCGCCGGCTGGTCCTTTGCAGCACTCATCCTGTTCGGCTCGGTCTACACCGGCTGGCACTATGCCGTTGACGGCTACCTTTCGATCCTTGTCGTGTCCGTGCTCTGGTACCTGACGGGCCGTTTCGTTCTGCCGCAGGCGAGCCGCGACACCACCGTGATAGGACTGCCGCTGCCCGAACCGGCGTCGCAATGACCGGACCAGGCTGAAGCCGGGGGCAGACCGTCCCTCCATTGCCCTTTGGGAGAGCCAGGCGGCATTGGCGCCGCCTGGCCTTGCCGGTTACTGGCTCGGCGCCATCGCGTGTTCGCACGACACTTTCGGGTTCATGTCGGCGAAGGTGCCGGTCGGGTTGCCCTTCCAGGCCCAGACATGCAGTTCGTAAAATTCACCCAGGCCGTAGCGGTTGGGCGCGCTGTTGAAGTTGAACAGCTGTCCGTCCAGCGACGCCGGGCCCTTCGAGGTAATGTATTCGACCGCCACCAGCTTAAGCCGGCCGTCGGCCATCGGTTCGTACATCACGGCCTCGGGACGGGCGATGTCGATCTTGTCGTCCTTCAGGTACTGGCCGTTGACGTAGTGGATGCCCATGGCGCCGCCGGTGATGCCGCTGGCGCAGGGAATGGGCGCATAGCCCTCTTCTGTCGCCGCCTTGACGTCGAGAAACCGGCTGTTGGCGGCCCGCACCTTGTCCGCCAGCGGATTGGGGCCGGACACGGTTTCAGCCGCTTCCTGATGCGCCTGTGCGACGGTGGCGCAGACGGCCAGCATGGCCCCCGCCATGACGAGCCTGTTGTGGAGATTTGATTTCATATCCATTCCATTCTTCTTGAAAAAGCACAGCTGGCCGGCCGCCGGAAATACGGAGGCCCGGCAGGCAAGCGCTGTGGCTGTTGCTGCTTGGAGATCCCGAAATCGATGTGACGACTGCCGGGAAGGATCATCCCTTCGGCAGATACGGGATCGTTCCGGCCAGATCGGTGTCGTCGATCAGCTGGAAACGGCTGTCGCTGCCGCCCTGACGCGCCGAAACGAAAGGCGCATAGGCCGGATCGTTGGTGAAGGCGCGCGCCGCCGCTTCCGACGGGAACGCCATCAGGGCGATCAGCGTGGTATCGAGCGGCTTGCCTTCAAGCGTCTTCACATTGCCGCTGCGCGACAGATATTTGCCGCCATGCTTGTGGACGATGTCGTGCACCGAGGCCGCGTATTCCGGCACCCACTTCGGGTCCTTCATCTTGATGTCGGCGATAACGTAAGCGGTCATGATCGTCTCCTGGTTGCGGCGCACAGGGGTATCCCGTGCAACCGGCGAAAGGGCTCGCATGGCCGGCCCCTCGCCAACCAGTCCGCGATCTGTACTGGGGTGGTACAGTTTCCGTACTCGCCGCTTCGATCATGAAGGTCTAATGTTCGGCCCCGGTTCGAGGAGGAACACCAATCATGAGCCAGCACGGATACAAGCAGTTCTGTCCGCTATCGATGGCCGCCGAGGTGCTGTGCACCCGCTGGACGATGGTGCTGATGCGCGAATTGGTGGCGGGTTCGACCCGCTTCAACGACTTGCGCCGCGGCGTGCCAAAGATGTCGCCGACCCTTCTGTCGCAACGGCTGAAGGAACTCGAACTGGCGGGATCGTCGAGCGCAAGGAGGTGCCGGGCGAGAGAGGGATCTTCGATTATCGGCTGACCGAGGCCGGCCGCGATTTGCGCCCGGTCGTCGAGGCGATGGGGTTCTGGGGGCAGAAATGGATCGAGTCCCGGCTGTCGCTCAAGAACCTCGATCCGTCGCTGCTGATGTGGGACATGCGGCGCAATCTGAACCCCTCGCCGCTACCCGAGGGACGCACGGTGATACAATTCCTGTATCAGGATCTGCCGGCATCCAAACGCTCGTGGTGGCTGATCGTCGAGAAGCATGGCGAGGTCGACCTGTGCTGGTACGATCCGGGCTTCGATGTCGACCTCTACGTCTCGACGGACCTGCGCACGATGACGGCAATCTGGATGGGGTTGCTGACCGTAGAGAAGGCCGGCGCAAAGGTTACCCTAACCGGCGACCAGACTATCGGCAGGAGGATGCAGACCTGGCTCGGGCTCAGCCCGTTTGCGGTCGAGCCCAAACGGGCGGCATAGGAGAGAACCCAGACGCGCATCGATTTTGGGCGCCATGCTACGAAAACAAGGACTTACGGCGAGTCTTTGAATCCGGTTGGATACGACCCGTCAACGGGATCGGGTGCTTCAATCGGGTAGTGCTTGTCCTCATAAGCTTCGATCAGAGTTGCGAGAACGTCGAAGCAATCACCGTCGAGAGAGCCGACCTCCGGCTCATTCTCGAAATATTTGGTGATTTCGCCAATCGCCCAATCGTAATCGGCTTCGGTCTCAATGGGTCGAATGTTTTCCATCACACCTTCTCCGGGTCAATCTTGTCATATTCTTTGTTGGCAGGAAACGGGTGGCGGGGCCGGCTTCCCACGGCTTCAATGCGATCATGTTGATCACCCTGGCCAAAGACCTGAAATCCACGCCGCTGCCGGTCGCTGACGATCCGCGCTGGGCGCGCGTCGTCGCGCGTGACAAATCGGCCGACGGGCAATTCTGGTATTCGGTAGCGACGACCGGCGTCTACTGCCGGCCCTCTTGCCCGTCGCGGCGCGCCAACCCCGCCAATGTGCAGCTGCATGACACGCTGGCTCAGGCGAAGGCCACCGGCTTTCGTGCCTGCCGGCGCTGCAACCCGGATGGCCCCTCGCTGGAGGCCGGCAATGCGGCGATGGTCGCCGATGCCTGCCGCAGGATCGAGCAGAGCGAGGAAGAACCCTCGCTCGCCGAACTGGCTGATGCCGCCGGCCGCAGCGCTGGCTATTTCCACGGCGTCTTCAAGGCGATCACCGGGCTGACGCCGAAGGATTATGCCGCGGCAAACCGCGCCGCCCGGGTCCGCCAGGGTCTCGAAGACGGCGCCAGCGTCACAGTGGCGATCTACGATGCCGGCTTCAATTCGAGCGGGCGTTTCTACGAGAAATCGACCGGCATGCTCGGCATGACGCCGACGCGCTACCGTGCGGGCGGCGCCAACGAAGACATACGCTTTGCCGTCGGCGAGACCACGCTCGGCGCCATACTGGTCGCGTCGAGCCGCAAGGGCGTCGCCTCGATCCTGCTCGGCGACGATCCGGACGCGCTGGTGCGCGACCTGCAGGACCGTTTCCCCAAGGCGCGACTGATCGGCGGCGACCGCGACTACGAGGCGCTGGTCGCCCGCGTCGTCGGCTTCGTCGAGGCCCCACAGCTCGGCCTCGGCCTGCCGCTCGACGTGCGCGGCACCGCCTTCCAGCAGCGCGTCTGGCAGGCCCTGCGGGACATCCCGGTCGGCGGCACGGTGTCCTACGCCGAGATCGCCGAGCGCATCGGCACGCCCAAGGCAACCCGAGCCGTCGCCGCCGCCTGCGCCGCCAACGCCCATGCGGTCGCGATTCCCTGCCACCGCGTGATCCGCAAGGACGGCGCGCTGTCCGGCTACGCCTGGGGCGCCGAGCGCAAGCGCGCGCTGCTCGACCGCGAGGTCGGCGGGACGGCGAACGCAGCCGACGGGGCCTACCGGTCTTCGCGGGCCTGACGAGGAACGGCGATGCGCACGATGGCAAGGTCTTCCACCGCCGGTGCGAAGATCGAGAGCGCCAACAGCGCAGCCATCGACGCGAAGTCACGCGTGTTGGCCGCTATCGGCGAACTGGTCGATGCCGGCAAGGCAGAGTGGAGCCGCGCGGCGACTGGCGAGGTTGAGCTGCGGCTGCTGTCGGGCGAGGTGTTCCTGTTGGGCGAAGTCACCGTCACGCGTGTCGCCTGACCAAACTCGCCGTAGAGTGCTTACCTTGGCGTCCTTCATCCTCGGAAGCGACGATTTGAATTTGAAAGCAAGCACCGGAGTGAGCGCCAACCGGCACCTGGCTAGGGTTCAGGCATACAGAAGGAGTGAAGGCAATGAACCTCATGCAAACTCAAATGACGACGGCGCACAACGCCCTCGACACCATCACCTATGCCATCGGTGAATCCTCCATCGGCAAAATCCTGGCGGCGCGCAGCCCGATCGGTGTCTGCGCCATCCTGATCGGCTCCAAGGCCGAAATATTGGAGCAGGACCTCGCCGACCGCTTCCCCGGCAAGATGCTGGTCGAGGACAAAACCGGCCTGCGCGATGATCTCGCCGCGATTGCCCGCTTCATCGAAACGCCCGGCATCGGCCTCGACCTGGCGCTCGACATGCGCCACGGCACGCCGTTCCAGCAACGTGTGTGGGAGGTGCTGCGCGCCATTCCTTGTGGCGCCACCATAACCTACACCGCGCTTGCCAAGCGTCTCGGCCAACCGAACGGCGCCCGTGCCGTGGCGACCGCCTGCGCCGCCAACGCCATCGCACTCGGCATTCCCTGCCACCGCGTTGTCCGCGCCGACGGCACGCTGTCGGGTTACCGCTGGGGCATCGAGCGCAAGCGCGCGCTGCTGAACCGGGAGGCCCAGATATGAACGCCCACGCCAAGGTTGCCGCATCGGTGGTCGAAGCCGCCGAGACACGCATCGCCGCTTACGACTGGCCGGCGCTGGCCGCCGAACTCGACGGCTTCGGCTGCTCCGTGATGCAAAAGCTGCTCTCGCCCGAAGAGTGCCGGCAGATCGCCGGCCTCTACGTCAAGGAAAAACATTTCCGCAGTCACGTCCACATGGCCAGGCACGGTTTCGGCAAGGGCGAATACCGCTATTTCCGCTATCCCTTGCCGGATCTGCTCGGCGGCCTGCGCAACGCGCTTTATCCCCGGCTGGCCGAGGTCGCCAACCACTGGAACGAGCGCATGGGCATAGCCATTCGCTACCCCGCGACGCATGCGCAGTTTCTCGACCAGTGCCACGCCGCCGGCCAGGTCAGGCCGACGCCGCTTCTGCTGCAATATGTCCCCGGCGACTTCAACTGCCTGCACCAGGACCTCTATGGCGATCTCGCCTTTCCCCTGCAGGTGGCGATCCTGCTTTCCGAGCCGGGCGAGGATTTCACCGGCGGCGAATTCGCGCTGACCGAGCAGCGGCCGCGCATGCAGAGCCGGGTCGAGGTGGTGCCGCTGCGCCAAGGCGACGCGGTGGCCTTCGCCGTCCACAACCGGCCGGTGCAGGGAACCAAAGGCAATTACCGCGTCAACCTGCGCCACGGCGTCAGCCGCCTGCGCTCAGGCATGCGCCACACCGTCGGGATTATTTTTCACGATGCGAAGTGAGTGCCATGGACATGCAACTCCGGCGGATCATTTCGCCGGAGCGCAGTTGCCCACGTCCCGTGCATTGAGCCTGCCTGCCTTCAGGTCCGAAAGCTGTGGCGCGGAAGCATCGAACCCGCCGGCATATTGTTCGTAAACCTTCCGGTTCAACGAGATCTGCTGGCCCGCGGACGTAAAGCCGACCATTCCGGTCTTGCCGACATAGGCATGCGCCACGTGCAGGGTGCAGAAGAATTTCTTCCCGGCGCCGGAAACGAACCAGCCAAGATTGCCCGACGCACCGCGCGTCAGCTTTCCGGTCTTGTACCCCTTGCCTTGCAGACTGGAGTAAGATTCAGCGTTGGACGGAAGAGCCGATATCAGAAGAAACAGAACCGTTGAAACAGCGCCCAGCCAATACCGCAATGTCTTGATGGCCATGCGAGCCGTCCCCTATCAATTTCGTATTTATACATACGGGCAATCCCCGAATACGGCCACGTCCCGCCGTTGTTGTCAAACCTCCAGTGGGTATTTTCAAAGGTCTTTGATGCCACGGTTCACTGGCCGTCCGCCAAGGCCAATTCCAGCATCCAGGGATACGCATAATGGTCGGTGCAGAGCCGGGTCGAGGTCAGCCGCTTGCGCTCAGGCATGCGCCACACCGTCGGCATCATTTTTCACGATGCGAAGTGAGTGCCGGCTCACGCCTCCCAGTAGGGCGGATCGCCAAAGGCATCGCGCAGCCATGCGGTGAGCGCGCGCAGTTTGGCGGATCCGCGCCTGTCCTCGGGACAGGCGATATAGAGGGTGGCCCCTTCAGGCTCGGCACCGACATCAACGACCGTCAATCGCTTGTCGGCGATCTCGGTCCGGATGAAGTAGGCGGGAAGCAGCGCCAGGCCGAGGCCGGCAAGTGCTGCGTCGCGCATCAAAATCCCATTGTTGACGCGCAGCGCGGCTTCCGGGCGGATCGTCACCAGCCGCCGCGAAATCTTGAACCGCCAGTCGGCGGCCCCCGGATGGAATAGATGATGCCCTTGTGGCGTTTCAGCTCGTCGGTGGTCGCAGGCAATCCGAAGCGCTCGATATAGTCCGGTGAAGCCACCAGGAAGCGACGGCTGGAAGCCAGCTTCCTGACAATGACTGGTCCGTCATCGACGACCGGTCCGTGACGCACAATGGCATCGTAGCCATCGGCCGCCACGTTGACGAAACGGTCGTCGACATCGAGCGTCAGTTCGATCCTCGGATGCCTGGCCAGGAAGCCATACAGCGCCGGGCCGAGGTGGAGGATGCCGAAACTTGTCGGCGCCGATATTCTGAGCGGTCCCGCGAGTTCGCCGCGATGTTCGGCGATTTCGGCGCTGGCATCGGCCACCTCCTGCATGATGCGCTTGGCGCGCTCGTAAAAACCGCGCCCCGCCGCGGTGATGGAGAGCTTGCGGGTGGTGCGGTCCAGCAGCCTTGCGCCAAGGCTGCGCTCAAGCTCCGACAGCCGCTCGCTGACGACGGACTTGGACAGGTTCATGCGCCTGGCCGCTTCGGTGATCGAACCGGATTCCGCGACGGCGACAAAGGCGGCGGCGGATTCAAGCTTCAGCATTGTTCGGTTTTCCCGAATTCACAATCAGGCGACCGGCGCCTGACGAAATCAAGGGCATGGTGCCATAGTCGAAAAGACCGCGATATGGCGGCGGCAGAATAAAAGCTCGGGGTAGTGCATCATGTTTCGTTCTTTGGTTATCGTGCTTGGTCTGTTGTCACTCGCCGCTCCGGCCTTTGCGCGCGTGACCCCGTTTCCGACCGGCTTCAAGACGCAGTCGATCGAGACCAACGGCACCAAGCTTTATGTGCGCGTCGGCGGACAGGGACCGGCTGTCGTGCTGCTGCACGGCTTCGCCGATACCGGCGACATGTGGGCGCGGGCCGCGGTAAAGCTGATGAAGGATCACACGGTGATCGTGCCGGACCTGCGCGGCATGGGCCTGTCGGCGCATCCGGACGGCGGCTACACCAAGAAGAACCAGGCGGCCGATATCGCCGGCGTGATGGATGCGCTGAAGATCGACAAGGCCGAGCTGGTGACGCACGACATCGGCAACATGGTCGGCTATGCGCTGGCAGCGCAATATCCCAAGCGCATCACGAAATGGGTTGTCATCGACGCACCGCTGCCGGGCATAGGCGACTGGGACAAGATCAAGCAGAGCCCGCTGCTCTGGCACTTCAATTTCCGCGCCCCGACATGGAGCGGCTGGTCGCGGGCCGCGAGCGAATCTACCTCGACCGCTTCTACAACGAACTGTCGGCCGACCCGAAGAAGATCGACGAGGCGACGCGCGTCCACTACGCAAAACTCTATGCCCGGCCGCATGCCATGCATGACGCCTTCGAACAGTTCAAGGCATTCGACCAGGACGCCATCGACAACCAGGCGATGCTTGCCACCGGCGGCAAACTGGCCATGCCGGTGCTGGCAGTCGGCGCGGAGAAATCGGCAGGCACGACACAGGCCGACACCTTGCGCTTCGTCGCGTCGAACGTGACCGGCGCCATCGTGCCCGCCTCCGGCCACTGGATCATGGAAGAAAACCCGGACGCCACGGTCAAGCTCATCACCGATTTCCTCGCCAAATAACCGCGCGAAGTGGCCGATATTATTCTGGCGGCCGCGAACTTGGTGAAAGAGGACGCCGCCGGATAAATCCGTCATCTATCGGCGGCGACCATCTCCAGGATCCAGGGGCACGCATAATAGTCGGCAATGCGGTCGATGACGCCGCCCTGCGCATGGATGCGCACCAGATAGGCCGGCCGCCATTCCTGGCCACGCAGCCTGTCGACGACCAGAACGTCCTGCCCATCGACCACGTCCGGCCGCATGCGCCAGGGCTCGCCGCGCTCATATTCGACGAAATAGGGCGAGTTGGAGAGCAGGCCATTGTAGCAGTCCGAAACCCGCAGCCGGGCATCGGCGCTGGTCAGCGCCCGCACCCCGTCCCAGTCCCTGGCATTGAAGAGTTCAACATAGCGGCCAAGCAGCCGCTCCAGTTCCGGGTCATGTGCGGGCGCCGCAACCGGTTGCGCCGGCAGAGCGGCGAGTTTGGCCCGGCCGCGATTGAGCGCCGATTTGACGCCGCCCGATGTCGAGCCGACCAGGTCGGCGATCTCGTCGAGCGAATGGTCGAAGACATCCTTGAGCAGCACGCAGGCGCGCTCCTTCGGTGGCAGGTGCACCACCAGCCGCTCGATGGCGCGGCCGGCGCCCGGGCCGGCAGGCTCGACGGGCAGCACGATCTCATCACCTGCATAGCCGGCTTCGGCCTTGAGCCGCGTGCGGCGGTTGCGGACGAAGTCGATGCAACGATTGTGAGCGATGCGGAACAGCCATGGCCGCAACGCCTGCGCATCGTCGAGCAGCGCGATCTTGCGATAGGCCTCGAACAACGCCTCCTGCATGATGTCCTCGCCGTCGAGAGCCGAGCCGGTCATGCGCGCGCAATAGCGGTGCAGACGGACGCGCAGATGCGAGACCGTCTCCAGGAACGCCCGGTAGCGCAGGTCGAACAGGCCTTCGGGGTCGAGGCTCGGCTCAATGCCTTGCCTCATTTCCCGGGATTTACGGATCTGCTGGTTCATCGCGGCACGTCGCTCGGCGTTGCCACAGCATCGCGCAAGCGCCGCGCATCCACAAGTCGGCCCATGGTCAGGCCGCTCTGTTGTCGGCGACTTTGTCACCGGCATCCAACAGCCCAAGCCTCGGCCGCACCCAGGCGGCGAAGCGGCCGATCGCATCGTCGGCTTCCGGCGCCCGGCCGGCCATCATCTGGAACGAGTGCAGCATGCCGTCGAAGACGTCGAGGCGCGTCTCGATGCCGGCCTGCCGCGCCCGCTCGGCGAACATGCGGCTTTCGTCGACCAGCGTCTCGTCGGCGCCGGCCTGCAGGAAGACGGGCGGAAAACCGCTCAAATCGGCATAGAGCGGGCTGACCTCCGGATCGAGCCGATCGTAGTCGCCAATGAAGTTGGTCACCAGCCAGTCGACGCCGCCCTTGGCGAAGAAAGGATCCTTCTCGCGGTTGGTTTCGTAGCTGGCAGCGGTCAGCGCCATGTCGAACCAGCCGGACATCATCAGCGTGGCGGCCGGCAGCGGCCGACCTTGCGCGCGCAGCCGCTGCAGGACGCCATAGGTCAGCACCGCGCCGCAGGAATCGCCCGCAAGCGCGATCGCTTTTGCGTCGAAGCCTTGGTCGATGAGCCAGTTCCAGGCTGCCATCGCCGCCTCGAGTTGGGCCGGATACTTGCCCTGGTTCGCCAGCGGATAGCCGTAGACCAAGGCCCGGCAGCCGACGGCCTTGGCCAGATGGCCGACCAGCTTGCGGTGGGTGTAGATCGAGCCGCCAAGGAAGCCGCCGCCATGCGCGTAAAACAGCACGCGCCCCTCGTCGGCGCCCTTCGGCACGATCCAAAGGGCCGGCACGCCGCCGGCATCCACTTCGATATAATCGACGCCACCGGGTTCGCCGGTCAGCGCCGTCCAACTGGCATCGTTGAACTCGACGAACGCCTGCGGGCTGGCCATTTTGCCGGCATTGGCGGCGATCGCCGCGTAATGGTTTCTGTTTGCCTCGCTCTCGATGCTCGCCATGATGGTCTCCCAGGGTTGTGGATCGCGGATTGCGACCTTCCAAGCCAGAGACGGATGGGCAGAGAAAAAGGATACGTCAGATCAGGATTTTCTCTCTCCTCACCCCGCCGGCGCGTAGCGGTTGACCACCATGCCGCAGGCATAGGCCTTCGAGCCGAGCAGCCGGAGATTTTGAAAACCGCCCTGGTCGAAGATGCGGCGTCCCGCGCCCAGCACGGCCGGATTGACGAACAGCTGGAACTCGTCGACCAGCCCGGCCGCGATCAGCGACGAGGCGAAGCCGGCACCGCCGAAGACGGCCATGTCGCCGCCCTCGCCCGCCTTCAGCGCCTCGACTTCGCCTGGCAGGTCGCCGCTCACCACGATCGTGCGCTCCCAGCGCGAGGTTTTCAGCCTGTCGCTCGGCACCACCTTTTTGGCCTCCACGATACGTTGGGCGAAGGCGTAGAATGGATCGCGGGGAAACTTCTTCGCCGCATTGCCCCAATGGGTGAGATACCCCTCCTCCGCCATCTTGCGGCTGAGCAGGATGGTATCGATGCCGGCGAAGACGGCGTTGAAATCCTGTTTCAGTTCCTCGTCCCAACTGATGTCGTCGCCCCATTGCCAGAGCTGCCAGCGATGGTCTTCGTTCGCTCCGACAAAACCGTCGACCGACATCTGCATCTGCAGGATCAGCTTTTTCATCGTCGTCTCCTCGTTTGTCAGGCTCATGGGAAATCGCTTTACTTTCGGAACCATTGACGTGTGGGAAAAATGATGTCAAGAGTAAAGTGATTTAAAAATGGAACCATAGACATGTCGACGCGTGACAGATCCGGCTGCCCGATCAATCTGTCGCTCGAACTGCTCGGCGACCGCTGGACGCTGCTCATCATCCGCGACCTGGTCTTCGCCGGGAAAAAGCATTTTCGCGAATTCCTTCAGTCCGATGAAGGCATCTCCTCGCGTACGCTGGCCGAGCGGCTGCAGACGCTGCAGGACGAAGGCATCCTCACCCGCAGCGGCGACCCGACCCACGGGCTGAAGGCGATCTACCGGCTGACGGAAGCCGGCATCGACCTTCTGCCGGTGCTGGCCGCGCTCGGCGCCTGGGGCAGCAAGCACCGCAAGGCCGATGATCATCTCGCCCGCATCGCCGACGAGTTGGCGGCCGGCGGCGAGCCGGCGCTGGAACGATTGAAGGCAGCGCTGCGGGCCGAGCATCTGGCAAAAACGTGATCGCCGAAGCTGTTGGAGGATGCCCCGAGGGGGGGTTGCCCAACTGCGCGACGGATCATCATCGATCATCATACGCATCGTGAAGGCGGACCCAATCGCCCAGCGTATGGGATGGGCCATTTTCATTGCGGCCGATGGGAGTGAGGTCAAGATAGCTATAGGTCCCGATCAGGTTCTCGCCGCCCCGGCCCCGCACCTGGAACGTGCAGTAAATCTTGCCATCGTCGTCCCTGTAGAAAACGGTCGTGCCACCGCGATCCCTGCCTGTCATCGCGACCTCTTCGAAATTGAACAACACCTTGCCCGAGCTGATCTGGTCCTCGGTGAACGATACCTGGAAGTCGAAATTGAAATCGGTTCCGAAGGACGAAACCCAATCGAACTGCCAATTCATCCGCGCCTTGAAATCCATGAGCTCAGCCAGCGGCGCGCGTGCACAGACGACAAGGGAGACGTCGTGATGCCTGAGATGCTGGTTGGCGGCGTCGATGTGGTCGCAAAGGAACGAACAGCCGGTGCAGCGATAGTCCGCATTGGGCGGAAACATGAAGTGATAGACGATCAACTGGCTGCGGCCCGCAAAGAGATCGGCCAGAGATTTCCGTCCCTGGATCGTATCGAAAACGTAGGGCTTGTCGATTCGCAGCCACGGCAGGGCGCGCCGGTCCGCCGCGAGTTGTTGACGTTGGCGCGTAAACGCCTTTTCTTTTGCGAGATGCGCTTTGTGCGCTTCAAACCACTCCGAGTAAGGCGCGATGATGTGGTCGGTCATGTAGTCCTCCTTCCGCACTCAGGCGTATGCTGACAGCCTCGTTGCCCGTCCCTAGGACGTTGTTGAAAACCGCGATCCGACATTGGCTGTGCAGTTTTCGCGGGAAGAGCGCAGGCGATACAGCCGAACGCGGACATACCGCTTGACAGCTGTACGTGTTATGTTCCCTATTCGTTCCAATCCATCAGCAACCGTGGATATGCAGCCGGATGGAAACGACAGCCACCATCCTGCATGCCGATCTCGACGCCTTCTATGCCTCGGTCGAGCAACTGCTCGACCCGTCGCTGCGCGGCAAACCGATCGCTGTCGGCGGCGGTGTGGTGCTCGCCGCCTCCTATGAAGCCCGTGCCTTCGGCGTGCGCGGCGGCATGCCGGGGCGCAAGGCGCGCGAGCTTTGCCCGCAACTGATCTTCGTCGGCGGCAATTTCAGCCATTACCAGCGGCTGGGCGACGCGGCGATCAAGGTGCTCGACGATTTCACGCCGGTGGTCGAGCGCATCTCCATCGACGAGGCCTTCGCCGACGTCGCCGGCTGCACGCATCTGTTCGGGCAACCGGCAGAGATCGCCACGGCGATCCGCCGCCGCGTGCGGGCCGAACTCGGCCTGCCGATCTCGATCGGCGTCGCCCGCACCAAGCATCTGGCCAAGATCGCCTCTCAGGTGGCCAAGCCCGACGGGCTGGTGGTGGTCGATCCCGGCACCGAGCTCGCCTTCCTGCATGATTTGCCGGTCTCGCTGATGTGGGGCGTCGGCCCGGCGACCAAGGCGCGGCTGGCCGAAATCGGCGTCGAGACCATCGGCCAGCTGGCGAGGACGCATAGTGGCGCACTGACGCGGCTGCTCGGGCCCGCCGCGGGTGAAAAGCTCGCCGCCCTCGCATGGAACCGCGACCCGAGGAAACTGGAGACCAGGCGCCGGGCGCACTCGGCCGGCGCCCAGTCGGCCCTTGGGCAGAAGCCCGCCGTGGCGCAGGTGATCGTGCCCACTTTGCTGCATCTGGCCGACCGCGTCGCCAGTCGCCTGCGCGCCAAGGCGCGGCCCGGCCGCACGGTGACGGTGCGCGTGCGCTTTGCCGATCTCAGCGCCGTCACGCGCTCGATCACGCTGGATCAGCCGATTTCGGCGACGACCATGCTGGCCGAAATCGCCGGCGACCTGGTGCGCGGCGTCCTCGCCGACCATCCCGGGGAAAAAACCATCTCGCTGCTCGCGATTTCGGTCTCGCATCTCGAGGAAAGTGTCGAGCTGCAGCTCGACCTGCCGCTCGGCCTCGCCGACGAGAAGCGCCGCCCGGGCAGCCAAAAAGGCCTCGCCCGCTTCGGCGCCGACCGCGCCATCGACAAGATCCGCGAGCGTTTTGGCAAACAGGCGGTCGGCTACGGCACGGTGGCGCTGGAAGCGGCGCGCTCCGTGCCCGACGAATTCAGGGAATTGGCAGAAAAGGAATTGTAAGAACTACCTGCCGGTGCGCCAGTAACGATGCACTTTGACACCGCTGGCGCTTTCCCCATGCCAAGGCTCGCAGGCGATACCGTCCTTGTCCGCATCATGCCGTCGGCCAATAGCCGGGTTGCCCCTTGCGCGCGGGGGCAAGCCCGACGGCGCGGGCGGCCGCACAGTTCGGGAATGCAGCAAAATGCCTGAGGGCGGAGAGTGGCGAGTCGATCTGGATGCCGACAAAACCATAAGCAATGTAGCCAGACAACAGGATGAACGGCGCAAAAAGAGCCACCCATTTCAGCCCGCCATGGCGACGAGGCGTATGCCAATGCAAGAATGGCCGAAGCATTCCCGGTACGCCCCCGGTTCCATTACCCCAGCGGAATCTATCTTGAGCCGGCTGTCGTGGCAATGAGATCAGGCCTGCTCCAGTTTCCCGACGAATTCAGGGAATTGGCGGAAAAGGAACTGTGAGCGCGGGAGGCATCAGCCCCCTCGCCCTACGGCTTCCCGATCAACGCCCGGAAGTGGCAGGCGCGGCGGTCACGGCGGACAGCATTTCGCGCTTCACCAGCACCGGCTTCTGATATGTCTTCTTCACGGCAAAGTCCCCCAGCCCAAGCGGCTGGCGGCAGTAACATCCGGCCAGCGCGGCTTGTCAGGAAAATGCGGACTCCGGCCTGGCGGCGGGCTTCTCGTCTTGAGGCTCGCCTGGCGATCATCGCGACAATCGAGGTCGCTGACGGGTGAGCCCGGCCCTCCCGCCGTGAAATGCTTGCCAAATCCCGCCATGCCGCCCATACAACGGCTCGGGTGGATCGCCTGTCGAGAGGTCCGCGCCCCCCTCTCTTGCCAGAGATACTGTCCGATGCCTACGACGCCGTACCCTTGGTCGAAGCCGTGACGGCCTCCTCCCCCGCCCCGTCCCTATCGCTTGCCACCCTTGGATGGTCGGAGTTTTTCGGCGACCAGCTTGAACCGAGCGAGGCACACCTCATCCCGACGCGCATTGCCATGGTGCATCGTGATCGCCTGAGCGGCCTGTCCCAGACGGGACAAACCGACCTGTCTCTGGCGCCGCAGGCCACCACCGGCGACTATGCCGTCGGCGACTGGGTGCTGGTCGAGCCGCATGATCAGCTTGTGAAGCGTCGCCTGACCCGCAAGACGGTGCTGGAGCGCCGCACCCAGGGTGGCCGGGTGCCACAGCTGGCCGCGGCCAATGTCGACACGCTGTTCATCGTCACCTCCTGCAATGCCGATTTCAACATCGCCCGGCTCGAGCGCTATCTGGCACTGGCCAACGAGGCCGGAACGACACCGGTGATCCTGTTGACCAAGGCCGACACGGCTGAAGATGCCGAGGCGTACCAACGCCAAGCCGCCGCGCTGCAGCGCGGATTGGCCGTTGTAACGCTTAACCCGCGCACGTCGGATGCCGCGACCGCCCTCGCCGCCTGGTGCGGCACCGGGCAGACGGTGGCGCTGATCGGGTCCTCCGGCGTCGGCAAATCGACACTGGTCAACACGCTGGCCGGATCGGCGCAGCAATCGCCGCAGCAGACCGGAGCCATTCGCGAACACGACGCCAAGGGACGCCACACCACCACGGCACGCTCGCTGCATGCCATTGCCGGCGGCGGCTGGGTGATCGACACGCCGGGCATGCGCACGCTGCAGGTCAGCGATGTCGGCTACGGCATCGACACGCTGTTTGCCGAGATCACCGAACTGGCACCGCTGTGCAAATTCCGCGACTGCACCCATGTGCACGAACCGGGCTGCGCGGTGCAGGCTGCCATCAAGGCCGGCACGCTCGATCCGGAGCGCCTTGCCCGCTGGCGCAAACTGTCCGACGAAAACCAGCACAACACGCCGGTGCAGACAGGACCTCGCGGCGCCACGTCCCCCGCCGGCCGCGGCAAGCGGCGCTGAACCACCGCCCTACTCCCCTACTCCCTACTCCCCTACTCCCCTAGCCTCAAAGCCGCGCCGTGCCGAAAATCCTATCCCACAGCAGCGACGTCACGCCGAAATTGGCGTTGTCGTCGATATGGTGATGCACCGCGTGGCGGCGCTTGAGCGTGTAGAGATAGCTGGGATGAGCGGGATGCCAGTGGTGGATCATGTGGTGGACGCTGACATACCAGAGATAGCCCAGCATCAGGCCGCAACTGACCGCGCTGGCGGTCGCGAAACCGGAAACCATCCAGACGGGCAATGCGATCAGCGCATGCACACCGAGGCTGAGCCAGGTCGGCGTACCGACCGGACTGCGCTCCTCGACATGGTGACGGTCGTGCAGATCCCTGATGTAGGGCACGTGATGCAGGACGAAGCGGTGCAGGACGTATTCGATCAGCGTCCACAGGCCGAGGCAGATCAGCACCGTGCCGATCCATTCCGGCGCGCTCTCTTCCCCGGCCTCGATCAACCCGGCCACCCCCAAGAGGGCGATTGCCAGCGGATAGACCACGAAGTCGCTGTAGTAGCCGATCAGACTGAGTTGCATTCCGGACGCCCCACCTGATTCTCGACGCCGCCCAAAAAACGATGCTATCAGATTGCCGGACTCGCGGGGGAGGTGCAATGCAGATGCATCTGAAATAGCGTCGCAATTTCCCGGTGCAAGATCGCATCCATGATCCACCCAGAATCAGCCGATCTCGCACCAGCGCCGCAAACGGGCATGCAAAAATGGCAAAACGCAGTGCGGGCCTGCTGATTTATCGTCGAAACGATGGGGATATCCAGGTGCTTCTGGTTCATCCCGGCGGCCCGTTCTGGGCGAAGAAGGACGATGGCGCCTGGTCGATCCCGAAAGGCCTCGTCGACGAGGGCGAGGACGAACTGGCGGCCGCGCAGCGCGAGACAGGGGAAGAGCTCGGCATCACAATCGACGGCCCCTTCGCGCGCCTCGGCGACTACAAGCAACCGGGCGGCAAGATCGTCATCGCCTGGTCCGTCGAGGCCCAGGCCGAGATCGATGTGACCGCTCTCAAGAGCAACAGTTTCACGATGGAATGGCCGCCGCGCTCCGGGTCGATGAAGGAATTTCCGGAGGTCGACAGAGCCGGCTGGTTCAGCCTGCCCGAGGCCGAGATCAAGATCCTTGTCGGGCAGCGCCCGATGCTGGCTGACTTGGCGAGGCAACTGGATGCCGGGTGATTGCCGGTGCCAGCTTCCTTCCATCGATCATCGCCTGGATCAAGGCCGCCGCTTCTATCGAAAGACCAGGCCCGATCGGCCGGGCCTCGGTTGCCTGGTCCGTTCGATGGCGACGAGAAGCGCGCCGGCTGCCATCAACGGCAAATGCGCATCGGCAAGGCAGAGCGGCAAAAGCATCAGCGCCCAGCAGGTCGCCACGCACCAGCAGGCCAGGGTGAGACCGAACAGCAGCGGATCGGCGAACGCCGCCGCGCCGAAGATCGACAGCCGCGGACGCAAGTGACATCGGGCAAGGCAGCGTGCCCGTGCCGGACTGACCTGCCAGGCCAGGCCTGCCGCGGCAGCCACCAGCCCGGCGCCCAGTTCCGAGCCCGTCGAGCCGTGCAAGAGGTAGGCCGTCAAGACCAGGATCACACAGGCGATCGTCCAGATCGACAGATAGCCGGCGATGAAGAGCAGGATCGCTCGCCAGCGATGCCGTGACAGGGAGCGATACCACAAATGAAGAAGGGGGCCGGCGAGCGCCGGCGCCATCATCGCGATCACCATCAGTACCGACCCGCCGGCGAGCGCCGGCCAACCGACTGTTTGTATCGCGAAGTCGAGAGCGAACACGCCTTGAGGAATTGTGGCGTTGGGCGGCCCGCCGCACAGCAGCGGCAGCGCGACATGAAGCCGGTCGCCCCCAACAATCAGCAGCCAGGCACACAGGCTGACGCTCCAGAGCAGAAGCCCGAGCGGGCCGAAACCCCGTGCCTGTAGCCATTGTCTCAGCATCAGCTCGACTGACGATAGATGCTCACGCGCTTGATCGAGACCCCTCCCGCTCCGACGGAACTCACCGGCACGAACAGCACGGACAGATTGCTGAGGTCGGCATTGCCGGACAGATGCAGCCGGTCGATTGTATCGGTGATCTCCAGCACTTTCGTCATTCCCGAGCCGCCATGCGGTTTGGCCATGTTCGTCGCGGCGCGCGCTCCAAACAGCGACACCACCCCTGCCCGGTTATCAGGATGCGCCGCCGGGTCGGCGCCTTCGGGCAGCCCGACATAGACGTCGAACACGGCGGCGTTGTTGTCGCTGGTGATATTCTCCAGGTTGAGAAACACGCGGTCGGGTTCAGGGACGGACCGCGCCGCGAACTCATTCAGCTTGAAGCTGTTGGTGACTTTGCGGGCGGTCGGCTTGTCGACCTTGATTGTCGTTGACGTGGGCGCGTTGGAGAGCGTGACGGCCTTGGCGTTGGCGCCAAGCAATTCGACGATGGGCTTTTTCGCCACGGAACTGACCTCCGGACCTGCAACGCCTTGGGCGCCTGGTATCATCGCACTCAACGTTCTCAGCCTGAGGCCGAGGCGCTGTTGCCCGGCAAAGGGATCGCTGGTGTCTTCATAGACATAATTGAGCCCTGGTGCGGTTGTGTCGAGCATATCTTTCGGCGCAAATCGTTTGCGCGTTCCATCGGGCTGCGGAAGAATGAATTTGTGCCGCCCGGCCGGGCCGTTGAGCCATGAGGAGAGGGTCGGGTTCTTGTGACGTGCGTCACGTTTGCGCCAAACCTCCCACAGCCGGTCGATATTGGCATGGTGCAGCCAGAAGATGGGATCGAGCCCTGCCGTCTCCGGCATCGACATGAGGCCCGCGAAACGCCAGTCGTTTGGATCTTGACCGGCCTGGCTTCCGCCCACTCGCCCATGCACCACATCATGCGGCACCTGCTCGAGCCAGCCTTCATGATCGCGATCGGCGTCATGCTGGAACGGCGTGCGCACACCGCCAAAGCCGGGTGAACCGTTGGTGACGCCTTCGAATTGCCCATCGGTCAGCGCGGTCTTGGTATCGACGTCCTGTGGCCGGATGACCGCCACGCCGTCACCGCGCCATAGCGTCGTTTGTCAAACAGCGGATTGTCCCCGCCATCGGGCCAGACGTTCTTTGCGAAGGCTTCAGGAAGAGCGCGGGGATTGGCGACGGCCTTGCTGTTGTAATCCCAGTAAGGCAGCGCCCAGTCCGCCGGCGCACCGGGCAATTTCTCGATGGCGGCGCGGACAATGGCTTCAAACGCCGCGAGATAGCCGCGGTGCCAGGGGACGAAATACCAGCCATGGTGCTGACACTGGCCTTGATCCTGGTTCTTGAATTCAGGCGTCTGCGGCAAATGCTCGGCAGGTTTGAGCCAGCCGAACTCGCGCCAGATCTGTTCTTCGATACCGTGGATTGCAGCAAGGTATCGCCAACTGGTGACATCCGGGAACGGCCGCGCCTTAAGGGCCTGCACGCCACGAGCATACCACAGCAAAACAGGATCCCAGGGCTGCGCAAGACTCCAGACGTTTCGCCGAACTCGAGCCATCGTCTCCCCCTTTGTTTAGCAATGGAGAGTATATGGCAAAACGCGATCCGAATCCATTTGAATCCAACTTCCCCGCGACAGTAATTCCGGCGGGGTTTCTTCACCGAAGGGCCTGCTGAATGGACCTGTCCCGATTCCATCGGGATGGAAAGGCCCTAGTGTCAGTTGACCGTAAACCTTGCCGCCGTCCACGCCCCGCCCGCCGCGTTCGACTCCACCGCTGCCGCGACAAACTTCACACCCCGCGCGCCGTCGACCACATCCGGCACCTGCGCGGCCCTTGCTGCATCCACCACCCCACCGGACCGATGCGCCCGAATAATATCCGCGGCGTCGCGGTAGAAATTGGCGAAGGCCTCGATATAGCCTTCCGGATGTGCCGCCGGCATACGCGACACGCGCCGGCTTTCTGCCGTCGAGCCATGGCCGCCGCGCATCAGCGTACGGGTTTCCTCGCCATATCGGGAAAAGCGCAACTCCTCCGGCCGCCCGCCCGACCATTCGAGGCCGGCCTTGTCGCCATAGATTCGCACGGACAGATCATTATAGTGGCCGGGCGAGGTCTGGCTGGCCAGGATCGTGCCGCGCGCTCCGTCAGTCCAGCGCACCATCACATGCGCATTGTCGTCGAGCCGGCGCCCAGGCACGGCGGTGAACAGGTCGGCCGACACCGCCTCGGCCTCGCGGCCGGAAATATAGCTTGCCAGGTTGAAGGCATGCACGCCGATATCGGCCAGCACCGCAGACTGCCCTGCCCGCGCCGGATCGGTGCGCCACTCCGCCTGCTTCTGGCCATCGGCGTCGATCGGTTTGGTCAGCCAGTCCTGGATATAGGCGCCATGCACGGACACGATCCGGCCAAGCTCGCCCGCCGCCACCATCTCGCGCGCCTGGCGGACCATGGCGTAGCCGGTGTTGTTGAGGGTCACGACGAAGCGGCGTTTTTTAGCTCGCGCCAGCGCCACGAGCGCCTCGGCGTCGCTGAGCGTGGTCGACAGCGGCTTGTCGCAGATCACGTCGATGCCCGCCTCGAGGAAGGCGGTGGCGATCGGTGCGTGCAGATGGTTGGGCGTGACGATGACGACTGCCTCGATGCCATCCCGCCGCGCGGCTTCGGCCTTTGCCATGGCGTGGTAATCGGCATAGCTGCGTTCCGGCGCGATGCCGATCTCGGCGGCCGAGGCGGCGGCATTCTCCGGATCGGACGACAGCGCGCCGGCGACCAGCGCGATCTGGTCGTCGAGGCGCATGGCGAGGCGGTGCACGGCACCGATGAAGGCATTGCGGCCGCCGCCGACCATGCCGACCCTCAGGCGCTTGCCCGCCGAGCCGTCCGATGTTGCATAGACCATGTTTTCTCCTCCGACCGGATCATTGGCGACGCACCAAGCCTCACGTTCGGCTACCACTTTCGAACACAATTTCCAATTTCCATATTGTAATACGATCGTGCCGCGCTAGCCTGAGATCATGAGTGGGGCGGGCAAATCACCGGGACGATCTCTCAGCGACGAGGCGGCGACGCGCAAACGCGGGCGCTCTCTTGCCGCGTTGGGCTATATCCAGCCGCAGACCTATGAGGAACTGCGCGCCGTGCTCTCCTCCGGCACCGTGCATTTCCCCAAGCGGCTGCGCCAGGTGGCGATCTTCATGTGGCAGCATCCGAGCGATGTCGCGCTCGGCACCATCGCACAGGTGGCCGCGCAGGCCGGCGTGCAGCCTTCGACGCTGGTGCGCTTTGCGCAGATCTTCGGCTATTCCGGCTTTTCCGATTTCCAGGGCCTGTTCAAGGAGCACGTCAAGGGTTCGTGGCCCGAAGCGCGCGGCGAGCCGCGCACCGAAGCGGAACCGAATGCCGCCATGCATTTCCTGCACGGCATGGTCGGCGCCTCGCAGGCCTCGCTCGGCCGCATCGAGGCCGGATTCGACGTCGAGCGTTTCGAGAAGATGGTGGCGCTGCTGGCGACCGCCGACCTGATCTATGTCATCGGCTCCAAGCGCGCCTTTCCGGTCACCGCCTATCTGTCGCTGACGCTGTCGCAGCAAGGCGTGCGCAATGTGCTGGTCGACAATGTCGGCTCGTCGGCGCTGGACCAGGTCGGCTGCATTGGCGCGCGCGACGCGGTGCTGGCCGTCTCCTTCAGTCCCTACAATTCGATCACGCCCGACCTGGTCGCCGTGGCGCATGAGCGCAAGGCCCGCATCGTCACCATCACCGACAGCACCTTCAGCCCGCTCATCCCTTTGTCGGACAGCTGGCTGGAAGTGGTGGAATCCGACTTTGCCGGATTCCGCTCGCTGGCGGCGTCGCTGGCGGTCGGCATGGCGCTGGTCCAAGGCGTCGCGGCACGGCGTGGCACATGAGGTGATGCTGGCACAATTGACTATCGGGAATTGTCGTTCCATATTTTGAAAAATAGAAACTTTGTTCCGGGAGGAGGAATGGAGCTTCATCTCAGAGGCAAGGTCGTGCTGGTCACCGGCGCGACGCAAGGCATTGGCCGCGCCATCGCCGAGACGCTGGCGCGTGCCGGCGCCGGCGGGCTGCTGATCACCGGACGCGATGCCAAACGCGGCGACGCAGTGGCGGCGGAACTGTCAGCCATCGGCACGCCGACCATCTTCGTCGCCGCCGACCTTGGAGACCCGCAAACCCCTGCCCTTCTGGCGCAAGCCTGCATCGAGCGCTTCGGCCGTATCGACGGCCTCGTCAACGCCGCCGGGCTGACCGACCGCGCCTCCTTCCTCGACGCCAGCCTCGACGACTGGGCCTCGCTGTTCGCCGTCAACGCCCGCGCACCATTCTTCCTGATGCAGGCTGTCATCGCCGACATGCGGAAGCGTGGACAACCCGGCGCCATCGTCAACATCCTGTCGATCAACGCCCATTGCGGCTCGCCGGAGCTTGCCGTCTACTCCGCCACCAAGGGCGCGCTGGCGACGCTGACCAAGAACGCCGCCAATGCCCACCGCTTCGACCTCATCCGCGTCAACGGCATCAATGTCGGCTGGACCGACACGCCGGCTGAACGCGTCATGCAGTCTGAGACGCTGGGCCACGGCCCGGGCTGGCTCGACGCCGCCAACGCCGCGCAGCCTTTCGGCAGGCTGCTCAAGCCGGACGACATCGCCAACCTTGCCGTCTTCCTGCTTTCCGACGCGGCCGGCCCGATGACCGGCGCCGTGATCGACCAGGAGCAGTCGGTGATCGGGGCAAACCGGTGAACGCCGCTTCGGCATCGCCGGAAACACTCGGGCCGGACCTGCTGGACCGGCTTCCAGCCGCTGTTCAGACACCTGGATATGACCGGAAAACCCTCGCGCCCGGCATGGCGCATCTCGGCGTCGGCGCCTTCCACCGCAGCCATCAGGCCGAATACACCGATGACCTGCTGGCGCGCCAGTTCGACCGCTGGGGCGTTGTCGGCATCAACATCCGCCCACCCACCCTTGCCGACACGCTCGGCCGGCAAGGCGGCCTCTATACAAGGCTGATCCGCGAGAACAGCCACATCGAGGCGCGTATCGTCGGCAGCATCGTCCGCGTGGTGGACAGCCAGGACAGCGCCGCCCCGGCGCTCGGCGTGCTCTCCTCATCCGACATCGAACTGGTGACGATGACGGTGACCGAAAAAGGCTATTGCCACATCCCGTCGAGCGGCGCGCTCGATCTCGGCCATCCCGACATCGTCCACGACCTCGCCAACCCTCATACACCGCGTAGCTTGCCCGGTATTCTCGCGCGGGCGCTGGAGCTGCGCCGGGCCACGCATGGCCGGTCGATGACGCTGCTCTCCTGCGACAACATCCCGACCAATGGCACCATCCTGGAAACTGTGGTACGGAGCTTTGCCGAACGCCGCGGCGGCAATGGCCTTGCCGACTGGATCGCTGCCAACGCCGCCTTCCCCTCCGCCATGGTCGACCGCATCGCACCGGCGGTGACGCAGAATGACCTCGACAGCGTTGAGCAATGGTTCGGCTACCGCGATGGCGCCGTTGCCGTCTGCGAGCCGTTCCGGCAATGGGTGATCGAGCAGAAATTTGCCGGCCGCATGCCGCGCTGGGATCTCGTCGGGGCGACCTTCGTCGACGATGTCACGCCGTTCGAGCATCTCAAGATGCGGGTGCTGAACGGCGCCCAGACGACACTTGCCACGCTCGGCGTGCTGGCCGGCCTCGAACACACTTTCGATGCCATCGCCGACCCGCTGCTGTCGGCCTTCATCAGGCACATGCTGGTCGAAGAAACGCTGCCGACGCTGATGCCGGTGCCCGGTGTCCTGCCTCTCGCCTATGTCGAGCAAAGCCTCGGCCGCTTGAAGAACACGGCGATCCGCCACCGCAATCACCAGATCGCCACCGACGGTTCGCAAAAGATCGTCCAGCGCCTGCTGAACCCGATTCGCGAGCGTCTAAGCCAGGGCGCTAGTATCGGCCTGCTGTCGGTGCCGGTCGCCGGCTGGATGGCCTATCTCATCCAGGCATCGGCAAGGTTCGGCAAACGCTGGCCAGTGTCCGATCCCTATGCCGGCAAGGTCGCCGAGATCGCCGACGCCACAGGCCGCGATGCGCCGGCGCTGGTTTCGGCCATCCTCGCGATCGATACGATTTTCGATCCCGGCCTCGCTGCGAACGAGACGTTTCACGCGGCCGTCATATCGGCGCTGAACGAACTGCTTTCGGACGATCCGATGGTGGCTGTCCGGCACAGTCTTGAACAAGATGAGATCGCAAGGTTGAAACGATCCAAACAATCGGCATTATGAACATCGGCCGTGAAGACACGGCCAGGGGAGGCGCTATGAAACTTGGACTGCTCACCGCACCCTTCGCGGAGACGCCGCTTGCCGATGTCGCCGCCTGGGCGGGCTCGGCCGGCTTCGAGACGCTCGAGATCGCCTGCTGGCCGAAGACCTCTGGCGCGACCCGCCGCTATGCCGGCACCAGTCATATCGACGCCGACGGCACTTCGGCCTCGCAGGCGAAAGAAATCGTTGCCTCGCTGGTGGAAAAGAACCTCACCGTTTCCGGCCTCGGCTACTATCCCAACCCGCTGCACCCTGATGCCGCGCACCGCGAGGCGGTCATCGGCCATTTGAAGAAAGTGATCATGCTGGCCGCCAATATGGGCGTGCCCGTGGTCAACACCTTCTGCGGCGGCGATGCCTCCAAAACCGTCGACGTTAACTGGCAGGACGCATTGAAAGTCTGGCCCGAAATCGTCGCTTTTGCGCGCGGACACGGGGTGAAACTCGCCTTCGAGAACTGCCCGATGATCTTTAGCTATGACGAGTGGCCGGGCGGGCATAACATCGCCTATTCGCCGCTGGTCTGGCGCCGCATCCTGGAAACCTGGGGCGGCGATGTCGGCATGAATTTCGACCCCTCGCACCTGGTCTGGCAGATGATCGACCAGGCCCGTTTCATTAGGGAGTTCGGCCCCTACATGCTGCACGTCCACGCCAAGGATTTGATGATTGATCATGATGGTTTGTACGAGCGCGGAATCCTCTCGGCCGGGATAGGCTGGCAGGTGCCGCGCATGCCGGGGCTGGGCGATGTCGACTGGAGCGGCTTCTTTTCCGGCCTCTACCGCGCCGGCTATGACGGGTCGGTCATCATCGAACACGAGGACAGGCGGTTTGAAGGCAGTGACGAGCAGGTGAAGCGCGGTTTCCTGCTCGCCCGCGACGTTCTGCGTCCGTTCGTCAAGTGAGGAAAGGAGCATGTCGCCCAAAAGTGCCCAGCGGTTTTGGGGCAACGACATGCCCAGGGAAAGCATGTCGGCAACGACGTGCGGAGGACAACGAGTTGAGGCGCGTGAATCTCTTTCTGAGCGACACGTTTCAACGACTTGGAACTGAAACTGAAAAACAATGTGGAGGAAGTCTGAAATGAAGAAAATCCTGACCATGGTCCCGCTGCTTGCGGGCGCTGCGTTGCTCGCCTCGGTGGGCGTCTCGGCCGCCGCCGGCAAATACACGATCGGCATTTCCAACACCGTGCAAGGCAATGGCTGGCGCGAGGAGATGGTGTGCGCCATGAAGGCGCAGGCGCTTGCCTCCGGCGAGGTGGCAAAGCTCAACATCGCCCACCGCAACACCGATGCCGCCGGCCAGTTGGAAGACATCCGCAACCTGATCAGCGCCAAGGTTGACGCCATCGTCGTCAACCCCGCCGATCCGGCCGGCATCAAGGCGGGCCTGGAGGAAGCCACAAAGGCCGGCATCGTCGTCGTCGCCGTCGACCAGGCGGTCACCGAACCGTCGGCCTACATCATCTCCAACAACCAGGAGGAATATGCCTATCTCGGCGCCAAATGGCTATTCCAGCAGATGGGCGGCAAGGGCGAGGTGTTTTACATGCGCGGCGCCGCCGGCGCTTCCGCCGACTCTGACCGCGACAAAGGCTTCAAGAAGGCGCTGGCCGAATTCCCCGACGTGAAGGTGGCGCAGGAAGTCTTCACCGGCTGGCAGCAGGACCAGGCCAAGCAGCAGATCCTCTCCTTCCTGTCGACGGGAACGCCGATCAACGGCATCTGGACGTCGGGCATCGACAACGTCATCGTCGACGCGCTGGTGGAATCGCAGGCGCCGCTGGTGCCGATCGTCGGTGCCGACAATGCCGGCTTCGTCGGCCAGCTGAGCTCGGTCAAGGGCCTCGTCGGAGCCGCCGTCACCAACCCCGGCTCGATCGGCGGTGCGGGTGTGACGCTGGCGCTGCAGATCCTCGACGGCAAGAAGCCGGCCCAGCAGACCGTGCTGGTGCAGCCGCAGCTCTGGGAAAACGCCACCGAGGAAGGCAAGGCCAAGCTGAAGGCCGCCGCCGACCCGTCGCTCAGCCCGGAATGGCCGGTCTCGATCTCGATCCCGGACTGGACGACGTACACGAAGGACCAGATCGTGGCGTGCAAGGGGCCGGGCGAGTAAGGGCTGGGCGCGCTTCTTCCTTCTCCCCTTGTGGGAGAAGGTGGCCTCGCGAAGCGAGGTCGGATGAGGGGTGCTCCAGGGAATGCCGACGTCTCACTCCGCTGGAACACCCCTCATCCGTCTCGGCGCTGCGCGCCGATCCACCTTCCCCCACAAGGGGGGAAGGGAAAGTCGCCGCTTCGTCCGACTTGCCGCACCACCGCAGAGATCGAGAACCACAAATTTTGACAACAAACCCGTTGCCGCAAAGCCCCCTCCTCGACGCGTCAGGCGTCGCCAAAAACTACGGCGCGGTTGCAGCGCTCCGCAACGCGTCGCTCTCCGTCCTGCCGGGCGAAGTGCACGCGCTGATGGGCGCCAACGGCGCGGGAAAATCGACGCTGGTGAAGATCCTGACCGGCGCTATATCAGCCAATGCCGGGCGTATTCTGATCCGTGGCGAGGCGCGCGACATCCGCTCGCCCGCCGCCGCCCGCCGCGCCGGCCTGCTGCCCGTCTACCAGGAGCCGTCGCTGATCCCCGATCTCGACGTTCTGTCCAATCTGCGGCTGACCGGCACGCCGGTCGAGCCATTCCGCGCCTGGGTGCGCGAACTCGGCATTGCCGACCTCGACCTTCGTGACACCGCGCGCGACATTCCGCTGGCTGTGCTGCGTGTGCTGGACCTGGCGCGCGCTCTGGCCGTCGAGCCCGACGTGCTGCTGCTCGACGAGATGACGGCCGCGCTCCCCGCCAACCTCGCTGAAAAGGTGCTGGAAGTGGTGCGCCGCCAGGGCGATGCCGGCCGCGCCGTGATCTTCATCTCGCACCGTTTCGTCGAAATATCGGCGCTCTGCGACCGCGCCACCGTGCTGCGCGACGGCGAGACCGTCGGCGTCGTCGACATTGTGCCCGGCGTCGAGGAAAAGATCGTCGAGCTGATGCTCGGCACCCGCATCGTCAAGACCCACGTCGCCGCCCGCAGCGCCGCCGAGAAGGCAGCGCCCGCCCCTGCCCGGCCGCGGCTTGCCGTGCACAATCTGCGCGTCGGCGCCAAGCTCAATGACGTCTCCTTCGATCTAAGGGATGGCGAAGTCGCCGGCGTCGTAGCGCTGGAAGGCCAGGGCCAGGATGAATTGTTCGCCGCGCTTGCCGGTTCGATCCGGCCCTCGGGCGGCACGATCGAGGTCGACGGCAGCCCAGTGAAATTTTCACACCCGATCGACGCCATCCGCGCGGGGATCGCCTATGTGCCGGGCGACCGTTCCGAGGCGCTCGCCATGCAGCGCTCGGTCCGTGAAAACATCGCGCTGCCCTTCAGCGCCGCCTTGCGCAATTGGGGGCCGATCAACATGCGCAAGGAGCGCGCCACCGTGCTCAGCGCCATCGAGCGGCTGCAGATCGACACCCGCGCCCAGGGCGAAGTGCAGCGCCTGTCCGGCGGCAACCAGCAGAAGGTGACGATTGCCCGCTGGATCGCGGCGGACGCCCGCACCATCCTGTGCTTCGACCCGACGCGCGGCATCGATGTCGGCACCAAGCAGGAGATCTACAAGCTGCTGCGCGAGCTCGCCGGCCACGGCAAGTCGGTGCTGTTCTACACCTCGGAACTGGAAGAGGTGCAGCGCGTCTGCGACCGCGTTATCGTCATCTTCGGCGGCCGATTGGTCGACATTTTTCCGGTCGAGGAGGCCGACGAGCCGGCGCTGATGCGCGCCGCCTACGGCTTGCCGCGCGGCGCCAAGGCCGATATCGGCATTCTGGCGGCCCCCACCGCCTCCGATGCGCCCTCTTCCGACGCCTTGGGGACGAAGCCATGAGCTATTTCCTGCGCCGCCAGGGCTGGGTCATCGGCCTGCTCGCCCTGCTCATCGTGCTGTTCATCGCCACCAGGATCATCCAGCCCGGCTATGGCAGCGGCGATTTCGGCTCGCTGGCGCGCGCCGTTCTGCCCTACGCCTTTGCCGTTGCCGCGCAGACGGTAGTCGTCATCGCCGGCGGCATCGACCTGTCGGTCGCCGCCATGATGGCGCTGACCAGCGTCACCGCCGCCTCGATGATGGCGGGTGCTTCCGAAGAATACGCGCTGTTCGTGGTGCCCTTCGTGCTCGCCATGGGTCTTGTCCTCGGCGCGCTCAATGGCCTGTTGATCGTCGTCACCCGCGTGCCTGACATTGTCGTCACGCTCGCCATGCTGTTCGTGCTGCAGGGTGCCGCCCTTCTGGTGCTCGACGCGCCGGGCGGCGCCGCTGCCGAATGGCTGAAGGCGCTGATCTCGAGCACCGTGCCGATCCCCGGCCTGCCCGACGCCATCGACGCCTGGCTGCCCAAGGCGCTGCTGGTGCTGATCGTCTGCCTCTGCGTCATCTGGATCCCGCTCCGGCGCTCGCGCCTTGGCCTCTCCATCTACGCCATCGGCTCGAGCGAACTGGCGGCGTTCCGCTCAGGCGTGCCGGTCAAGCGCACCCGCATCATCGCCTATGCGCTGTCGGGCCTGTTCGCCGCCTTTGGCGGGCTGGCGCTGACCATGAGCACCGGCATCGGCGCACCCATCCCCGGCCCCTATCTCTTGGCCAGCGTCGCCGCCGTCGTGCTGGGCGGCGTCGCGCTCGGCGGCGGCAAGGGCGGCCTGCTCGGCCCCATCGTCGCCGTCTTCGTGCTGCGCCTGGTGCGCACCGACCTGACCCTGCTCGCCATCGACCCCAACGTCACCGCCATCATCGAAGGCGCCATCATGGTGGCCGTGGTGATGTTCGGCGCGTTTATCACGATGCGGGGGCGGCAATGAGCGAAAGTAGCGCTCTACGGCGCCCCCCTCTGTCCTGCCGGACATCTCCCCCACAAGGGGGAGATTGGCGGCTTTGGCGCCCCACTCTTTTCAGCAACGTTGGAGATTGGCGAAAGCCGCGACAACAGCCAATCTCCCCACAAGTGGGGGAGATGGCCGGCAGGCCAGAGGGGGGCGCCGTAGAGCACAATCCTCTCAGAACATCGGGCAAACCCCATGAGCACGTCAGCGATCACCCCCGTCCCCATCGGCCGCCGCGTAAAACGCTTCATGGCCGACCGGCCGCTCGTCCCGCTGGTCATCCTGCTGGTCATCCTGGTGGTGATCCTGCAGATCCTGCGCCCCGGCATCGTCAACGAGCGCTGGATCGCCAACACGATAAAGTTCGCCATTCCGCTGGCCATCCTCGCCGGCTGCCAGACCATGACCATGCTGACCGGCGGCATCGACCTCTCGGTCGGCACGGTGGCGACGATGAGCGCCTTCATCATGGCGACGCAAATCGTCAACCAGGACCCTTCTATCGCCTTCCTGCTGGCGATGATGCCGGCGGTGCTGATCGGCCTCGTCAACGGCATCGGCGTTGGCGTCTTCCGCGTCCACCCGCTGATCATGACGCTGGGCACCAGCCTGATCGGCACCGGCTGCCTGCAGGTCTACCAGCGCACGGTGATCGCGTCGGGCGCGAAAATCCCCGACTTCCTCGCCTGGCTCGGCACCGGGGTCACCTGGGGCTTCCCCAACGCCTTGCTGCTGTTCGTGCCGCTGGCAGCCCTCATCGTCTTCACGCTGGCCCGCACCGGCTTCGGCCGCCTGCTCTACGCCGTCGGCGACAATGAGCGCGCCACCCGCCTCTCCGGCGTGCAATACTGGCAGGTCATCACAGCACTCTACGTCACATCGAGCCTGCTCGCCGGCATCACCGGCCTGCTCTATATCGGCCTGATCAAGGCCCCGTCCCTGTCGCTCGCCGAACCCCTCGTCCTGCCCTCGGTCGCCGCCGCCGTCATCGGCGGCACCTCCATCTTCGGCGGCCGCGGCGGCTACACCGGCACCATCATCGGCGCCCTCATCCTCACAGTGCTGACGACACTGCTGACGATTTTGCAGATGCCGGAGGGGGCAAGGCGCATCCTATTCGGGCTGATCGTGCTGTTTGTGACGGCGGCTTATTTGCGCATTGTGGAGGAAAGATAGACGGGTGAGCTGGCTGGCCGCAGTGGGACCGACAGCAGAATGGCCGCTTTGCGGAAGCTGACGCGATAGAGCATGACCCCGGTCTTCGGTCGCAATTTAGAACGGCGCTAAAACGGGAAAGGGCATATGGGATTTGAGCCCGCAGTCCTGAGGCCAAGAGTGCTTGGAACAGAATAGAGCCTGCCCGGACCAAACCTTGGTTTGGTCGAACGCAAGCCCGGAGCGAAAATGCGGACAAGGGACCGCTGCTCATCCTGCATCAGGATGACGGCGAATACTTCCAGGTTTCGTTCGTGGCAGAGTTTGACGCATGACGCGTAGTCGAGTGTCGATTCATCCGTGCAAGCAGGGCCGCTATTCCCACCCTGCAAATATGGACACAGCCCAAGATCCGTCTCTTGATGCCAGCGATAAAGTTGCCGTGCCCCGGGCGTAAAGCGGGTCGTTCCCTGTTGCTGCGCCTGCTGCGAGAGCAGAGCGAGGTTCGCTTCGCATTGAGCAAGCTCGCCGACCGCCCTTATGGCAGCCTCCGACCACGATGCGCCTGCCGCAAACCCCATCGCCGGACACCGGCCGGAACTGTCGCTGGAGATTGCGGCAACTATTGGCACCGCCAAATCCAACGTAAGTCGCAGAAGCCTCAATTCGCGGCCTCGGTGCCGAAGCCAGTCCTCGTACGAAGATACGGTGTCGCTTGCCATCGACTTCGGATCGATCCGAGGCAGAACAAGTCGATTGTACCACCAGATAGAGGTCGCATCTCGCTCTATCAGCTCGAGAAGTGCGCGCGTCGCAGCGTCCTCAAGGTTGATGCCCAGCGCAAGGCCGTTCGAGTCGGCAGCCGGCAAAGATGATTCCTCGCCGCCGGGATCATATCCGAGGAAACACAGCCCCGCGGGCACCCAGGCCTGCTCCGTCCCGAGCTTGTCGTCACTCAGGATCCAGTCTTCAGGCGCGGATCTATCCCAGCGGGCCGGAACCATGTTGCGAAGTGCGGGCTGTCGGTTCCCTGCCTCTCGCTGATCATATTGCTCTTCGCTGAAAAGAAGGATGCCGGGCGGCTCGACGACCCGCCCATGAATCGCGTTGGCACACGACCGGAAAATTCGCCCCTCGGGAATGATCTGGGCGAAGTAGGTCTCGTCCGCCTCATAAAGGCAGCCTTGCAGCGCCTGCTCGACTGTCGTGCCCCAACCAGACACGAAATAAGTGCTCTCATCGCCATCTCGGGCGGCGCGAACGCGGCCGGCCGCCACGGTCAGAGGACAGCCGAGCAATGGGTCCGAGATCACCACCGGGCCATAAAGAAGACTTGACCCCACGCAGACCTCGAATGTGCGGATCTTTCGCATTGCAAGCGCTTCTGGACGGATTTCGCTCTGTCATACGCCCGAAGCTCTTCGTGCAGCAGTTTACACGCTGCCATGCGCGATAGCATCATGCAAATGTGCTAAAGTAGGTTCGGACGTCCGACCCGAGGTATGGATTGACCGCAAAGCATGGATTGACCGCAAACAACGGCACCCTGAAGCGGCGCCTGACTGCGATCGTGGTCGCCGACGTGGTCGGCTATTCGCAACAAATGGCGGAAGACGAGGAAGGCACGTTTACCCGCGTCCGAGCGCTGATGCACGACGAGGTCCCAAGCTACGTTCATCGGCATGACGGCCGCGTTGTAAAGAACACCGGCGACGGTATCGTAGCGGAGTTCCTCAGCGCGGTCGAAGCGGTACGGTGTAGCGTGGCTATTCAGGCCTATCTCGCCAGCCCCGAGCGTTCGTCGCCCGGTCTGTTGCTTCGAATGGGCATTAATTTCGGCGATATTATCGTCGACGGCGACGGAGACGTTTTCGGCGACGGTGTAAACGTGGCTGCACGCCTTGAACAGATCGCAGCCCCCGGAGGCATTTGCCTTTCGGCAAAAGTGCATGAGGAGGTCCGCGCAGGGCTGCAATTGCCCTTCGAATATTGCGGCGAGTTTCAGCTCAAGAACATTCCCCGACCCGTAGCAGTCTACTCGCTTGGTCACAGACCCGACGGCCACGCTCCGAGCATCGGCGCCGGGACTTCGGGCTCGAACACGCCATCGATCCTGGTCCGCCCATTTGTCAGCACCGGCGGCGTCGAACCCTATTTCAGCGAAGGGTTCACCGAAGACGTCATCACCGAGCTGACGCGGTTCACGCAGCTCTCCGTCGCGTCATATCATACCTCGTTGCGGCTCAAGGATGTGGAACTGCCGAAGCTGGTCTCGGATATGGGGCTCGATTTCGAGCTTGCGGGGCGGATCCGCAGGATGGGGAAGCGTATCCGCCTGTCGTGCGAACTGGTTGACGCCACGTCCGGCGGTGACGTTTGGGCCGAGCATTATGACAGCGACGATCAGGACATATTCGATGTGCAGGACGAACTGGTCCGCAAGATCGTGGGCACAGTTATCGGGCGCCTCAAGGCAGCGGGTGCGGAGAAGGCGCGGCGCAAGCCGCCGGCCAACCTGGCGGCCTATGAGTGCGTGCTGCGCGGCAATGCCCTGCCGCTCGGCGACCTCGCGTCCGAAGCAGAAGCCAGGCAATGGTATCAGCGCGCCATCGACCTCGATCCGACCTATGGGCGCGCTCACGCCAAGCTGGCTCACTTCAAGCAATTGGAATGGTTTCGCGACATGGGATCTTCCGACGCCCTGCTCGACGAGGCGCATAAAATTGCCAAGAAGGCGGTGGCGCTGTCCCCCAACGATCCGGTTTGCCTCAACATTCTCGGCTGGGTGCTGCTGCACTTGCGAGACTTCGACGTCGCCGCGCAGCTCTATGCACGGGCCCTCTACCTCAATCCTAACGATCCCGAGCAGGTTTCTTATCTCGGAACCCTCCACACATTCGGCGGCGAGCCGGATCGCGCCATGCAATGGTTCGAGCGGGCGCAGGTGCTCGATCCACTCTACGAACCATCCTGGTATTGGCCGTTTCGCGGCATCGTCCATTTCATTGCGGGCCGGCCCGAACCGGCATTGGTCGCTTTGAGCCGTTCGTCGACAATGCCGACATGGGTTACGGCCTACATGGCCGCTTCGAGCTCGGCGCTTGGCCGGGACAGCGACGCAAAGTTGTATGCGGCTCGCGTGTTGGCGGGTACGCCCAGCTTTTCCAGCAGTCGATTCGTGGCCAAAGAGCCCTATCGCCTGGAGGAGGATCGGGCCACGCTATTCAAGGGGCTGCTCGCCGCAGGGCTGCCGAACTGATATTGAAGTTTGCTATCGGCAACCGAAAAGGACCGCAGACGCAAGCTCCTCATGATAGTGCCGACCCTGCGCGTTCTTGTGGTACGCCCCCAGGTAATCCAGCAGGTCCTCTCGCGTGACGACGCCTTCCGGCAGGGCTGGCAGGACCACAGTCAGCTCCGTTGGCGCATCGCACACCACTTTCACTTTCGCGTCGACGATCTGCTCCAGCACAATAGTTAGTTCATTGCGAAGAGTAGCGTCATTCAGGTCTTTTACTTTTGAAACCACACCGTTCTTTAAATCTTTGCCTTTGTAGTTGATATTGGCGCCGGAAAGATCAACAACGTCAAAGATCTTTCCTGCAGTGTCTATGATCTGTCCTACCTTCACACTTCGAAGGCCGTCAGTCTTGTCATTAGTACGCAGAGCTATGACGTCATTGAACGCGAATGCGTTCGGTATGTCGACGGTTATACGCAAATTTGTGGTCGAAACTACTGCCGATATGGTTGCCGTGAACGCGGGCGGCAAAGCCTTCAGCCAAGCCCCCACGAGCGCCGCGCCAATCTCCTGAGCCTGTCTGCCTTGCTTGAGTTTCACCTTGGGCACAAGCGTTGCTCCTCGCCCTTTGAGGCGTGCGAGAACAACCTAGGCCGCTTTTTCTTCGGCTGCAAGAAGAGCCCTCGAGCGGTTCGCCTCCAATGCTTTGCCGTGGACAGACAGAGGTATTGGGAGCATGCTGACCGTCAGTCAACCAGCAGACGGTAGGGATCCATGAGGTTCGCCTGGCTTGTGACTTTTCTCGCCACCACACTTTCCGCGGCCACGATCGTGCACGCCGACGAAGCCCCCGGCGAGCCGCAAGTTACGCAACACACATTCATCGCGCCACTTGCGGACAAGGACAGATTTGGATCGGCTATCGCCAGCCTAAAGAAGACCAATCTGTCGGGGATGCCCTGCAGGCAGTCGACATGCCGGACCTAGGATTTAGCCTGGTCACGGGAAGCTTTACCGACGAGGAAGCGGACATGCTTCTGTCGGAAGGATATCAGGAACCGGACTCGCTCGAAGTAAGCCTGTTCGCGGATGGAGGTTGCGAAGCACGCAGTCGGCTAGAGCCTGTGATGGATGACAAGCTCGTGCCGCCGAGCGTTTGCAGAGTAGTCGGGTCGCCCAGTCCTGTGACCAACGGGGCCACGGTTTGGATCATCGATAGCGGCGTCGACGACGACGTCGTCACAAAAGGGCTTCTTAATATTTCGGAACGGATCAACTGTATGGTCACTCCATGCAGCACGGTCACCAGCCTGCCAGACACTCAAGGTCACGGCACGATGGTTGCAGGCATCATTGGCGGAATGCGTGTGCCAAGTGGAACAAGCGGAAATCAATACCTTGGCATCGTTGGGGTCAGTCCCGGGGTGCCACTCAAGATTGTCAAGGCATTTGAGGGTGAGAAGTCGAAGATCGTCGGACCGCCGCTTGCCGCCCTGCAATATGTCAGTGATCATGCGTCCGCCGGCCAAATCCTGAACATCAGCTGGGGCGCCCAGTTCATGGAGACTGCGAGGAATGGTGGCCAATTGGGCCTGCTTGGTCAGATGGACAAGCTGCTGTTTGAGATCGCAAACAAGCAAGTCCGCATTGTGATTGCGGCGGGCAATGCGCGGGAAGACGACGAGGCGTCGTGGGTACAGTCCTTTTTCCCGGCGAATGCGTCGGAATATTTTTCTTCAAACCCAACGCAAGGCTTCATCCAAAGTGTCTCGGCATCCGACAGCGCTTATGTCGCGACCGGCACCGGCACTGGAGCGTGCAGCACGGTTTCAAACGGGTGGTGTGATGTGCTTTGGAATGGCGGCGCTTTTGGCGCGGCCATGTCCGAGCCCGGCGTTGGCGTCCAGGTGCTTTGGCGGAGCACAAACAATCACAAGCTAAGACAGAATATCTGTTCGGGGACATCCCTTGCCGCTCCAGTCCTGGCGGGACTGCTGGCTCGGACCACTGCGAATTTGCAGAAGGCCCAGATCAAAAAGGGCGTGATCCCAAATGCCGATCAGCTTGGATTTTCGACGGCCGGAACGCCGGACGTCACCGTTCCGGAATATCCGAAATGCAATTGACGCGCCGCACGGCCCTCCAAGGTTTGGGTCTTACCTCGCTGTTTGCGACGAGCGCAGGGCGTGCTTCGGCGGTTTTTGCTGGCGACTGCCACCCGCGGCTGCTGGTCGTTCATCTTCGGGGCGGACTTGATGCGCTGGCCGCGCTGCCGCCCCATGGTGATCCGGATTTCCGGAGGCTGCGAGGCAGGGCGAGAGAAGTTGACGCCTCCGACGACGCGTTCGGTGTGAAGCTTGATCCGCTGTTTGCGCTTCATCCGGCGCTGGAACCTCTTGCTCCGTTCTATTCGGCCGGCGAATTGCTGATCCTGCCCGCGACGGGCATCCCGGATATCGGGAAATCGCATGACGCCGCGCAGAGGGTCTTGTTCGACGGCCATGTCGACGGCGGCGATTTTGGCTGGCCGGGAAGAGCCGCTTCGGTTCTGTCGCAGGGAAGGCAAACAATCTGGCGTGCAGCGCCGGCCGACCTCTCGAATGATGTGCTTTTCGATCTTGTGTTGGCCAATCCGGGATTTGACATCGCCCGCCTTTGCCTCGGTGAGGCGTCCGGTTCAGCCGGAGACGCGGTGCAGACGTTGCTTGCACGGCGACATGCGCTGAGTGCTGCCAGCTTTGCCGCAGCGGCGACCTCGGCGGCGCAGGCGCTGTCCAGGCCGGACGGTCCGCGCGTGGCCCTGCTGCAGTTGGACGGCATCGATACCCACGTTGCTCAGGGAGAGCGTCTTTCGGCGACCCTTGGGACACTGGCGCGTGGTGTCGTCGCATTCTCGGAAGCGGCAGCCGCGATCTGGCGTCAAACCGCTGTGCTCGGCATTACGGAATTCGGGCGCTCCATCCACTTCAACGAACAAGGCGGCACCGACCATGGCAGTGCCAGCGTGGCGTTCTTGATGGGTGGTGCGATAGCCGGGGGGCGGATCGCGGGTCGCTGGCCCGGATTGGCGGCAGGTCAGCTTCACGACGGGACCGACCTGGCGGTCACCACCGATGTCCGCTCGATCATCAACGCGGTGTTGAAAGACCATCTTGGACTCTCAAGCCAGGCAATGGCGACGGTCGCTCCAAATGCATCGGGCCTTCAAGCAATCAAGGGCTTGTTTCAGATTTGATGCACCCTTGGCAAGAACGTGTCGCAGCGCCGACGTCCGCTTGTGAAGCAAAGTGAAAGTGTGATCGGCAGGTCTTTTGCGACAGCCCCGACGCCAAATCTCCACCTACAGCCGTTAGCCCTGCACGAATTCGTAGGCGTGGCACACCAGGCCGTCACCGATCTTTCGTGTGTTGACCAGGTGCAGCGGCTTGTTGCTGGTCTCGTCGAACAGACGCTGGCCGGTTCCCAGCACGACCGGGAAAACGATGAGCCGCAGTTCATCGGCAAGGTTCCGTTCTATCAGCGTGCGCACGAGCTGATAGCTGGCGTAGACCAGGATTTCCCCGTCCACTTTCCGCTTCAGCTCCGAAATCTCCTTGACCGCATCGCCGTTGAGGACCGTGGTGTTGCTCCACTGAGGACGGTCGAGTGTCGAGGACACGACGTATTTGGGGATGCTGTTCATTCTGGCCGCCCATTTGCTGCCCACGCGGACCTCCATAAAAGGCGTCCGGGACGCGAACCACTCAAAGCTCCGCCTGCCCAGCAGCAGCGCCTCGGCAGCCAGCGCTTCCTCCGTCTCGTTGGCGGTCCAGTCTTTGAGGTCCTTGCCCCCTGCGGACTGGCGGAACCAGCCGCCCAGTTCGAAGCCTTCCTCGCCGTCCGGGTCCTGGACCACTCCATCGAGTGTGGCATTTGTGCTGATGACGATCTTTCCCATTTCCGTGCTCCTTTGACGATATTGTCACGGGTGTAGACGTCGCGGCATCGCAAAAGGGGGCGCTCGGCGACCGCCCCTTTCGCGCCCTGGCCGGCGTCCATACGGTATGGAACCGCACACAGGAGGAACCGAGTTGGCGAGAACGGACCTGATGTCGAGGGCGCAGGCCGGCGACGGCGAGGCATTCCGGGCGTTGACCGAACCGCACCGTCGCGAGCTACAGGTGCACTGCTACCGGATGCTCGGATCGTTTCAGGATGCCGAGGACGCTCTCCAGGACACGATGCTCGCCGCATGGCGAGGTCTCGAACGGTTCGACGGGCGCGCCTCGCTTCGCACCTGGCTCTACCGCATCGCCACCAACCGGTGCCTCGACGCGCTGCGCTCCGCGCGCCGCCGCCCGGCAAAGCAGTGGGACATTCCGGGAATCGAACCGCCGGAACCCACTCGCCTCGGCGAAGTCCCCTGGCTCGAGCCCTATCCCGACGCCCTTCTGGACGGCGCGATCAGTGTGCCGCTCGGTCCGGAGGCGCGCTACGAGCAAACCGAATCCATTTCCCTGGCCTTTGTGACCGCCCTGCAGATCCTGCCGCCGCGCCAGCTCGCCGTCCTCATCCTGCGCGACGTGCTGGGATTCCACGCGAACGAAGTCGCCGACATGCTGGACACTTCAGTCGAATCGGTCAAAAGTGCCCTCAAACGCGCGCGTGCAGGGATGCAGCACCGGCTGCCGGTGACCACAGCCCGAGACCAGCCGCTTGCCGGCAACTCACCCGCCGAGGACGCGATCGTGGCGAAGTTCGTCAGCGCCTACGAATCCGCCGACATCGACGCATTGGTGGCTCTGTTGACCGACGACGTCTTCCTGTCGATGCCGCCGATGCCGCTGGAATACCAGGGCCGAGCCATTGTGGGCCGCTTCTTCGCACCCATTTTCGGCTCGGGACAGAGGTTCGAACTGGTGCCGACGCGCGCCAACGGCCAGCCGGCATTCGGCATCTACCGGCACACACCCACCGGCATCCACGGATCCGGCCTCTTCGTCCTCGCTCTCGCCGGCGACCGGATCGGCGCCATGACCGTCTTCGAAAACACGGTCCTCCCCACATTCGGCCTGCCGCCATCCCTCCCGGGTGCACGGTAGTTCGCCCGGCCTGCTCTATATCGGCCTGATCAAGGCCCCTTCCCTGTCGCTCGCCGAACCGCTGGTGCTGCCCTCGGTCGCCGCCGCCGTCATCGGCGGCGCCTCCACCTTCGGCGGCCGCGGCGGCTACACCGGCACCGACGCTGCTGAGGATTTAGCAGATGCCGGAGGGGCGAGACGGATATTGTTTGGGCCGATCGTGCTGTTCGTGACGGCGGCTTATTTGCGGATTGTGGAGGAAAGGTAGGGGGAACGGCTTACTTGGGGCCGGGGGCGGTCAGTCCGGTTCTGTTGAAAGGCATCGAATAGCGGCCGTACCGCTCCCGACCTCGTTACGGTCGAAACGGCAGTGCTGGTCTCACCAAAAACGGCCACTAGAATAGGTTGCTGATATGGCGGTTTCCGATCAATTGCGGACATTGGCAGACCTTCGCGCCCGATACGCCCTAGTCCAGCCTGGAAACCGGGATCAGGGCGTTTCCATCGCGAAAAATTTCAACTAGGTGCACGTTCTTGAGCCCGTCCCAATATCGCGGATTTATGTGCTCGAAGACGATCATCTGGAACTCTTTTCCCATTTCATTTGCCGTAGTGATGAACTGGTCCAAAAGCTCCAGTGCCAACTTGACCTTTGCGACATCGCTCTGGTCGACGTCCTTCTCGCCCTCCCCGTCCTCCTGATCATCCTCGCCCCAGTAGGGCCTAGAGAACTGATCAATAATCAGAAACGGTGCCACGTGAATGCCGTCGTTCCGCATAATCAGTTCATGCAGACCAAGGAACAGAAACAGGTGGAGGAACATGTGGTTGGAACTGCTGCCGACGTTCTCGGTCGATGCTGTTCTGGGCTTGCGCAGATGAAGCTTCTTTTCCGAGTAATTGAAGGCGGAACGATATTCGCCATAGTTCCCGAGCGCCGCCTTTGTTAGAGAAATATAATCTTGGATTGCCTCATCAAGAGCCCTGGTGAACAGCTCTTGCCGGTCGTTGACAGGTGACACAGCGAGGTCTTCGATTTCAGCTTCCAGGTTTGCGATCAACTCACTGTTGTCTGCAGCCTTTTCCGACTCTGGATCGCCGTACAGCTCAAGCTTGGCTTTCGTTTCGCCGATGAAGATATACTTATCTCTATCGGTCTCGAAGCTCTCCATCTCGGCGGGAAGGGCATGAAGGTCCTTTTCGAGCTTCTGGCGCTGACTTTCCAATGACTTGATAATTTCGGCAATGTTACTGTCCAACGGCGTCTTTCGAGCAGTAGCGTCTTTGATCTGCTGTAGACCCTCGGAAAGATTCCTGAGGATGTCGTCGAATACGGATGTCCGAACCGTCTCCTCGTAGTTCCTCATCAGATATTCAACGGGCTGGAGGCTATCCGCTGTCTCCTTAAGGGTCGCCTTATGATTTCCATATTCCGAGGCGAATTTGCGAAGCCCCCTGACTTTTCGAGAAACTCGGTATATCTGCGAAGAAATTTCCTCATACTGCGCGGATACATACAAATCGGGGCCACTCTCCCGCTCTGTCACCATTCGCTTCAACGCGGCGACTGAAGCATCTGCGTCTGTATCGTCGGCAACGAGTCCGTACCCCTTTGCCCGCGCGACGGTTTCAGCCAATTGGGCGTTAAACTGATCGCGCTTTTCCTGCGTTTTCGCGGTCAGTTTTTCAAGGCGGGCGAGGCTTCGCTCCAACTCAGCCCGCTTCTCTCGCTTCAGTATGTTCTCGACCGTGTCGATCCCCACAGCAATGTCGAATATGCGTGGTAACGCCTCTTGGTAGCGAGGCTCGTTCTGCTTGTCGAAAAACTGACCGCTATGCGTGATTATATCTTGAGAGATAGTGTTGAAGAGCAGGAAGTATCGCAGCGAAACCCTAGAGCCGGTTTGCAGCGTTCTCCCGCCAAAGGGAATTTTGACGTCTTGGTCGATGCCGAAGTCGGCGCTCAATTGCTTTTTCAAAACGCTTTCGCTGATATTCAGGATTGGCGCGGAGTCCGGCACTTCCCCCATTGAGGAGAAGTAGTAATCAGACGATGTGGTCGTTCCTGCCGGTGCACGTCTTGCCAGCGTATAGATTTTATCGTTCACATGAATGCGCAGTCCGTACCAGGCGACATTTTCGTTGATAATGCTCTCAGAAATCCGATGCTTGCTCGCAAACAGGCAATAATCGACGATGTCCAGGATGGCAGTTTTACCAGTGTGGCTGTCTCCGGTGATCACATTCACCTTGTTCGGCAAGAACGTAACGGACCTTCTTTGTTCGGTCTTGAGCCACAGGTGCAGGCTTTCGATGTAGAATTTCATAGCTCGATCCTCGCATTGAGGTAGAAAACTTCAGCATTGCCGGAAACCAGGGCGGCTATGTTTGGTGACGCGCGCTTAACGCGCTCGGCGCGTTTGCCCATCGATGCATCGAAGGGTAAGTCAGACGCAATCACCGCGCCGCCGCCCTTCAATTGAAGCACGCCCATCTCATTCAAAAATTGGAGGGCATTGACGGTCGGAACAAGCGACGCAAAATATCGCTCATTGAAATTGTAGAAAAATTCGATGTTATCGATCAGATACTGCTCAAAACTGACAAAGCGGAATCTGCCGTCTGCAAGTTTTTTTACCATCTGACGATGCGCAACAACTGGCAAAATCAACGCAATTTGGGGAATCGTTAGAAATCTCGCCTCTTTCAGCACAGAGGAGATCGCGAACGCATTGATCCCGAGATTGTTGTAATATGAACTGAACTTCACTTGTAGCGGTCTTTCCAGTCGCTCAACCAGCCAATCACCGGTCGATCAGAGAGATCGTAGAACCCGCCATGGCTCATGGGTATCGGAAGCTCCTGCGAAGCAAGCGTCAGCTTTCTCTGCCGCAAATCTCCGACAATCGCACGGGCCGATGCGCCCTCGTCACCAGTTGACTGTTGGCCTGAGTAGGCCTGGAGGAACTTGCCTTCCCACATGACGGAAGCCTCTTCCTCCAAATCGTCAATATCGGATTGGGTGATATCCCCGTCCTGGATCAGTCGTTCCATGTTATCGCGAAAGTGCAGCCGCCTAGTGGTGAACTTCGTATGAAACTCAATGTTATCCTCCGAGATGTCTTTGATATCCACCAATTGCTTGATGAACGTCTGGTCGAGGAGATTGTCCGGCAAAACAGGCGGAAATTTCCTGAAAAGCAGACCGCCGCTCCGAGCTTTATCGAAATATCGTCGGTATTTCTGGGTGAATTCGTCAAAGCTGATCGTGATTTTCTGCCCTGCCTTGACGGTGGCGTAAGAATTTTGCCGTACCTCTGAGTCGATGGCGTGAAAAACGTCGTTAATACGGGATTGGTGTATCTGCTTCTCGGCGATGGACGCTCTGCATAGGTTGATGATTTCGTCCTTCCCCAAAGCGAACGACAGGTGCTCAAAAAACCTCTCTGACACGGCGGCGTCGAGTGAGAGCACGTCATCGATGTAGCCTTGAATCACTAGGTCTTTGCTTTTCGCCTTTAGCGACGTGATATCCGCGACAAGCTCGGCATGACTTTTGGTGGTAGCTTTGAAGGCTTCAATGGATATCAGAAGGGCGTTTTTGTCGTTTTGTGACTTGTTGGATGCGAGCAGGAAGCTGGTCTTTTTAAGAAAGGCAAGCTGAGAATCCACGGACGCCCGTCCGTCCGCCGGGTCGATGATCAATTTGCACCAGTTCGAAATCGATTTCCAAAGATCACTGTCCATCGTCGTAAGATTGATAGGAGCGCCCTGTGCGCTCGTCTGAACTGTGTGCTTCAACTGGACGAGTAGATTAGTGCCGTCTGGACGCTCGATATGAACGTCATCTAAAACCTCCAAGCCCACAACTTGGCCGATTTTCATATTTAGCAGCTCATTTAGAAAGTAATAGTACTGGTAATCGAAACCAATTGATTTATCTTCTGCACTAGTCGTATCGACGCGCGACCTTCCGCTCATGGCCTACCAACAGAATTCGAGAAAACACGCCCCAAGTTGTTACCCCGACACCTAGCAGCTGCAAATCGCTATTTCAATTTACTAACAATGGGATTTGGAGCTAAGATCCATATCAATTTAACCGATTCAGTCGCTGACTTCGCCTTCTCGGGTATTGAGAAGGAAGATCTGGAGATTCTCGCTCGGTTTGAATAAATCTGGTCCCGTCCGGAATCGGCAGGCCTGCACTGTCGCTATCTGATTCCGAGCCGGCGTGGATGCACCTTGCGTCTAGCTGTTAAGCAGGCGTCGGTTGATACCCGCTTTCCCTCCCTGCCCCACCCCGCACCATCTCCCCAACCGCCTCCAGCAACACCCCCTGCTCGCCCACCCAGAACCAGTGATCCTCCCCTCCACCTCCACAAACCGCGCCCCCGCAATCCTCGCCGCCAGGTACCGCCCGGCCTCGACGCGTACGGCGCGGTCGCCGGTTCGGTGCAGGACCAGCGTCCTGGCCGAGACTTTTGACAGCAGCGGGCGCACATCGGTATCGCGCAGCAGGTCGGCCCACCAGGCGCGCGCTGGCGGTCGGAGGCGACGCTGGGCGTGAAGGTTTCGAATGGCCGCCTTGCCAGTCCTGCCAATTCGAAAGTCCGACCCTGCTGCCCCCGCCAGGTCTTGACGAAAATCGGTGCGCCTGACACGAGGGCAAATGGGGCATTCGCGCCATGGACGACGAGCAGGCGGTGGGCAAGCTGTGAAGCGCTTTTTTCGATTGCTTGCCGCTGTGATAATGGCGTCCGGCGTGGCCGGGTGCACCAGCGTCTCCTACTACGCGCAGTCGCTGGAGGGCCATGTGCAGATCATGGCCGCGCGGAAAAATGTCGGAAGGCTCATCCACGATCCCGCGACGCCCGTGGCATTGCGCACGAAGTTGACGTCGGCGAGCGCCATACGTCGCTTTGCCACGGATGAACTGGCGCTCCCCGATAACAGCAGCTACCGCAGCTATGTCGACATCGGTCGGGACAATGTGACCTTTGCCGTTTTTGCCGCGCCGCAATTCTCGCTCACGCCGATAACATGGTGCTTTCCGGTCTTCGGATGCGTTCCGTACCGGGGCTACTTTTCCCAGAAATCCGCGGTTGAAAGTGCTGCCGAACTGCGGCAACAAGGCTTGGACGTCTACGTCTCGGGCGTCACCGCCTATTCCACGCTGGGCTGGTTCAGCGACCCGCTGCTCAGCACCATGCTGCGTCAGGACGCCATATATCTCGCAGGCCTCATCTTCCATGAACTGGCGCATCAGGAAATCTATGTGAACGGCGACTCCGCGTTCAACGAGGCTTTCGCGGTCGCCGTCGAAACCACCGGGGTGAGGAAATGGCTGCGCGCCACCGGCAATCGCGCCGGATTGCGCAGTTACGAAATCGATCGCCAGCGCAGAGCGGATTTTCTCGGACTGATAGCGAAAACGCGGGACGAGTTGAGGCAGGTCTATGCCAGCCCCCGCACCTCGCAGCAGATGGCTGCCGCCAAAACAGCCGCGATCGACAGGCTGCGGGTGCGCTACCGGCAAATGCGCGACAGGCGCTGGGCCGGATATCGCGGATACGATGCCTGGTTCAATAACCCCATCAACAACGCAAAGCTCGCCGCGACTTCCGTCTACGGCGAACAGGTTCCGGCGTTCCTTCGCCTGTATGATTTGTGCTCAGGCGATTATCCAAGGTTCTACGCTTCCGTACGGCGGATTGCGGCATTACCCAAACCTTCCCGTGCGGAGGCACTGAGGAACGCAACGACGTGTAATTGACATCGACCAGCACGGCGGCCTCGCCGCCCTGACCAATGCCGGTTCTGGCCGACAGGCGCGGGAGCGGGGCCTGCCTCACCGTCCGCTCGTCATCCCCTCAATCCCCTCCAGCAACACCCTCTGCTCCCCCACCCAAAACCAGTGATCCTCCCCCTCGAGCTCGACAAACCGCGCCCCCGCTATCCTTCCCGCCAGGTATCGCCCGGCCTCGACCCGCACGGCCCGGTCACCCCTGCGGTGCAGCACCAGCGTCTTGGCCGAGACTTTTGACAGCAGCGGCCGCACGTCGGCGTCGCGCAGCGCCTGCAGCAGGCCGGCGACCGCACCGGGGCTGGAGGCGGCCCTGAGCAGGCCGGCCCACCAGGCGCGCGCCTGGCGGTCTTCGGCGACACTTGGCGCGAAGGTTTCGATTTCCGCCGGGCCGCCCCAACCGGCGAGCAGGCGCTGTTGCCAGAGATCGTATTGCGCCGAGGTCAGCGCGAAGGGATAGTCGGGCGCGCGGCTGCCCTTGGCGAGCGAGCCCCAGAGAACCAGGCCGCTCAGCCGGTCGGGGTGGTCGACGGCAAAGCAGATGCAGCCCGGCCCGCCCTCCGAAGCGCCGACCAGCAAGGCTTTGCGGCTGCCGGCGGCATCCATCACCGCCAATATGTCGCGCGCGGTGGCTTCGACGGTCGGGCGTGCGCCGACGCGGTCGGACAGGCCCATGCCGCGCCGGTCGAACAGGATCAGCCGGCCGAGCCGCGACACGGCACTGAGCCAGGCGCGGCAGCTCCGGTCTTCCCAGATGCGCTCGACATGCGAGATGAAGCCGGGAACAAGCACGATATCGGCCGGGCCGCTGCCTATGGTCTGGTAGGCGATATGGATGCCGTCCACGGCGACATAGCGGGTTCTCGGCATCTCCGGTTCGGCATCGCTGGCGCGCAACAAAGCGAGCGTGGCGGGATCCGGCGCCACGCCGAGTTCGTCGCGCAGCAGCCGCGCGCAGGCCTCGCCCTGGCGCTCGGCCGCCGCCCGGTCGCCGGCCGCCAGATGGGCACGGATCAGGTGGCGGTGGGCGCTTTCGCTCAAGGGGTCGAGGGCGGCAAGGCGAGTGGCGTGCATGACAGCGCCACGCGCATCGCCGCCGGCGATCCTGGCTTCGACCAGCCGCTCCAGCGCCTGCACCAGCCGGCTGCGCAAGGCCTCGCGACGGAAGAACACCCATTCCTCGAATTCGGGGCAATCCGGCAGAGAGAAGCCGGCGAGGTAGTCGCCGGTGTAGAGGCCGGCGGCATCGTCGAGCAGCCCGGCATCGCAGGCGTAATCGAAGGCCTGTGAGTCAGCCGCGACGAACAGTGGCGGGCGCACAATGAGGGATGTCGCGCTGGCGGATATGACCTCCTCGCCGAACGCGACGCGGATCTTGTAGAGCGTGCGCCGCAGTCGGGCGCGGGCGGCTTCCGCGTCGGCTTCGGGCCAGAGCAGCGTGGCGGCGACGTCGCGCGCCACCGGTCCGCCGGCCTCGGCAAGGTAGATGACGAGCGCCGCCGCCTTGCGCAAGGCGAGCTCTATCCGGCGCCCGTCCAGCCGGAACTCCGGAAAACCCAGAAGCCTGAGTTGTATCAGCTCCATCGATCCGCACGCGGCCGCAGGGGATTCGAGAGGACGTTGAGGGGACGCCGGCCTTCTATCCATCCCCGCGAATTCGAGCCGATCGGGCCCGATCAATTTCCTTGGAGCGAGAAATGTCACCGGTCAATACATCAAGCCACAGCACTTCAGAGCCGCTTGCCCGCAGCGTCCCTGCAGCCGGACATGGAGGTTGAGCCATGTGCCAGACTTGCCTCTCCTGGTATGCGCGCTGCGTTGCCCCCTATTTCGTCCATGCCGCCTGTTCGGCCGGCGCCTTCGCGCGGATGCGCAGGCGCGTCATCCCGAGGGCCGAAGGTGTCGTCGTCGAGGTCGGCTTCGGCTCGGGCCTCAACCTGCCCTATTACGATACCGCCAGGGTGCAGCGGCTGATCGGCATCGATCCCGACGGCACCATGCTCGGCCTCGCCGCGCCGAAAAGCCGTGCCATGCCATTCCCGGTCGAATGCATCCGGGCCGGCGGCGAAAGCCTGCCTCTCGCCGACGGCTTCGCCGACACAGTGGTCGTCACCTATGCCTTCTGCACCATTCCCGACGCCGAGGCGGCGCTCGGCGAAATCCGCCGCGTCCTGAAGCCGACGGGCCGGCTGCTCTTCATCGAGCACGGCCAGGCCGAGGGTCCGCGCTGCCGCCGCTGGCAGGAGCGGCTGAACCGCCTGTGGGGATCGATCGCCGGCGGCTGCCACCTCAACCGCGATCCGCTGCGCCTGATCGGTGGCGCGGGCTTCCGCCTGCTCGAAGTGCAGCACGGGCGGTTCCCCCTGCCCTTCTGGCAGTTGGGCAGCCACCACGCCGGCATCGCGGCGGCAGGCTGACCGGCCTTTGCCGCCACTCAGCCCGGCACCGCTCTCTTCGCTCGCTGTCCGCCTTGCTGCGTCACCGCCTCGCCGCATTCCACAAACCGGCGCCAGCCGCCGAAGGACGAGATGTCGGAGGCACCGCTGAGCCCAACGGTTTCGGCCAAAAAGCCCTTGGCCGAACTGCCGTCCTCGAGCTCGATGGTGCCGATGCCGAGCGGCGGCGGGATGGCGGCGACGAAGCGGCCGAAGGCGTCAGCCGACAGCCGCCAGACCTCGACCTCGACGGCGGCGCCGCCCTCGGCGACGCGGATCAGGCCGGGCTTGGGCACGGACTGGCCGGCCAGCGCGTAAAGCCTGTAGGCGGTGGATGTCCTGGCCGCGCGCGAAAACCGCGCGCCAAGCTGCGTGAGTTGGCCGTTGAGCGGCATGCCCGACAGATGCGCGCCGACAACCACGAGATCAATCATGCCGTCATCGGCTGACGACGCTGCCGGCGCAATGCCCGGCTGCGCCCAGCCGGTCGCGCCGAGCGGCACGTTGCTCGCGGCATGAATGTCGCGGGCAAGTGCCGCCGTCAGCCAGTCCCTGCCCGCCATGGCGAGCAAGGTCACGCTCATCGGCAGGCCGTCGCTGCGCTCGCCGGTCGGCACGGCGATGCCGCACATGTCGAGCAGGTTGACGAAATTGGTGTAGGTGCCGAGCCTGCTGTTGGTGGTGATCGGATCGGCGAGCACGGCGTCGAGCGCATAATGCGTCGGCGCGGTCGGCACGCAGAACAGGTCGACCGAAGCGATGACCGGCGCGAGCCTGGCCTTGTAGGCCTGCAGCGCATAGAGGCCCTTGAAGGCATCGGCCGCCGACAGGCCGCGCGCGCCACCGATGATCTTGCGCGTCACCGGATGCATCGCGGCTTCATTGGCATCCATGAAGTCGCGGATCGCGGCGTAGCGTTCGGCCACCCAGGCGCCTTCATAGAGCAGATTGGCGGTGGCGTAGAAATCGGTGAACGGGATTTCCACCAGCCGGCAGCCGAGCTTTTCCAGAAGGCCAAGAGCGGCCTCGAAGCCGGCTTGCATCGAGGCATCGCCGAAGAATTGCAGGTCCGCCTTCGCCGGCACCCCGACGCTCAGCACCGGCGGGCGCGCCGCAAGCGCCGGCACCTTCACAGCGCGCGAATAGGCATCGGCCGGGTCCTTGGCCGCGCCACGCCGAATACCGCATAGGCATCGTCGACGGTCAGCGCGAACACCGAGACGCAGTCGAGCGTGCGGCAGGCCGGCACGACCCCGGCGGCGGAGAGCGCGCCGACGGTCGGCTTCAGCCCCACGATGTTGTTGAGGCCGGCGGGGATGCGGCCGGACCCGGCCGTATCGGTGCCGAGCGCGAAGGACACGATACCGCGCGCCGTCGCCACCGCCGACCCCGACGAGGAGCCGCCGGGCACGAGGCTGGCATCGACGGTGTTCCTCGGGATCGGATAGGGCGTGCGCACGCCGACCAGGCCGGTGGCGAACTGGTCGAGATTGGTCTTGCCGACCACCAGCGCGCCGGCGGCCTTCAGCCGTGCCACCACGGTGGCGTCATGGTCGGGCGTATAGGCATATTCGGCGCAGGCGGCGGTGGTCGGCATACCGGCGACTTCGATGTTGTCCTTGACTGCGAACGGCACGCCCCACAGCGGCTTGGCCACCGGATCGAACGGCCCGAGCTTTTGCGCCTGCGCCAGCATCTCCGCCCGGCTGACCAGATGAATGAAGATACCGGGATCGTCAGCCGCCGCGATGCGCGCATGCACGGCATCGATCATGTCGGCGACAGTAACTCCGGCGGCGTAGGCCGCATGCAGACTGCCGATGTCGAAGCGGATCTCGCTCATTTGGCCTCCCCCAGAATGATCACCGGCAAATCCCACTGGATCAGCACGACGCAGCCGTTCTTCGTCCACACCGAATGCTCGGTGCCGACCGGGTTCAGGATGACGCTGCCGGCTGAATAGTCGCCATTCTCGTCGCTCTGCGTGCCCGCGAGCACGACGATGGTTTCCAGCCCGACATGGCGGTGGCGCGGCACGCCGGCGCCGGCCCGGTAGTCGAGGATCGCCACCGACGGCTCGACCGGCCCGCCCTTGAGCAGCCAGTGCACCGTGATGCCCTCGCGAAAAGGCTCGAACGCCAGGTCGCGCCAGCCGCCACCGACGAGGCCGGCAAAACTCAGATTAGCCATCGGCAAGTCCCTGCAGCACCTGGTCGGTCGTCGCCGTCCAGCCGACGATGGCGCCTTGCGCCCGGATCATGGCGATGGCCGCCGCCTTGAACTCGGGGAAATAGCTTTCCGTCGCGTCTTCGGCGAGCAGGCACTCATAGCCGCGATCATTGGCCTCGCGCATCGTCGTCTGCACGCAGACCTCGGTGGTGACACCGGCGAAAACCAGCTGCCTGGCGCCGAGCCGCTTCAGCTCGTCACCGAAGCTGGTCGCATAGAAGGCCCCCTTGCCGGGCTTCTCGATGACGATCTCGCCCGGCAGCGGCTTGAGTTCGTCGAGGATTGCCGTGCCCGGCTCGCCGACGATCAGCACCCTGCCCATCGGCCCGACATCGCCGATGCGGATCGACGGATTGCCGCGATTGCGCTTGGCCGGCGGCAGGTCGGACAGATCGGCGCGGTGGCACTCCATGGTGTGGATCACCGGCAGGCCGGCGGCACGGAACCCTTCGATCAATTTCTTCACCGTCGGCACGATCGCCGTGACCCGGCTGACATCATTGCCGAGGCTGGCGCCGAAGCCACCCGGCTCGGCGAAATCGCGCTGCATGTCGATGACGACCAGCGCCATCGTCTGCGGCTTGAAGGCGAAGGAAAACGGCAGCGCATCGATTTCCGGCATCAGTGATGTCCTGCCATATGCTCGCCGATCGTCTGAACGCTCGCTTGCGCGATCGGCGTCTCGTAGACCAGCGCGCCGTCCGACATGACGAAGATGCGGTCCGACAATTCCAGCAACTCGTCGAGGTCCTCCGACATCAGCAGCACGGCCGCACCCGCATTGCGCGCCTTCATGATGCGGGCGCGGATTTCGGCCACGGCCGAGAAATCGAGGCCGAAGCATGGGTTGGAGACGATCAGCAGATCGACCTCGCCGGTCAGCTCGCGCGCCAGCATCGCACGCTGCACATTGCCGCCCGACAGCGAGGCGATGGGCGAGGACAGGGAGGCGGTCTTGACCTTGAACTGCTCGACCAGCCGGGCGCTGAAGGCGCGGATAGCGCTGGTGCTGATCCAGCTTACCGGCCGGCCATTGCCGTCCATGTCGAAGGTGCGGAAGGAGATGTTCTCGGCCACTGTCATTTTCGGCGCGCAGGCATTCTTCAGCGGCTCCTCGGGAATGAGCCGCACATTGAGCGCACGCGCCTCGGCCCGTGTCGCCGCATAGGCGGAACCGCGCACCAGCACCTCGCCGCCGTCGCGCGGCCGCTGGCCGGCCAGCACTTCAAGGAATTCCTTCTGGCCGTTGCCGGAAATGCCGGCGATGCCGACGATCTCGCCCGAGCGCACGCCGAGATCCGCGATGCGGATCGACTTCAGCCCGGTACGGTCCGGCGCCTTCAGCGATTTGACCTTGAGCACGATCTCGGCATCGGCCTTGGGTGCTGCGCGGCTGTCGAGAGCGGCGATCGGCTGGTCGCCGATCATCATCGCCGCCATCGCCTTGTGGTCGAGATCGGCGACGCGGCCGGTTCCCGTCAGTCTGCCCTTGCGCAGCACGCTGACATCGTCGGCGAAGGCGGTCACCTCATGGAATTTGTGCGAGATCATCAGCACGGTGAGGTCGCCGGCCTTTGTCATGTCCCGCACCAGCCCCAGCACCTCCTGCGCCTCGCCGGGCGTCAGCACCGAGGTCGGCTCGTCCAGCACCAGGAAGGAGCGGCCGAGATAGAGCTGCTTGATGATTTCAAGCTTCTGCTTCTCGCCGGCCGCGAGCTCCGCCACCTTGACGTCGAGCGGCAGCTTGAACGGCATGCGCTCCATGAACACGGCAAGCTCTCCGCGCTCCTTGCGCCAGTCGATCACACCGGGAACTTTTTCGCGCGAGATGACGAGGTTTTCCGCACCGGTCAGCGAGGGGACGAGGGTAAAGTGCTGGTAGACCATGCCGAGCCCGAGCGCCGAGGCGTCGCGCGGACTGGCAATCGCCACCTCGCGGCCATCGACGAGGATGTCGCCGGAGGTCGGGTGATAAAAACCCATCATGCATTTGACCAGCGTCGACTTGCCGGCGCCGTTCTCGCCGAGCAGCGCATGGAACGAGCCCGCCGGCACCTTCACCGACACGGCGTCCAGCGCCGTGAAACCGCCGAAACGCATGGTCATCCCAATGGTTTCGACGCCGACCGCTTTCCTGTCGCTCATCGCGGCCTCCTCACGGCAGTTGCGCGATAAGCGCCTTCGAATTCGACACCGTGCCGAAGACGCCGCCCTGCATCTTGATCATCTTGATCGCCGCCAGATGGTTGCCGAAGTCGGTCGCCCCGCAGCAATCTTCCAGCATCATGCATTCATAGCCGCGGTCATTGGCCTCGCGCATGGTGGTGTGCACGCAGACATCGGTGGTGATGCCGGTCAGCACGATGTTCTCGATGCCGCGCTGGTTGAGGATCAGCTCCAGATCGGTGGCGCAGAACGAGCCCTTGCCGGGCTTGTCGATGATCGGCTCGCCCTCGATCGGATAGAGGTCGGGGATGATGTCCCAGCCCGGCTCGCCACGCACCAGGATGCGCCCGCACGGACCGGGGTCGCCGATGCCGGCATTGATGCGGCGCGAGCGCCAGCGCTTGTTGGCCGGCAGGTCGGCGAGATCGGGTCGGTGCCCCTCGCGCGTGTGGATGATGGTGTAGCCCTTGGCCCGCATCGCCGACAGCACCGCCTTGATCGGCTCGATCGGCGCCCGGACCAGTGAGAGGTCGTAGCCCATATGGTCGACATAGCCGCCCGGCCCGCAGAAATCGGTCTGCATGTCGATGATGATCAGCGCCGTGTTGTCGGGCCGCAGGTCGCCATTATAGGGCCACGGATAGGGCTCGGCGTCGATCGTGTGCTGGGTGAATTCGGCTCTGGCGTTCATCGGCAAAACTCCAGTCATTTGGTGCCAGTCATTTGGTGATCGACAATTCGCCCGGCGCGCCCGCAAGCGAGCGCGTCGGCGACGAGGTGGCGATCATGATGATGAGGGTGAGGATGTAGGGCGCAGCGTAGAACAGATAGTACCCTTGCGTGACGCCGACCGATTGCAGCGCCGGTCCGAGCGCGCCCGCCCCGCCGAACAGAAGGGCGGCGGCAAAGCAGCCGAGCGGGTTCCAGCGCGCGAAGATGACCAGCGCCACCGCCATCAGGCCCTGCCCCGACGAGATGCGCTCGGTCCAGCTGCCGGGATAATAGAGCGACAGATAGGCGCCGCCGATGCCGGCCAACGCGCCGCCAACGCCGGTGGCGGCGAGCCGCACCGTGTCGGGGTTGAGACCCATGGCGCGCGCCGCATCCGAACTGTCGCCGACGACGCGCACGATGAGACCTGCGCGCGTGTTGCGGAACGCCCACCACAGGATGACCGACAGCACCGCCCCGATCAGGAACAGCACGTTGACGTCGAGTGCCGCCTGCACCTGGGGAATGTCGGACCAGCCGCCGAAGGGAATGGCCGGCAGATTGGGGGCCTTCGGCTTGATGAACGGCTTACCGAAGAAGAAGGCCAGCCCCGAGCCGAACAGCATCAGCGCGATGCCGATGGCGATGTCGTTCACCTTGGGGAATTTGCAGATCCAGCCGTGGAACAGGCCGAAGCACAGGCCGGCGAAGGCGGCGGCAAGCAGGCCGATCCAGGGCGAGTTGGTCATCACCGCGACCGCATAGGCGGTCATGGCGCCGAAGACGAGCGTGCCTTCGAGCCCCAGATTGATGCGGCCGGACCGCTCGGTGATCGCCTCGCCCAGCGAGACGAAGATGAAGGGCGTCGACACGCGGATGGCGCCACCCAGAATGGCCAGCGGCACGCCCCACAGGCCGATCTCGGTCGCGTCCATCAGGCAGTCCCCTTCAAGAGATCGGGCCTCTTCCACAGATCGGGATTGAAGGCCTTGAAGCGGCCGTAAAAGGTTTCGCTGAACAGGATGACGATGAAGATCATGCCTTGCAGCACCAGCACCGTGGCGTCTGGCAGGTCCAGGCGGCGCTGGATCAGCCCGCCCGAGGCGTCGATGCCGCCAAGCAGGATGGCGACCGGGATGATCGCCAGCGGATTGTGGCGGGCCAGGAAGGCGACGAGGATGCCGGTATAGCCATAGCCGGCGGCGAGCGAGGCATTGGCGCTGCCCTGCACGGCGGCGACCTCCAGCATGCCGGCAAGCCCGGCGAAGCCACCGGCCAGCGCCGTGAAGCCGACGATGAGCGGCCCGACGGCCAGCCCCTGCACCTGTGCCGCCCGCACATTGCCACCGGCGATGCGGGCGGCAAAACCCCAGCGGGTCTTTTCGATGAGCACCCAGGACAGGACGCAGGCGACGACGCCGACGACCAGCCCCCAATGCACGTCCATGCCCGGTATGTTGCCGATACGGTAGATCTCCGCCAGCGGTTGCGTCGACGGCTTGTTGAGCGAGGCCGGGTCGCGCAGCGGCCCTTCGACCAGCTGGTTCATCAGCGCTATGGCGATGTAGGCCATCAGCAGGCTGGAGATGGTTTCGTTGACGGCCCGGTAGTGGCGCAGCGCGCCGACGGCACCGATCCAGATGCCGCCGGCGGCCAGGCCCGCCACGCCCATGGCAAGAATGACGATTGGGGAAGGCGCGCCGCTCAGCGTCACGCCGATGGCAGCGGCGGCAACACCGCCGAGCACGATGGCGCCCTCGCCGCCGATGACGACGAGGCCAAGCCGCGCCGGCAGCGCCACGCAGAGCGCCGCCAGAAGCAGCGGTGCGGCCCGCGACAGCGAGTTCTGGATGGAGAACCAGGAGCCGAAACCGCCGCGCCACATGGTTTCATAGAGCAGGACCGGCGACTTGCCGACGAGCGCAATGAACAGGCTGAACAGCGCCATGCCGACGACGAGTGCCGCCAGCGGAATGACGAAAGCCTCCGCCCGCCGCGCGATCCATTCCAGCGCCGCCGGATAGAACCTGGCGCCGAAGAGTGCCGGCACGCCGGCTTCTGTCACCGTATCCGTCATCGCCCCACTCCCCTCAGATCAGGCGGTCGAGCCGACGACGCCCTCGACGAGATAATCCATGCTTTCGAGCTCGATGGCGGTCTCGACGAAGGCCTGGCCCGCGGTGGCGACGACGGCACCCTTGTTGCTCTTCAGCGGCCCCTTGATGACGGAGAAGCCACCCTTCATCATTTCAGCCAGCGTGGCGTCGAACTGCTTGCGCGCCGGCTCGCCGACGGCGGGGCCGAGCGGGCTCATCTTGACGAAGCCGTCGGCCAGGCCGCCGCGGGTGAAGTTGGGCAGCGGCGTGCCGGCGACGAGGTCGTCGACGAACATCTTGTAGACCTTGGCCCAGTTCCACTCGGCGCCGGTCAGGTATTTTTCCGGCGCCAGCGGGCTCTGGTTGGCGTGATAGCCGCAGACGAAGGCGCCGCGGCCGGCCGCGGTCTCGACCACCACCTTCGGGCTGTCGACATGGCAGGTGATGACGTCGGCGCCCTGGTCGACCAGCGCGTTGGTGGCTTCCGCTTCCTTGACCGCCAGCGACCATTCGCCGGTGAAGATGACCTGGCAGGTGATGGCCGGATCGACCGAGCGCGCGCCGAGCAGGAAGGAATTGATGTTGAGCAGCACCTGCGGGATCGGCTTGGCGGCGACGAAGCCGAGTTTCTTGGTCTTCGAGGTGTGGCCGGCAACGACACCGTTCAGATACTGGCCCATGCCGATATAGCCGAAATAGGAGCCGGCATTCATCGGATGCTTGGCCTTGTCCCACATGCCGCCGCAGTGGCGGAACTGCACGTCGGGGAATTTCGCGCACATCGCCAGCATGTGCGGGTCGAAATAGCCGAACGAGGTCGGGAAGATCAGCGAGGCGCCGTCGAGATTGATCATCGATTCCATCGTCTTCTGGACATCGACCGTTTCCGGCACGTTCTCCTCCTCGACGACGGTAATGCCCTCGATGCCCTTCAGTGTCGCCGCCCCCTCGGCATGCGCCTGGTTGTAGCCATAGTCGTCCTTCGGCCCGACATAGATGAAGCCGACTGTGGCGGTGGCGGCAAAGGCCCGCGAGATGGGAAGGGCCGCCGAGGCAAGCCCGAATGCCGCCCCGGCGGCGGAGGTCTTGAGCAATTGGCGGCGGCTAAGCATGAATCTGTCGGTCATCTGAATGCTCCCCTGTAGGACCCTTTCCGGGTCGGTTAACGCCTTCTCAAGAAAGTGCATGCAATCGCCATGCCAGTTCAAATTTATAAATTTATCCAATAAAATCAATGACGGTTGCAACACGCCATGCACAAGCGAGAGGCAATTGCATGCACTTTTTGCCTTGAAAACAGCCAATTTGACATGCAGATTAAAACATAGGCATAGAGGGTGCGACCTGAGTCGGGATCGCGCCGTCTGGCCGCTGGATTTCATGGCTTGGGACGCCGGAGCACGGGAGGCGAAGCGGATTTGTCGGCAAAGCGCGGGTTGATCCGGTCGGGCACGACCGTCGATCAGATGGTGCGGGCGATCGGCGACCGCATCGTCACCGGCGTGCTGCGTCCGGGCGAAAAACTCGACGAGGTTTCGCTGGCCGCCCGCTTCGAGGTGTCACGCACGCCGGTGCGCGAGGCGCTCGGCCAGCTCAGCGCCATGGGCCTCGTCGAAAGGCGACCCAACAGGGGCGCCATCGTCGCCGTCGTTACCCAGGAGCATCTCACCTCGATGTTCGAGAGCATGGCCGAGCTGGAAGGCATATGCGCGCGCTTCTGCGCCGAGCGCATGACCGGCAGCGAGCGCCGCGCGCTCGAGACCGAGCACCAGGCCTCGGCGCGGCTGGTGCGGCTGGGCGCCGAGGAAGACTATGAATATTTCAACACCGAGTTCCACAGCCGGCTCTATCGCGGCGCCCACAGCACCCACATCCAGGAGCTGACGGCGACGACGCGCAGCCGGCTGGCCCCCTTCCGCCGCGCCCAGTTCAGGCTGGCCGGACGCCTGGCCAAATCCTGGCAGGAGCATGATGCCATCGTCACCGCGATCCTGCGTGGCGACGGCGCCGCCGCAGGCAAGGCCGCGCGCGACCACGTCTCCATCGTCAGCGAGGCAAGCGCCGTCTTTGCTGTCGGCGACCAGCCGAAGGCCGCCACCATGCGCCGGTGACGTCAGGCTGAGGGTCCAGCCAGCTTCAATGGCATCGGGGACATGGCCAAGCCGTGTCGCACAACCGGTGCGACAAGCCCCCTCACCAAAACCCGACCAGCGATCTAAGCATCGCAACCGGGCCAACCGCCTCGCGGCACATCTCGCGAAAGCCGGCCCGTCCCGTTGCATCGAGCACATCGTCGTCGATGGCGCGCAGGATGGTGCTCGCGTTGCGCCAGCCGATCCTGGCCAGCGCCGAGGCCAGCTCGGCGCGCGCCGGATCAAACGCGGCGCGCTCATCCATCATGCCCGCAACCTGGTCGAGATCATTGCTCGCGTCGAGCGTGTGCCGCGGATCTCCACCACGCTACGGACGTCGAAAGGCCTGGCAAAGCCGAGGAAATCAGAGATCAGATACAGCGACGTGGCCGCCGATGAGACGAGCTGCTCATAGCACATGAAATGCACCGGGGCGCCGGCGCGGCGAAGCGCATCCATGGCGAAGTAGAACTGGTTCCAGTAATCGGCTGGCGACCGGAACCTGTATTCCATTCGCCTTGCTCCGGTAAAATCCTGCCTGACCTCGAACGGGTTGCTGAGAAACGAGCCGAGATTTCCGTTCGGCTTGAAGATCGTGTCGTTCCTGGCAAGGCGATACCACGACAGAATCTGACTGACGGGATCCTTGCTCATGACGACAATGGGCAAGCCGCCATGGTCGATCTCGCGCCCGCTCATCAACGCGGGGAAGACCCCGTGTTTCCAGAACCCCTGATCGAAGACGACCGGGATTTCGAGGTAGCGTTCAATAAGGTGCTTGGCGAGGTTGGTGCCGGATCGCGGCGTCCCCATCACCCGGACGGCAATATTGCCGGGCCGCTCCCGCGCCCCGCCGAGCGTCGACATATCCACAATGGTTCCCATCACGCCCTGCGAAAAACTGGTTGTTCGGCCGCCAACGGGCCAGGCCCCCTGGCCTGCCCGGCCACCACCCGGTTCGGCCCATAAATCCTCGGCGCTAGATCATCTGAAGCGATGCCTGCGACAGGGTCGACGGCCGCGGCGTGGTCGGCTTCTGCGGCGTGGTCGATTGCCGCCACGTGGTCGACTATGGTGGCGAAAAACGCGCGCTCACGGATCGGGCGGTATCGTGTCGCGATGATGTGGCGCAATTCCGCCAGCCAGACCGGATCCGTGCAGGCCTTGGCGACCGCGGCGCACCAGCCTTCAACGTCGCGCGCGGGGATGGTCGGCATCAGCCCTTGCGTTGCCTCCGTCAGCGACGGAGCGTCCGAAATCAGCACCGGCAGCCCGAAATCGAGGCACTCGGCCGCTCCCAGGCCCCAGCCTTCGACCGCGGAAGGATAGACGCTGAATTCGGCGTCCCGATAGAGTTCCGCCAGTTCCCGGTCGCCGAGGTTGGAGCGGAACTCGACATGTTCGGCAAGCTCGGGATGCTGCGCCATGAAGGCGGTAAGCTCCTCATACATCCAGCCCCATCGGCCGCACAGCACGAGCGTCGGCAGCCGCTCACCCAGCAGCGGCAAAAGCCGGTGCCAGACCTTGAGCAGAAGGATGTGGTTTTTGCGGATCTCGATCGTCGAGCAGTAGAGGACGAATTTGCGCTTCTGATTTTGCCGTTCGACCGACATCTCCCGGTCGGTGACGCTTTCCCTCAGGAAGGCGCCGGGCGATGCAACCGCGACTTGGGGAATCCGGCGCAGGCCGGAGGCCTTGGCATGGCATCTCACCCTGTCGGCGGTGTATTTCGACACGCAGACGAGCAGCTGCGCATTTTCGAGCTGCCATGCCGTGTTGCGGGCGAAACCGCGCGCGTGATGCGGACCGACGAATTGCGGGAAGTCGATCGGAATGAGGTCGTGCATCAGGGTGAAGATGCCGCTTTTGGCTTTTCCCGTGAGCTTCTTGGCGGCCAGTTCGTGCACGCTTGCGCTGGACAGAAAGCATATGGCGTTTTCGTCTTTCAGCGGATCTCCGGTGTCGAGCCTGCTTGGCCGCAGCGCCGACTTCACGATCTTGAAAAGCCGGATGGCCGTCTTGGACAGCTGAAACCTAAGCCCGCGCCTCTTCTCGGAACCCGAGAGGAAGATCGCCGCCACGCGATCGAACTCGCGCCCACAGGCAAAGGGCGCCTCCCGCATGATCGCCAGCACTTTCCACAGCCGCGCCAGATAGGAGTTGCCCTCGCCGCCAATCGGCTGCGGCAAATCACCGTCGACGAGCCGCTTCAGATACCGAAGTTCGGTTTCATCGAGCCTCTGACCCTGCCCCCACGCGTCGACGATGAAGAAGCCGACCGGCGAGCCCTTCCAACGAAGCGCCTGGCGAATGAGCGCCGTTTCGACGCGCGGGATACCCACTGGTGGATGCGGCCCCCAGCGAAACGGCAGGGAGGCATCAATATACAGTTTTTTCAATGGTTTACCTTCGAGGTTGCTTCACCGAAATCAATCAATCCGGAGGCAACAAAATCCGTGGCGGTCAAAGCCGCATCCATTCGGATTGTTTGCCTTTGTTCCGAGGCCCGAGGGTTGCAAATGATCGTCCTCAGGTGTTGATTTCTTCTACGTGGGAAATTTACCCACGTCAAGCACACAGAGTTGACTTGTGGGTAATTTTCCCACATGTTGAACTGTCAGCGACTGTGAGAGGAAAGGAAGCCAGGACATTCCATCGAATTCAGCGGACCGTCCGCCCCCCGCATGGTCCGCGGAAGGCAGCCGTACCCAAAAAAGCTCACGCCCCTACCCCAACGAGCCCCGTACGGCTGTGCCGGCCGGTTCCGTCTATCGCAAAGGACGGACCGGCCGGATTATTGCTTCCGCACAGGAAGTGCGAGGGACTTCCCCCATCCGAAGATGCGCAAAGCTATAGGAAATGGAGGCGCTCAGCGTTTCGTGAAGCGATGAACCGCTCCAATTCCGCTGCGCAATAACGGCCAGCCGTTGGCGCTGCCCCCTCACCTGCCTGCCGGCATCCTCTCCCCGTATAGTGACGGGGAGAGGGACGCTGTCATCGGCGGCTTCGCCAATCTCCAGTGTTGCAAAAAAGGCGCCGCCGTTGCGGCCAGCCCCTCTCCCCCCGTCACTATACGGGGAGAGATGTCCGGCAGGACAGTGAGGGGCGGCGCCAACCGGTGAAGACTGCCGCGTTCCGCCGAGAGAAAGCATGTTGGACTAGGGCCCGCCTGGGCCGCCAGGCCCCCCAGGTCCACCAGGCCCGCCTGGCCCATTCGGTCCGCCGGGTCCACCCGGAGTACCTGGCCCATTCAGCCCGCCGGGAGGCTGACCGGGCAGACCCGGTGGGTTCGGCCCAGGCTGGTTGGGCGACGGCCCACCGGCACCGCGACCACGCGACGCCGACACGATATTGCCCTCGCGATCGAACCCAACCTCGATAAACGCCCTGACGGCACCAGTCGATTTCACATCGCCATTCAGATTGTCGACGGCGACGCCAAGACCCGATTCCAGCCGCTGCCCCCGGCGTTGCAAAAACGTCTCGTAGAGAACATCCGCGACATTGGCCTGCGGAACCGGCGCTTCCGCTTCCAGATGCACCACTCTGTATCCGCCCGTGGCCTTGGTGAGGGTCAGCTGAACGCGCCGATTTGCCAGCGGCGACGAACCGGCTCCGATCTTGAGCTGCCCGACCAGCAACGCGCCCGACCGCACGACCGCCAGGCCGCGAAGCAGATAGGTCTGCTCATCCGGCCTCGCCTCCACCAGGCTGGCGACGATTTTCCCGTCGGGCCGGCGAATGCCGTGAACCGCAACGATATCGCCCACCCCGACCTTCAATCCCTCCGCAAGCTGGCTGATGTCGACCTGCTGTCCCAGCACCCGCATCGATTTGGCTGTCTTGCGCTCGACCGGTCCCACCACCTCGCTGGTGACATGGATGGCTGAGGTCACGATGCGATCGGCCTTTTGCACCACCGCGACGCGCACGATATGCCCGATCTTCAGGCTATTCGGGGCGACGGGGACGTCGTCGATCCAGACCGGCACGTCAGGCTGGTACTGAACCCGCACGCCATTGACGAAAATGCTGCCGAAGCGCTGGATCGTCCCGACGATGCCGGTGCCGCCGATGCCCTGGTCGCCATCGGTCCCGGCCGTCCAGCCGGTGCCGCCAATGCCCTGGTCTTTCGACGGTTCGGTCGCCCGCGCAAGCAGACTGAAAAACACCGCCGGCACGGCGGCTGCGAGCGTCAGGAAACCCCGTCTCGTCGGCCTCCCGCTCATGCCGTCTCTCCGCCGGCATCCTTGTTCTCGGGCGTTTCTTCGGCAACGAGCGACGTGCCGTCGGAGGTGAGGATATAGACACCCCAGTTCCACCGGCTGGTCCCGCCCGGATCGCTCTGAATGGCCTGGTTTGCGTATTTGTTCAGGCGCAGCAGCGTTTCGACCGCGATCTCGCGGCTGTAGGCCTCGAGCGACCTGGCCAGCTCTTCCGACAGCCCGTCATAGTGGACGGCGCGCTCGAGGAAGGGCGGCGCGTCGGCCAGCACGTTCTGGACCGAGGCCGCCGCATGATCCCCGAGATTTCGGGCAAAATAGTAGAGCCGGACCTCGCCGTCGCCGCGCGGCACCATTGCCCCTTCCATCAGCACGATCCGGTCCTTGCCGTCGATTTCGACCAGCTTTCGGTCGAGCCAGTCGTCGAGAACCGCGCGCGGCCTGAGATCGCGGGTTACCGATTCCACCAGACCGGCAAAGGACGGCTCTCCCGCCTCACTCGTTCGCGCCAGCGGCAACGGCACGCCCTTGGCGTCGACGAACTGCGGATCGGCAAGCCAGCGCGCGACGATGGCGCTGGTCCTGGAAACGGAATCGGGCACCACCCGCACCGGAGCGCCCGCCCCTCTCAGCCGGCTGACTTCCTTCCTGTGCACGCCCGTCAGCAGGCTGACCCTCGAGTCGGTTTGCTGCTTGTCCGGCAGCGCGAATTCATGCTCCGCCACATTGACGTAGAGCTGGCGCAGCAGGTCGACGAAGGCCGGAAAGGTCACGCCGCACTTGATGGCCAACCGCACCAGCGGGCGAAGGACCCGGTTCAACGCGTTCTGGACCCCTGCGGCATCCAGATGTTGTCCCCCCGATTTGCTCATTGTCGTCCTTCACTTGCCAATCGTTAAATCGGTCATCCATCCCTCGGAAATTCCTGCCGAAAATAGCTTGTGGGAAATGCTTCCACAAGGGTGCCGACCAAAGAAGCGACATCGGCGATCCTTCTGTCGCGTCAGTTCCGGTTGCCCGCATCCCGACGGGGAACAACGCTTCGACTTGGCCGAAATCATCTTGCGACGCGTTTCACACCAGTTGACACGTGTGAAATTTTCCCACAACTATGTTCCGGCAGATGCATCAGCCAGCCCATGCTCGTCAAGGAGAAACCTTTTGAAGAAGCCTTATGTCAGACCAACCATAGTCCGAGCCGGGGGAATTTTCGAAGAAACGTCTGATGAAGTCACCGACGGCGCCAGCACATACGCCGGAAACGGAAAACATATCGACCCGGTTATCTCGATAACCGCCGATATTGTCTCGTCCTATGTCTCGAACAACCCCATTCCCGCCGCCGAGCTTCCCGACTTCATTGGCAAAATACACGCGTCGATCCGAAATATTTCGGATGGTGTTGCCGATGGCGGCCCCGACGAGATCAGATATGCCGTCCCCGTCAAAAAATCCGTGACGCCCGATTTCATCATCTGCCTGGAGGACGGCAAGCGCTTCAAATCGCTGAAGCGGCATATCGAGACGAACTATGGGCTGACACCGGACCAGTATCGCAAGAAGTGGAACCTGCCTTCCAACTACCCGATGGTGGCGCCAAACTATTCCGCGACCCGCTCGAAACTCGCCAAATCCATGGGGCTGGGCCGCAAATCAAAATAGCCGGCCGGAAGCGGCGCGCCCCCTCAGAGCGCCAGGCTCCCCTGCTCCGCCTCCTCGGCATTGGGGTCGCCGGGCGCCGTGGCCCAGGCGAGTTCGACCAGCGTCACGGTGCGCTTTCCCGTGCCGTCGAGCTGGCAGACGATGAGGCCCTGCTCCTCGATATAGGTCAGGAGACGCCGGGCACGGCGCAGCGAGTGCGAACCGTAGGCGCGTGCGATCGCGGCGTCGCTCGGGCACGGCCAGCCCTCCTTCGCCGCCCGCGCGATCATCATGAACACGCCCTGCATGTCGTCGGGCAGCAGCGAGGCGCGGACGGAAACGTCCCGCCACGCGTCATCCTGCGTCGTCTCGGAGCCGAGGCCGGCGCGGGCGCGCGTCAGCATGCGGCGGAATTCAGCGAGGTCCGGCACCACCGAGGCGAGGCCCTCGATGCGGCAGCGCACCACGAATTCCTGGTAGAGCACGCCGATGACGCGAAAACCCGCATCGGGCTGCGCCAGAATGGCGCGCAGCACGCGGTCGACCCGCTCGCGCCGCTCCGCCAGATCCTCGGCGCTGATTTGCGGCTCCGCCGGTTCGGGGCGGATTTCCAGCGCCGCCGATTTCGCCGCCATCAGCTGGTCGAGCAGGTCTGGTGACGCCACCCGGCGCGGCGTGCGCACCGTCTCGGGCGGCGGTGCCGCCAGGATGATCGCACGGGCGTCCTCGAGCGCTGATTCCGGCATCGCCATCAGCCGCGGCGTGCCGTTGCGCGGGCTGGTGTCGGTCGGGCCGATACGCAGGCCGAGCGGCCGCCGCGACAGCGCCGGCCCCAGCGCCATGAACTGCCCGCGCTCCAGATCGCGAAACGCTTCCGCCTGGCGCCGCTCCATGCCGAGCAGATCGGCGGCGCGCGCCATGTCGATATCGAGGAAGGTGCGGCCCATGAGGAAATTGGAGGCTTCCGCCGCGACATTCTTGGCAAGCTTGGCCAGCCGCTGCGTGGCGATGATGCCAGCCAGTCCCCGCTTGCGGCCACGGCACATCAGATTGGTCATGGCGCCGAGCGAGAGTTTGCGCGCTTCGTCCGAAACCTCGCCGGCCACAGCCGGCGCGAACAGCTGCGCCTCGTCCACCACCACCAGCATCGGATACCAATGGTCGCGGGCGACCTCGAACAACCCGCCCAGGAAGGCAGCGGCGCGCCGCATCTGGTTTTCGGCGTCGAGCCCTTCGAGGTTGAGCACGGTGGAAACGCGGTGGATGCGTGCGCGCTCGCCGGCCGCCTGCAGGCCGCGCTCGGTGTGCTCCTCGGCATCGATCACCAGATGGCCGTAACGCTCGCCGAGCGAGACGAAATCGCCTTCGGGATCGATGATGGTCTGTTGCACCCAGGGCGCGCTCTGCTCCAGCAGCCGGCGCAACAGATGCGACTTGCCGGAGCCCGAATTACCCTGCACCAGAAGGCGGGTCGCCAGCAGCTCCTCGAGATCGAGGTTCGCTGGGGCGCCCGCCGTGGTGTGTCCCATCTCGATCGCAACGGTCATGTCTCGACTCAAAAAGGTCTCCTGCGCGGCATGGGGCTTACCAACCCGGGCGCGGCCCGTCGAGCACCGATGGCCAAGCAGCGGGTGTTGCGCACAGTTGTGAGCAAGGGTGAAGCGCCGGCAAGAGCGGCCGCGCCGGCCGGCGCCTGTGGATAGTAACCACCTGTTCACCATAGGCCGGCGTTGCGATTGCAGAGGCCGGCCATCCGTTTAGCCTGACCTTGCATCGCGCCCCAACGAGATGCACCCCAACGCCCCAAATGGCGGCCGGCGCCTTCAAGTTTCCTTTGTGTATGCGCCGGTCGTCAGTTTTTCCCCAACGCTCTCAGCTTACGCGCCTTGCTGCGGCACCGGCGGCAAATGCGGCGCATCCAGCCCCGCGAAAGGGTCGCGCCAGGCATCGATGGCTTCGAGCCGGCGATACCAGCGCGCGAGCGCGGGATAGTCCTCAAGCGGCAGGCCGGCGACTTCGTTGAAGGGCAGGAACGTCGCCATGCGGAAATCGGCATAGGAAACCCGATCTCCCACCAGCCATTGCCGGTTGCCAAGCGCTGCCTCCAGGATTGCCGCCGTTGTGTCGAAGAGCCTCAGCCCCTCCTCGACCAGTTGATGATCGATTGGGCCTAAGTGATAGCGCTGCTTGGTGCCACGCTCGAAATGCACCATGTCGCAGGCCCGCGCAAAATTCTCCTTGCCCCAGCTCAGCCAGCGGATCATGTCGGGCTCGTCATCACCGGTGCGCCAGAAATCCGATCCGACGTCGCGCGACAGCCGGCAGGCTATGGCGTCCGCTTCCCAAAGGCTGCCGCCCGGCCATGCGAGGATGGGAATGGAAAGGTTGGGATTGAGCGGCCGGAATCGCTCCGCTTGCCCCGGCGCAAAGGGTGACGCGAATTCGAAAGTCACCTGCGCCTCGAGATGGCGTGCCACCGCGACCGCCAGGCGCGGATTGGGATTGCGGCTGAAGTACAGTTTCATTTCGCTGCCAGCCGGCATCGGCTCGACCCTGTCACGCATAAAATGCCTCTCCTTGTCCTGGCGAACATCGCCAGACCTAGGACGGAGGTGGCCGATGTAATCCGACAAAGTGTGGGTTGACCACCATCGATGGCGAGGCGACACTTCATCTCGCACCAAGGCAGGAGGAAATGCGATGGACGAGCCCGAACGGTGGCGCCACATGTCGACGGCGCCCAAGGACGGCAGCCGGATCCTGGTCACGGTCCGTCCCTCCGAACAGGGACCGGCGGAAGTCGACCTCGCCTACTGGGCGCGCGGCGACCAGTTCGCCGGGGAAGGCTGGCGGGCGTCGGATTCCTCGCCCGGCCGCGTCGTCGAATATGCCGAACCGGAGCTGAAATGCTGGATGCCCCTGCCCTCGGCCAATCTCAGCCGCGGCGGCTCGCTGCCGGCGCCCTGGGAAGGCGACGACGCGCAGCAGCTCGACGGGTCGGGGATTTAGCAAAAAGGGCGCAGCTGCCGATCTCCCCCCTCGTGGGGGTTGAGGAGTGGTCCGCATAGCGGACAGAAAGCCAATTGCTTGGCTTTCTGAACGACGAACGTCCGGCAGGACAGAAGTCCAGCTTGGGTTCCTCGCCCCACGAAGTGGGGAGAGGTGGCTCGGCGAAGCCGAGACGGAGAGGGGAATGGCACTGACCTGTGCTGGAATGCTCCGGCATGAGCGCCTGCGCCCTACGAAGGCCCCCTCTCCGACCGCTTCGCGGCCACCTCTCCCCGCTTCGCGGGGGCGAGGAACCCAGATCCTGATATGCCGGCGGGGCAGCGCCCCCCCTCAGTCCTGCCGGACATCTCCCCCACGAGGGGGAGATCGGCAGCGTCATCGCCGGCTCCTCAGAACAAAAAACGACGCCGTCGCCGGGTTCGGGCCGTCGCGTCCATCAGCCGAATCCATGCCGGCGATCGTCTTCAGGTCCTGCGCGTCCAGCTCGAAATCGAAGACATCGAAATTGGCTGATATGCGATCCTGGCGGACCGATTTCGGGATGACGATCAGCCCTTGCTGCAGGTGCCAGCGGATGATCGCCTGCGCCGCCGACTTGCCGTGCTTACCGGCAATGCCCGCGATGGTCGGGTCGCTCAGCAGCCGGCCGCTGCCCAGCGGGCTCCAGCTTTCGGTGTGGATGTTGTGGCGGGCGTGAAATTCCCTGAGCGCGCGCTGCTGGAAACGCGGATGCAGTTCGATTTGGTTGGCCACCGGAACCACGCCGGTCTCGCCGATGATGCGCTCCAGGTGATCCCTGTTGAAATTCGACACGCCGATCGACTTGATGCGGCCGGCCTGCTTGAGCTCGATGAGGGTCTTCCAGGCCTCGACATATCTGTCCCGGCTGGGCACCGGCCAGTGGATCAGGAACAGGTCGATCTGCTCGACGCCGAGTTTTTCCATCGTGTCGTCGAAAGCGCGCAAGGCGGCATCGCGCTGGTGGGCGCCGTTGCGCAGTTTCGAGGTGATGAACAGCTCGTTTCTCGGCACATCGGCGGAGCGGATCGCCTCGCCGACGCCCTCCTCGTTCTGGTAGCCTTCGGCGGTGTCGATCAGCCGGTAGCCGGCCTTAATCGCCCAGCCCACGACTTGGGCGGTGATGCCGTGATCGACCTGCCACACGCCAAGGCCAAGCTGGGGGATGGTGGCGCCGTCGTTCAGCGTGATCTGTGCGGGCATGGTCGGGTCCTTTGCGAAGAGATGTCCGGGCGGTCGCCCAACGCAGCCTATCTAGGCACGCGCTGGGGCGACGACCAGTCGCCGGTGGACAAATTCGCGAGGCTCGACTTCACAGCCCCGATGTCTGCGTCAGGGGAACCGGCTCATTTCGGCCGGCGCACCGCCCGCACCACCCCGGTGGATGTGCTGCCGCAGTAGAGGCGGTCACCGCCGTCGGATTCCAGTCCCGAGACGGTCATGCCGGCCGGCATGTCGAGCCGTTCCAGGAGCTTGCCGGTCTTGGGGTCGACACGACGCAGATCGCTCTCGTCGCCTTCCCAGGTGCCGTGCCACAGCTCGCCGTCCACCCAGGTCACGCCGGTGACGAAACGGCTGGATTCGATGCTGCGCAGGATTTTCCCGGTCTCGGGATCGATCTGGTGGATCTTGCGCTCGCGGTACTGCCCCACCCAGAGCGTGCCTTCGGCCCAGGTCAGCCCGGAGTCGCGGCCGCCGCCGGGCGCCGGGATGGTGGAGAGCACCGCACCAGTATCGGGGTCGATCTTCTGGATGCGGTCATCGGCGAGCTGGTAGAAATACCGGCCGTCATAGGCGGTGCCGGCATGGGCGGCGACATCGATCGAGCGCAGTGGCTGTCCGCTTTGCGGATCGAAGGCATTCAGCCTGTCGCCCGAGGCGAACCAGACATTCTCGCCGTCAAAGCTCACCCCATGTATCCGCTCCACACCGGGAAAGGGTCCGTATTCGCGCAGGATTTCGGCCGGTGAATGTTTCATGTCTTGATCCTCGATTGTGGTCATCCACCCTTCCTAACTGCTTGGCAGCGGCGCCGGGAGTAACAAGGTGGTCGTGAATCCGGCCACTGGCGGCGTCATCCAGCGGCGCGCCCGGCCGTGGCCGAAAGACTGCACCTTGCCGGCCTCGGCGAGCGGCTCGAGCGCCCGCTGCACGCTGCGCTGGCCGGTTCCGAGCGCCAGCGCCAGCGCCGAGCTCGACCAGGCTTCGCCGTCGGCGAGCAAGGCCAGCACCGCCGCGTGGCGTTCCTCGATCGGCCGCGCCAGCACCATCACCGCGCGCGCCTGGCGCGGCGCCAGCGTGAAGCCGCGCTTGGTGGCGCTGATGTCGGCCAGCGCGGCAAGCTCGACGCGCAGCCGGCCGATCTCGACGCGCAGCCGGGCGCGGTGCGATTCATCGGCATGCTTGCCGCCAAAGGCCCGCGCCACGAGCTCCTCGCGCGAGACATCCCCGGGCCAGGCTTCAGCGAGCGCACGCGCCAGCGAAAACAGCACCGGCCGGCTCGCCAGCGAGACCGTCCTGTCCCCGGCGCGCACGGCATAGCGAAAAGCATCGACGACCAGTGCCGTCGATGCCTGCAGCGCCTCGACCTCTTCGAGCAGCAGCGGTCGCTCCGTACCGTGGGTGATCAGCCGCGCCGCCGGCGTTTCCAGCGCCAGCGATGCGGTGGCGACCTCCGCCATCAGGCCGGGAATGCCGGCCTGGCGGGCGGCGTTGCGTGCCCATTCCAGCGCCGCGCGCGCCGGCCGGGTCCGCAGACGCCGCATGGCGATGCCGGCGACGGCGAGTTCATGTGCGGCCCGCGCGGCCGGCGGCAGCGGCGTCGGGTCGAGCCCGGCCAGCACATGCTCGGCCTCGTCGAGCCGGCCGATCAGCAGCAGGCGCCGCACCTTGAGGTGGCCGGCATGCGCCGCGTTCAGCCGGTCGCCATGCTTTTCCAGCGTGGTGCGTGCCGCGTCGAGCGCCTTGGCCGGCCAGCCCAGATCACGCGAGACCAGCGCGATCTCGGCCTCGGCGACGACGCATCTGGCGCGCGCGACGGCCTCTTTCGGGCTGAACGCGCGGGCCGCCCGGCGCAAGAGCAGCTTGGCGCGATCGAAATCGCCGAGCTGCGCCATGGCGATGCCGCGCAGCGCCAGCGCCGGCGCATCTTCGCGGAGCGCGACGCGGTCGAGCGCGCCGAGCGGATCGCCCGCCGCCAGCGCCAGCGCTGCCGCCGTGATCAGCGAGTCCATTCAAATCCCGTCACACTTGTAACTCCCACCCCCGCACCGCCCTAACTTAAATCACCACTGCCGGCCAGCAAGTCGCATCGAGCCAGGGGAGACCTAGCCATGTGGCTGAGGGCACCACCGGCGCGGTTGACGCCAATTCCGGCGCTAGCTAGCCTGAGCATCTCAGGTATTCATATTAAGCATCTCATTAGAGGTAGTTGAAAATGCCTGCAACCGACAATCTCGAACACGCCGCACGGCCCCACCACCCCTGCTGCGCCGGGCCGGAGGATGTAAATCCCGTCGCAGATGTAACTCACCCCACACCGCTTCATCGCTCTAGCCTGGATCCCCAGGTAGCCCGCGATGGCACCACTGGCAAAGGAGAAGACCAATGACCAAGCACATGACGATGCAGACCCCGCCGATCGTTTCCAGGCAGGATTGGGACGCCGCGCGCGAAAAGATGCTGGTGAAGGAAAAGGCGACGCTGCGCGCCAAGGACGCGCTTGCCGCCGAACGCCGGCGCATGCCGTGGATGGAAGTGGACAAGGCCTATGTGTTCGAAGGCCCCAACGGCAAGGCAAGCCTGCTCGACCTGTTCGAAGGCCGCCGCCAGCTGATCGTCTACCGCGCCTTCTTCGAACCGGGCGTCTATGGCTGGCCCGATCATGCCTGCCGCGGCTGCTCGCTCGGCGCCGACCAGGTCGGCCACCTCGCCCATCTCAATGCCCGCAACACCACGCTTGCCTACGCTTCGCGCGCACCGCAGGACGACATTGCGCGGCTGAAGACGCGGATGGGCTGGGAGATGCCCTGGTACACAATCACCGACAGCTTCGACAAGGATTTCGGCGTCGACGAGTGGCACGGCCACAACGTCTTCATCCAAGACGGCGACCGCGTCTTCCGCACCTATTTCATCAACAGCCGCGGCGACGAGGCGATGGGCACGGTCTGGAGCTATCTCGACGCCACCCCGCTCGGCCGCCAGGAGGTCTGGGAGGATTCGCCCGAGGGCTATCCCCAGACCCCGCTCTACAGCTGGTGGAACTGGCACGACAATTACGAAGCCGGAGCCGACAAGAAATGGGCCGAAGTGGCGGCCGCGGGCGAAGCCGCGTTCAGGGATAAGGGCGAGTAGCTGGGACTGACGAGAGCAAGCCCCCTTGTGCCGCGTTGGTCGACCCCCACTCCGTCTCGGCTTCGCCGAGCCACCTGCCGGGGCGAGCCACGGGTCTCGCCCGTCCTTCGGACCCCCGATCGACGGGGTAGAGGAAAGGCGCCTGGCTTTTTGCCGTCAACGCTCGTCCAGCAACGCTCCCTTCCTTTCCTCCGGAGGGGGGAAAGGTGGCGCTGCGAAGCAGCGACGGATTGGGGGAACCACCTGCCAATCAAGCATGGCCCTGATCAGTCACGCCAATCACCCATAGCCTAGACGAAAGTGGGGCGAGGAACGCAGATTCTGACGGGCCGCAACCATTAAGGGATTAAGATTATGAGCGATATCCATTCTGGCACCGGCAGCGCAACCCCTGAAAACACAGCCGCCCTCGGCACAGTCGACTGGCTCTGCCTCGCCGCCGCCCCGACTTTCGCGGTGATGGCACTGCTCTCCTGCCTTCAGGGCAGTGACGCGGCTATGCTGTGCATGGGCGCCTCGCCGCTGACCGGCCCGTCTTTGACCGGGATGCCGGCCATGTATCTCTTGATGAGCGCCTTCCACCTGGCACCCTGGCTGCGGGTGATTTCCGGACGCCAGATCCGATAGGCCCAGCCCCCGTATCGAAACACCCCACACATCGGAGAAGACAATGAAGCTCGTCAGGCTGAGAGCGCCGGGTGGCTTGGACAGGCTCGATCTGGTCGAGGAAGATCCGCCCCAGCCGGGGCCTGACGACGTGATGGTCAGGATCCGCGCCTGCTCGCTGAACATGCGCGACGATTTCGCGGTGCAGGGCAAGACGCCGCTGGCCGATGGCCGCGTGCCGCTGTCCGACGGCGCGGGTGAAGTGATCGCCGTCGGCAGCGGGGTCGATGCGCTCAAGCCCGGCGACAGCGTCGTCAGCACCTTCTATCCATGGTGGCTGGACGGCGACATGACACCCGCCACAAGGCGCGACATTCCAGGCGACAGTTTTGACGGCTTCGCCAGCGAGTATGTCTGCATGCCCGCGCAGGCCTTCACCAAAGCTCCAGCGGGCTATACGCACGCGCAAGCCGCAGCGCTGACCTGCACCGGCGTCACAGCCTGGCGAGGCCTGGTCGTCTGCGGCAAGGTGAAGCCCGGCGACACGGTCCTGGTCCTCGGCACCGGCAGTGTGTCGCTGTTTGCGCTGCAATTCGCCAAGGCCGCCGGCGCCCGGGTCATCGCCACCTCATCCGACGAGGAGAAGCTGGAGCGGCTAAGCCGCCTCGGCGCCGATGCCGTCATCAACTACAAGGCGGTGCCGGATTGGGGCCGCAAGGCCAGGGAGTTGACCTGCGGACGCGGCGTCGATCACGTGATCGAGGTCGGCGGCCCCGCGACGCTGGCACAGTCGATAGCCGCCTGCCGGACAGGCGGTCACATCGCCCTGATCGGCGTGCTTACCGGCTTCGCCGCCGACGTCTCGATCCCGGCCGTGTTTTCGAACCAGATCCGCATCAGCGGTATTTCCATCGGCAGCCGGGCGGACCAGCAGGACATGATCCGCGCGATCGAGGTCAACGGCATAAAGCCCGTCATCGACCGCCGTTTCCCGCTGCGCGACATCGCCGCCGCCTTCACGCACTACGGAGCCCAGAAGCATTTTGGGAAAGTCTGCCTCGAGCTTTAGGAAGTCCATCAGCAACAGCTAATTGACAGCCTGCGGGAAACGGCGCTCATTGGCCCCGTAAAGGTGGATCGCAGCATAGGCGGGCGATTTCGGCCGCCGGCGTCACCTTTGGGGAGGATGCCATGCCAACAGTCATCGGTCATCACAACATCACGAAAGACAGCAAGCACTGGTTGAGCTCACCCAAGCGCAAGGAGCTTTTCGGCTCGCTGGGGATCACCAACATCCGCACCTTCGTCGATCCGCAGAATCCGAAACGGGTGGCCGTAATGATGGACGTTCCGGACATGGATAAGATGGCCGCGCTGATGCAGAGCAAGGCGGCCGCCGACGCCATGGCGCATGATGGCGTGGTGCCGGAATCGCTGGTGATCCTGGTCGAGGCGAAAGCGTAGCCGCGCCAGATCAGGCACTTCAGGTCGCGATATCGTTCACCGGCAGCAAGGGCTTGGGCAGGTCAGCTTCGCCAAGTCCGGCGCGCAGTTCGATCTCGATGTCACGGCAGATCTGCGAGATCGGAACGTCGTTGGCGTTGCCCTCGAACGGGTTGGCGCTGCTCTCGCCGACCTGGTCGAGCGACATGTAGGCCCAGCCCAGCAGCGTGCTGAACGGGATCGTCAGCCAGATCCCGACCGTGCCGAGCACGCCGCCAAGCTTGCCCATCTCCGCGAACACCGGAACGACGCCGAACGGCAACAGCGTGCAGAAGACCATCACGAACATCGAACTGACGATGGCGTATTGGCGCGGATAGGGATTGTTCTTGATGCGGTCGCAGCGCGCCTGCTGATCATGGAAATCGCGGATCAGCTTGGTCAGTTCGACGTAAATCTGCGGGGGAAGCTTGGTGTCCTTGAACAGCGTGTTGACCTGGACCGATTGCATTTCGAGCAAAGCCAACGCCGGCTGCGGCGATTTCAGCACCTTGTCGGTCTGTTCCGCCAGCAGCGGCCGCAATTCGTCGGCGATCGAGCCCTTGTCCTCCCGGATATGGTAGCGCCGCCGGTACTCGATGTTGGCGGCCTTGCCCATGGATTCCCAAGGCATCGGCCGCCGCAGCGAAAGCGCAGTGCCGTCATCCAGGCGATGTGGCGGTAGATGAGTTGCCTGGCCGTCGACACGTCGAGGAAGTCACGGCAGAAATTGGACCACACCCGGCTGCTGGCGGTGATTTGCGTGAACGCCTGCAGCGCCTCGCCGCTGCGGGTGAACACCTGCGAATTCTTGAAGCCGGTGACCAGCGACACGGTGGTGCCGAGCACCAGCACGACCGACCATGGCACCGAGAACCCTGCAATGCCGGGAAGACGGTAAGCCGCGACGGCCAGTCCGCTCACCACGACCATGTAAATAACGCTGCGCCGCGACCACAGCGCAAAATCAGTCACCTTGTAGGAACGGCCCACATACATCGCATCCCCTCGAAAACATGGATAACAGGCAAATCAAGCTATCTTGCTGTGACGCCTAGCATACCGTGTGCGCGCGATGAATGGCCGTTCTGGCTCGGGGGCGCGGGATCTCTCCCGCGCCCATGTCACTGCCTCAATTGCACTTCGGCTTGGCGCTGTTGCAGGCGTCGACCAGTTCGGCCGGCGGGTCCTTGTGGAAAACCGTCTTGAAGGATTCCAGCACGTTGGACTGCACCACGGGCAACGACTGCACGCCGACCCAGGCGGGCGTGGGCTGCCCGATCAGCGCCTTCATCATGGCCAGCGCCTCGGCGACGCCCTGGTCATAGGGGCGCTGCGAACCGGTTGCCTTGAGGGGCCCGCCCTTGGCGATCTCGATTGCAGACTGCAGGCCGAGATCGACCGTGGTGATCGGAATGTCGATGCCTTGCGCGCGCATCGAGGAGAGCGTGTCGAGCGCCGGCTGGTCCCACACCGCGTACAGGCCCTTCACATCGGGGTTGCCGGTGAGGAAGTCGCCGGCGATCTGCGACACTTTCGAGGGATCGGTGAAATCGACCTGCTTCATGACGATGTCGGGCCGGTTCTTCTTCATCCACTCGCTGACACCCTTGGTGCGCTCATTGGTGCTGAAATAGTCGACGCCGAAATTCACCAGGCCGATCGTGCCGCCCTTGGGCATGCAGGACGCCAGGATCGTCGCCGCGATCTGGCCATTGCCCTGGCTGTCGGCCGAGATCATCGAGGCAAAATCCTTTGGCGATGAGAGGCCGACCGGAATGCTGTCCATGAACACCAGCTTGATGCCGGCCTCGCCCACCTTCTTGTAGGTCGGCGCCGTCGCGGTGAAATCGACGGGGATGGAAATGATGCCGTCGGGATGCTGCTGGATGGTGTTTTCGATATCGGCGATCTGCTTGTCGACCTGGTATTCGGCCGAGGCCACGCCGGTGACGGTGACGCCGTATTTGGCCAGCGTTTCGCTGATGCCCGCCACTTGCAGCTGCGACCAGTCGAGGTTCACCGTCTGCATGGAGATGCCGACCTTGAACTTGCCGGCCTTGACCTTGCCGGCTTCGTCGTCGGTCAATTTCAGCTCGTCGGGCGAGGCTGCCTTTTCGCCATGCGGGCCTTGCCCGACAATGCCCTTGGGGCCGAGCGTCGCGAGGTCGACGCCGGTCACGCAGGTATCGGGCGTTTGCGCAAAACCTGGGGATGTCGATAGCGCGAAGGCGCTGGCGGCGAGGCTCAATGTGCTGAACAGGATTCGTGCCGAGTGGTTCATGACTTTCCTCCGTTGATATTGATGTTTGTTTTGCCGTTTGGAGCCGGCGGTTTTCTGCTGATTTCCGCGTGCGCGCCTTACCTCCTCGTGAACGCGACCGCGGCGACGATGATTGCTCCCTTGATGACGAGTTGCAGCGACGAGCTGACGCCGAGCAGCACCAGACCGTTGTTGAGCGTGCCGATGATCAGGCTGCCGAGCAGCGTGCCGAGCACGAAGCCGCGGCCGCCGAACAGGCTGCAGCCGCCGAGGATGACCGAGGCGATGACGTCGAGTTCCATGCCTTGCACGACGTCGGGCCGCGCCGCGTGCGAACGTGCCGACAGGATCAGCGATGCGAGGCCCGCGAGCGTCCCGGTCAGCACGAAGGCCAGCGTCGTGACCTGCTTGATGTGGACGCCGGAATAGAGTGCCGCCGTCGGGTTGCCGCCCGCCGCGTAGACCCGCCGCCCGTAGACGCTGTAATGCAGCAGCAAGATGCCGGCGATGGTGACGCCGAGCGTCCACAGGATCGGCGCCGGGATGCCGAGCACCGAGCCCTCGCCGAAGATCGCGAAATAATATTCGTTGGTGATGATCACCGGCTTGGTGTTGGTGACCATCAGCGCCAACCCGCGCGCGCCGCTCAGCGTGCCCAATGTCACCAGGAAGGACGGGATTTCGAGCCGCGTGGTCAAGACGCCGTTGATCAGCCCGATCAACGCCCCGGTGCCCAGCCCCGCCACAGCGCCGACGACCCAGTTGTTGGCGACGAACGCCATGGCCAGCGACGCGCTCATCCCCGAAAGCGCCAGCGTCGAGGCGACCGACAGGTCGATCTGCCTGGAAATGATGACGAATGTCATGCCGACCGCAATGATCGAGACCAGTGTCGTCTGCCGGCCGATGTTGAGAAAATTGTCGATCGACAGGAACCAGGGCGACGCCAGGCTGAAGACGATCAGCATGATGGCGAAGGCGACATAGAGCATATAGGGACGCTCGCCCTGCAGCAGATGCCGCAAGGCCGAGCGACCTCCCGGCGGATCGACGGCAGCTTTTGCCGGGCTTTCAGTGTCGGTCATGCCGCGTGCTCTTCCGATGGCTGCGAAAGTTGAATGAGGTGATGGAGGTCCTCGGCGCTGCCGAAGTCCGGCCGCGCGATCGTCCTGGTGACGTGGCCATCGACGACGATCGAGATGCGGTCGCAAAGCTGCAGCAGTTCGGAGAGATCCGAAGACACCAGCAGCACCCCGCTTCCTGCCGCCGCCGCAGCACGAATGACGCCGTAAATCTCCTCGCGCGCGCCGACATCGACACCGACCGTCGGCTCGTCGAGCAACAGCACGCGCGGCCGTGGCTCGTTCCATTTGCCGAACACGACCTTCTGCTGGTTGCCGCCGGACAGGTTCTTCACAAGGGTCAACGCGCTTGGCGCCTTGACGGAAAGCCGGCGCATCGCGGCATTGGCATGTTCGCTCGCCGGACCGCGCTGCAGCCAGCCAAGGCGGGAGAAATACGGCAACCGCGGCAAAGTCAGGTTGCGCTCGATCGAATGTTCGAGAACCAGGCCCTGGACGTGCCGGTCCTCCGGCACCAGCGCGATGCCTTGCCGTATTGCTGCCGCCGGATCGATGTCTTTCAGCGAGACGCCGTCCAGGCTGGCCTCACCCGACTGGACGGGCCGCAGGCCGAAGATGGTTTGCAGGATTTCGGTGCGTCCGCTGCCGATCAGCCCGGCAAGGCCATGGATTTCGCCAGCGCGCAATTCGAGGCTGACCCCGTCGAGCCTGTCATTGCTGACGTTCTTCAACTCAAGCACGGGCTTTTGAGATGAACCAGGGGAAGCCGATGACGGCGTGCTTTGCCCGGCGCCGTCCGTCTTCAGCACAGCATGATCCGGCCCGACGATCGCACCGACCAATTGCCGCATATTGGTCTGCGCCGTGACGAAGGTTCCGGCGTTCTGCCCGTCGCGGAACACAGTCACCCGGTTCGAGATGCGGAAGACCTCGTTGAGGCGATGCGTGACGTAGATCACCCCGACGCCGCGCGCCGCGACCGCCCGGATCGCCTCGAACAGGATCTTTTCTTCGTCGTCGGTCAGCGCCGAGGTCGGCTCGTCGAGGATAAGCAGGCGGACGTCGCCCATCAGCGCCTTGGCGATCTCCGTCATCTGGCGATAGGCGAAGGGCAGCGACCCGACCATGGCGCGGGCATCGAGCGGGATATTCTGCGATTTGAGGAAGGCTTCTGCCTGCGTCACCAGCTGGCGTTTTTTCAGGAAGCCAAGCCGCGTCTTCGGCTCTCGCCCCAAAAGCAGATTGTCGGCAACCGAAAGCGATTCGACCAGGCTCAGATCCTGGTAGACGACCGCCACGCCGGCATCGCGCGACTTGGGCTGGCGAAGAAAACGAGACCGGCTTGCCGTCGATTTCGATCGCGCCGCCATCATGCACATGCACGCCGCTCAGGATCTTGATCAGCGTCGACTTGCCGGCGCCGTTTTCGCCGAGCAAGGCGTGGACTTCACCGGACAGGATTTCGAGACTGACGCCGCGCAGCGCATTGACGCCGCCGAACCGCTTCCTGACGCCCTCGACGCGCAGCAAGGGGGCATCGGATAGTGGCGCAATCGAACCCGGTTCGATCATGACGCCCGCACTTCCTCCCTTTGACGTCCCCTACCCCAGACTGTCGAGAGTCTCTTTTGAGACTTCTCTTACTTTTTTTGTGACTTTTCCATCACCTTGGGGAAATGTCAAACGGAGTCAGGCTGGCGGCCGGAATGAATCCGGCCCGACCTCGCCATGTTCGGTGACGATGGCGTCGAAGCCGTCCATGGCTGAGAAAAAGGCGCGCTTGAGCTTGCCGATCTTGCTGGAGTCGATGACCAGGTAGTTTTCGCGTGCCAGGCTCATCACCTTTTGCTTCACCACCGCCTCGTGGAAATGCTCGCAGGTGGCGCCGCGCTTGGCGTCGACGCCGGCGGCGGACAGGAAGGCGGCGTTGATGCCGACGCTGTTTAAGATGTCGAAATCATGCGTGCCCGAGAAAGACGCCGACGCCGGGTGATAGACGCCACCCAGCATGATGATCGTGACGTTAGGCTTACGGCTCAGGCGCTCCGCGACATTCATGGCGTAACATATTGCCGTTATTTGATAATTGTCGGGAATGAGATCGATCAGATGGATCAGCGTCGTGCCGCAGTCGATGAAGATCGTCTCGTCGGGCCGTATCTTGCGCACTGCATGCGCGCAGGCTTCGCGCTTCGCCGCCGCATGGCTGTCGGCCGCGGTCGCCAGTTCGTAGGGAACATCGGCCTCGATCTCGGCCGCCGCCAATATGTGACCGCCGAGATAGGCGATCTGCCCCGGGTTGGTGGCGATGTCGCGCCGCACCGTCATCTCGGAGACGCCGAGAAGTGCTGCCGCTTCACTGAGATGGATGACCCGCCGCTGCGACAGCAGATCGATCAGCCGGGCTGTCCTTTGCGCCTTGCGAGCACTCATGCGTTGGGCCTGTGTATCCCGTGAAATGTGAGGATTTTAACAACCGCTCTCATTCAGATGCAAGGCCGGTGTGCAGGTTCGCGCTGCAATGGCTAACGGACGCGCCTGTCTACGAGGTTTTGCTTGGCTGGGATCGGTCGCGGAAACCGTCAGGCCTTGGCGACCGCCCCGAACCGCAACCCGTCCATCAACAGCCTGACCAAGCGCCGCGAGCGGTCGCGCCATTCCGGGGTGTCGGGCGCCGAATAGATGCCCGACAGCGCGTGCAGCACGTCGGAGGCGTCGACATCGCCGCGGATGGTGCCGTCGGCCACCGCCGCCTCGACCAGTTGCCGCAAGGCCTGCGACACTCGGCCCGACGTGTCCGAGAACAGCGTCGAATTGGTGCTGAGCAGGATGCGCAGGCTGGTCGCCAGGCCGCGCTTGGTGGCGATGTAGTCGACGAAGCGCTGCATCCACTGCTCCAGCGCGACATCGGACGGATGTTTTGCCGCGAGATCACCGGCGGCCGCGCACAGCCCCTCCGCCTCGCGGCGGTAGACCACCTCGACCAGATGCTCGCGCGTCGGGAAATGCCGGTAGAGCGTGCCGATGCCGACGCCGGCGCGCCGCGCGATCTCCTCCAGCGAGGCATCGATGCCGCGCTCGGCAAACACGGCCGCCGCCACCTCGACCAGCCGGTCGCGGTTGCGCCGTGCATCCGCGCGCAGCGGTTTTTCCACTGCGGCCTTCTCTGCGGCGATGTCGGCGTCTGCCAATTTTTTCTCCACGGACCAAATATGGGGGCTTGAACCCGGCCGGGTCAGCTCCCACTTAATAAACGGAGGCGCCTCCGCTTTAGTGGAGTGCCTTTATCATATAAGAAGGGGAAGCGGTATGTCACGTCTTTCGAACCTGCAAGCCGACATCTCCCCTGCCCGCCTGTTTCCCGGGACATCCGCTGTCATCTCCACCTCCGCCCACACCTGACCTTAAGGTTACCTTGCCCTTCTCCGGCAAGGCACCAGTTCACGTCCCATCCGCGTCAAGCAAACTGGAGCCAGACGCCCATGACCAGCCTTCCCATCACCCTCACCATCAACGGACACCGACACGAGCTGGAGGTCGATCCGCGCGTAACCCTGCTCGACCTCTTGCGTGAGCGGCTTGACCTCACCGGCACCAAGAAGGGCTGCGACCGCGGCCAGTGCGGCGCCTGCACGGTGCTGGTCGACGGCAAGCGCATCAACTCCTGCCTGGCGCTGGCGGTCAGCCATGACGGCGCCGATGTCTTGACCATCGAAGGCGTGGCCCACGGTGAAGAGCTGCATCCGGTGCAGGCCGCCTTCATCGCCCATGACGGCTTCCAGTGCGGTTTCTGCACGCCCGGCCAGATCATGAGCACGCTCGGCCTGATCGCCGAGGGACAGGCCGGCGACGATCCCGAACGCATCCGCGAGGGGCTGAGCGGCAACATATGCCGCTGCGCGGCCTATGGCGGCATCGTCGAGGCCGTCCTGGAGGCCCAGGAAAAACTTGCCACAGCCGACCGGAGGGCAGCGGCATGAGAGACTTCGACTATATCAGGCCCGCCACCATTCCCGACGCCATCGCGGCGGCGGCCGAGCCGGGTTCGGCCTACCTGGCCGGCGGCACCAATCTGCTCGACCTGATGAAAGGCGGCATCGCCAGCCCCGAGCGCATCGTCGACATCTCGCGGCTGCCGGAACTCAACCGCATCGAGCGGCTGGACGATGGCGGCCTGCGCATCGGTGCGCTGGTCCGCAATGCCGATCTCGCCCACGACGCGGCGTTCGCAAAAGCCTATCCGGCGGTGGCCGAAGCGCTGCTGTCGGGAGCCTCGGCGCAGCTTCGCAACGCCGCCACGGTCGGCGGCAATCTCCTGCAGCGCACGCGCTGCAGCTATTTCTACGACACCGCCAGCGCCTGCAACAAGCGCGAGCCCGGCGCCGGCTGCGATGCACTGGGTGGCGAGAACCGCCTGCACGCAGTACTCGGCTGGAGCGATGCCTGCATCGCCACCCATCCGTCGGACTTCTGCGTGCCGCTGGTGGCACTCGACGCCGTCGTCGAGATCGAGGGCAAGGAGGGCCGGCGCCACGTCACGCTGGCGGAATTCCACCGGCTTCCTGGCGAAACGCCGCAGCGGGAGAATGCGCTTGAGCCCGGCGACCTGATCGTGGCGGTGCGCCTGCCGGCGGAGGCCGCCTCCTTCGCCGCCAATGCCCGTTACCTGAAAGTCCGCGAGCGCACCTCCTATGCTTTCGCCGTCGTCTCGGCCGCAGCGGCACTTGTCGTCGATGGCGGCAAGATCCGTGCCGCGAGACTGGCGCTCGGCGGCGTCGCGGCCAAGCCGTGGCGGGCGCGCTCGGCGGAGGCCGTCCTGCTTGGCGCCGATGCCAACGAGGCGACCTTCGCCAGCGCGGCGAACGCCGCCTTGGCCGATGCCAGCCCCTCCGGCGACAATGCGTTCAAGATCGAGCTTGCCCGCCGCATCGTGGTCAGGGCGCTGACGTCTGCCCTGGCGGGAACGCCCGAGCGGCTGCCGGCCCTCCCTGCCTCCCCCTTTTCCTCCGCTCCCGGAGCGCGCCATGACGCTTGAACTCAGCCTCAACCAGCAACCCGCCCATATCAGGCAGGGCTCCAGCATCGGTCAGCCACTGACACGCCGCGACGGCTTCCTGAAAGTTACCGGAGCCGCGCGCTACGCGGCCGACAACCATCCGTCCGGCATGCTCTACGCCGTGCTCGCTGTCTCCAGCATCGCGCGCGGGCGCGTTGCCTCGCTGGATATCGAGGCAGCCAAGGCGCACAAGGGCGTGGTCGAGGTGATGACGCCCAAGAACCGGCCGGCGCTCGCCGCCGACCCGGATGCCAAGGACCATCCCTTCATGTTCCGGCTCGACCTGCTGCAGAACGACCGGGTTCGCTACCCCAACCAGAGCATCGCCGTGGTGATCGCCGAAACGCTGGAGGCGGCGACCGAGGGGGCGGCGCTGCTTTCGCCGCGCTATGAAGCGCTGCCGGCGCGCGTCGGTCTCGACGATGCCGAAAGCTTCGTGCCGCGTGGGGTCGGCGTCGGCAATCCGGCCGTTCAGCACAAGGGCGATGTCGAGGCCGGCCTCAAATCGGCGAAGACGCGGATCGAGGCCACCTACGAGACGCCGGCCCAGTACCACAACGCCATGGAGCCGCACGCGATCGTCGCCGCCTGGGATGGCGACCGGCTGTCGATCGACACGCCGAGCCAGGGCCTGGCCATGGCGCAGGGCCGCATCGCCGGCCTGTTTGGCATCGCGCCGCAAAACATCCACATCCGCAGCCCTTTCCTCGGCGGCGGCTTCGGGTCGAAAGGCATGATTTCCGGGCCGCAGGTGCTGGGCATCCTGGCGGCGCGTCTCGTTGGCCGTCCCGTCAAGCTGGTGCTGCGGCGCGAGCAGATGTACGGGCCGGTCGGCCACCGCGCGCCGACGCGCCAGACCCTGCGCATGGGCATGGATGGCGAGGGGCGGCTGACGGCCATCGACCATCACGCCAAGACCACGTCGAGCACCTTCGACGATTTCTTCGAACCGGCGGCGGATGCCTCGCACACGCTCTATGCCAGCCCTGCCATCACCACTTCGCACGAGGCGGTGCGGCTCGACACCGGGACGCCGCTGTTCATGCGCGCGCCCGGCGAAGCCACCGGCTCGATCGCGCTCGAAAGCGCCATCGATGAGGCGGCGCATGCCTGCGGCATGGACCCGCTGGAATTCCGGCTCAGGAACTATGCCGAGGTCGAGCCGATGACCGGCAAGCCGTTTTCCTCCAAGGCGCTGCGCGAATGCTATAGCCAAGCCGCGAAGGCATTCGACTGGGCGAGCCGCCCGCTGCAGCCGCGACTGATGCGCGACGCCGACGGTTTCCTCACCGGCTGGGGCGTGGGCACGGCGACCTTCCCGGCCATCATGTTCCAGGCCGAAGCGCGAGCGGTGCTCAAGGCCGATGGCAGCGGCCTGATGGAGACCGGCGCGCAGGACATGGGGCAAGGCGCCTGGACCGCCTTCGCCCAGATCGCCGCCGATGGGCTGGGGCTCGACATCGACCAGGTCGACTTTAGGGCCGGCAGCTCCGACCTGCCCAATGCGGGCATTGCCGGCGGCTCCGGCCATACGGCGACGGCCGGCATGGCGATCCACAATGCCGGTGCCGCCGTGATCGCCAGGCTCGCCGATCTCGCCACCGGCAACGAGGCCTCGCCGCTGTTCGGCGCCGGCAATGAAGGCGTTGTGGCGCGCGGCGGCCGGCTGTATCGCAGCGACGACGAAAATCGCAGCGAAGGTTACGCCGAGATCCTCACACGCGCCGGCCTGACGGAGATCGAAGGCCACGGCAAGGGCGCTCCAGACCCGGCGTCCCAGGAGACCTATGCCAAGCACGCGCATGGCGCCGTCTTCGCCGAGGTCAAGGTCGATCCCGATTTCGGCCAGATCCGCGTCACAAGGCTGGTCGGCGCCTTCGCCGCAGGGCGAGTCATCAATCCCAGGCTTGTGCGCAGCCAGTATTATGGCGGCATGATCTGGGGCGTCTCCTTCGCGCTGCACGAGGAAGCCATCACCGACCGGCGCACGGGCCGGATCCAGAATGCCAACCTCGCCGAATACCATGTCCCGGTGAATGCCGACGTGCCGTCGGTCGAGGCGATCCTGGTCCATGAGGACGACCCTTACGTCAATGCGCTCGGCATCAAGGGCGTCGGCGAAATCGGCGTCACCGGCACGGCTGGCGCGGTTGCCAACGCGGTCTGGCATGCAACCGGCGTGCGGCCCCGCCGCTTTCCGATCCGCATCGAGGATCTGCTGGCCTGAGAAGTGGCGAACGCCCGGAGCGAAAGCGCCGGACGGACAGGTGGGCCTCCACCTGTCCAACATGAAATAATCCCACCAGCGTCAAGCAACTGGAGCCCGACGCCCATGACGAAAATCCCCGTACATCTCGACATCAACGGCCAGCACCACGAATTGCAGCTCGAGCCGCGCGTGACGCTGCTCGATGCCTTGCGCGAGCGGCTCGGCCTGACCGGCACCAAGAAGGGCTGCGACCATGGCCAGTGTGGCGCCTGCACCGTGCATGTCGACGGCGAGCGCGTGCTGGCCTGTCTGACGCTGGCGGCGCAAGCCGAAGGCCGCGCCATCACCACCATAGAGGGGCTTGCACGGGAGGGCGAACTGCATCCCGTGCAGGCTGCCTTCCTCGAACAGGACGCCTTCCAGTGCGGCTATTGCACGCCGGGCCAGATCATGTCGGCGGTGGCTTGCATCCGCGAAGGCCACGCCGGCTCGGATGAGGAAATCCGCGAATACATGGCCGGCAATCTCTGCCGCTGCGGCGCCTATCCGCACATTGTCGCCGCTGTCCGCCAGGCAGCCCTGGAGGTCGCATCATGAGGGATTTTTCATACCTACGCGCCGGCTCGCTTGATGCCGCACGCCAGGCAGCCACCCTGCCCGGCGCCATGCTGCTTGCCGGCGGCACGACGCTGATCGACCTCGCTAAATGCGGCGTCGCCGAGCCCGACACACTGGTCGACATCACCCATCTCAAGGGGCTCGACCGGATCGAACTGAACGAGCGCGGCGCCACCATCGGCGCGCTCGCCAGAATGGGCCATGTCGCCGACCATGCCGACATCAAGAGCCGCTTCCCCGCCATCTCGGAAGCACTCTGGCAGGCGGCGTCGGCGCAAATCCGTAACATGGCAACCATCGGCGGCAATCTGATGCAACGCACGCGCTGCCCGTACTTCCGTGATCCCGCGAATTTTTCCGCCTGCAACAAGCGGCAGCCCGGCTCTGGCTGTTCGGCCATCGGCGGCGTCACAAGGGGCCACGCCGTGCTCGGCACCAGCGACGCCTGTATCGCTATGTATCCCGGGGACCTCGCCACCGCTTTGGTCGCCTTCGACGCAACAATTCATCTCGGCGAGCGTAGGCTTCTGGTGGACGACTTTTTCCTGTTGCCGGGCACCACGCCCGACAGGGAACACGCCATCGAGCCGGGCGAGATGATCACCGCCATCGAAATCCCCGGCTCCGCCGCCGCCCGCCGCTCGACCTATCTGAAGATCCGCGACCGGCAATCCTATGAATTCGCCGCGGCGAGTGCCGCCGTCGGCATCGAATTCGAAGCCGATGGCCGCACCATCCGCGACCTGCGTGTCGCGCTCGGCGGCGTCGCGACCAAGCCGTGGCGAGCCCGTGCCGTCGAAGACGCGCTGAAAGGCAAGGTGCTGGAGCCGGAAACCGTCCGTGCCGCCAGCCTGCTCGCCGTCGAAGGCGCCGTCGA